>NZ_JXXU01000039.1 GCF_000967495.1 Vibrio neptunius | reverse complement strand
AACAGGGTTAGAAAGGTTGAGACTGAAGGTTGCCACCTCACCTTCAGAGACGGTCCCTGCGCCTGTCACGGTTAAGTCTGGGCGATCGAATTCATCATTGATCGTGCCCACTCCGAATTCATTGAGATTAAAACTCTCACCACCCACTGTGGCACTCGCATTAGCATCCAAAGTAAAGCTTTCGATTGCTTCGAAGATGTCATCATTCACGGTTTCAACAGAGACTTGTATATTGGTCGCGTTGCCCGGGATGGAATAACTGCCATCTTGGTTCGTAATAGCAGTTTGAGTAACACCCGCTATCTGAAAACTGACATTGATTGTGTTTTCAGCAAAGTCAGCGGCTTGAGCAGTGTCACCATTGAGATTAAGTGAAAAATTGTACGTTACATCACCGTCAACATTGTTTGACAGCGCAATATCAAAGACAGCAGTGTTGCCTTCAAGCACAGCTGCATTGCTGACAGTGAGTTGCGGAACATCTGATTCATTACTGGTATTGTCCAAAATCACGGTGCTTACACTGCTGCTACCAGCACCATCTCCAACCAGACCGAACAGAGGCAAAACGTTAAGTTGGTAGTCTTCCGAACCTTCAAATGTTGTGTCTTGGTTCGTATTGACAGTAACACCAAGAGAAGTGACACCCGCTGGCACTTCTACCGTTCCATCAGCACCTACTATGAGCGCAATTCGCTGTGACGGAATAGAATTGTCAGAAGAGTTCAACACTTCGACGCCCATCCCTGCCAAATCCGTTCCTTCAGCTGAGCCCAAGGACAAAGTCAATTTTAACGTTGTGGCTTGATTTGACGATTTATCGAATTCTATGATATAGCCAGCTTGACTACCTTCGTTAACTTGAGCATCTCCTAAAACAGATATCGCCGGAATTGGGATGACATCAACATTAACGATGACAGTGTCCGTCCCACCATTACCGTCATCTACCGTTACCTCAAACGAGTCAGAACCGTCGTAATTTTCTTCGGGAATGTACTCCCATACTCCAGATATAGGGTTGATTGACACAGAGCCATTTGCGGGGGGGGAAGAAATTAAAAAAGTGAGGGAGTCATCGGGATTAGGATCAGTAGCAGTCACCTGCCCACCTACCGATGTATCTTCATTAGTTGTTACAGATATGTCGTTAGAAAAAGGGCTGCTGTTTGTGCTCTGGTCAGTAAATGTAGGGGCTTGCTGAAAGGACTGGTACTGTTCCAATAGAGTGAGGCTCTGAGTTCTGGAAATACCAAGGTTTTCGAGACCTTGAGTAACAAACTCTGTACGGGCGATAGTTTCATCACCTGTTCTAACGATGGAGTCGATCGTCGTTAGGCTCGAAGCTATTTGGCCGCCTGCGGCAGTTGCAAACTCATCACCCAACTGGGTTGGGTCTTGGCCTTGTTCCAGCGCCGCGATGATATCATCGATTTCGTTTGTTAGATCTTGGAGTTCAGAGCTGTCATCAATAATGCCAATGTTCACGTCGGCGACATTCTGATTGGGCTCGCCCACGGACATCACCAACTCGCCGGGTGCAACGACTTCGTTGCTATCTAACACGCGAACTTTGCCGTCCTTATCTATTGCAATAGCCCTTCCAGCAGTCAGGTTACCAATTGCCACATATGCACCAAATCCCATGATAAACCCCTAATCCTTTACAGCGACTCCCTTGTCAAAGTGATAGCCGGTAACGTAACGACACACGTTGACACTATGGACAAATTAACATCGACGATTTTCAAAACAAACCATTTTTGCTTATTGTGTTAACGACCTCAGCTAAATTGATTGCTATTTCGGAACCATTTTTTGAATCAACATCACGCCCTGTTAACCTCTAAATGCAGTTTTATGTTGCATTTTTACGCAGGCATTCAAACTCTCTAAGCCGCGTTTTGCTAACGATCAATTCCCCCAGTTCCTAAATAGAGGTTAGTCTTCATAAGCGGACAGTGTTATTTTATTGACGTCGCAGATTGATAATTCTCATAAATGAGACCTTAACTTTAAGTAATATCTCTCGTTCAGAGGTACCCAAGGAGCCCCATCGTGAATTGGAATAGGATTAAGTTGTTGAGTGTTGTTACGATGCTCTCTTTTCCAGCGCAGAGTCAAACACTAGAACAAGCAGTAGCTTATACAATAACAAACAACCCTGACATTAAAGCTTCGTACAACGAATATATGAGTAAGCTTTATGATGCGAAAGCATCATCAGGTGCGTACCTGCCTTCCATCGACTTAGATGCTGGTATTGGTTATGAAAAGGTCGATTTAGCTTCTGGGACAGAAGATGAACTGACCAGAAAAGAAGCTACGCTGAGTCTAACCCAGTTAATCTGGGATGGTTCAGCAACGCTCAATGATATGGATAGAACAGCAGCCGACGCTGAATCTGTCAGACTTCAGTTGCTCGCAGACTCACAAGATATTGCACTCGAAGTTACCGACATATATCTCAACGCAACCAAAGCCTATGAGGTGCTGGCCCTTTCTGAGAGTAATCTGGCTGTACATAAAGAAATTTATAGCGATATAAAGAAACGCGTCGACTCGGGTATTGGTTCGACTGCGGATCTCTCTCAAGTTGAAGCACGTCTTGCGAAAGCTCACAGTAACCTACTCGCTGCTCAAAACAACCTTTATGACATTCATACCCAATTCACGCGTATTGTTGGTCAATCACCTCAAGCTTTGATTTTTCCAAGAGCCGATGAATATGCGATTCCGTTTTCTATCGATGAAGCTCTGGACTTTGCTTTTAAAAATCACCCAGTGATTAAAGTCGCTCAATCTGACGTCGACTCAGCACGTTTTCAGTATGACCAGACTAAGGGGGTAAACTACCCAACCTTGTCCATCGAAGCTAACCAAATTTGGCGTGATGATGCTGGGGGAATACGCGGTAATAGCAACGAGTCTTCCGCCATGCTTCGGATGCGTTACAACTTGTACAACGGTGGTTCCGATTCTGATCGAACTGAGAGTGCAGCTTACCAACTCAACAAAGCGAAAGATTTTCGTGATCGTACATTCCGCAGCCTTGAAGAAGGACTGCGTCTATCATGGAGTGCACTGGATCTCACGTTGCAACAAAAAGAGTTTCTTGCCGATCAGGTTGATTCAGCATCTGAAACCGTTGTCGCCTATGAAAAGCAATACAAACTTGGCAAACGAACCTTGCTTGATCTTTTAAACACAGAGAACGAGCTTTTCGAGGCAAGGAAAGATTACCTAGATGCTAAGTACGCAGAGCAGTATGCAAAGTATCGAGTCATGAATGCTACCGGCGGTTTGCTAGCAGCATTGCGTGTAGACACCCCTGAGAATTGGAATAAGGCGGTTGAGTATTAATATGAAAAAATCACTTTTCACCCTTACCGCTGCTGCTTGTCTATTGTCTACTGCAACCCATGCTGATGACATCTATGACTACCGAAAAACTCCCGTACCACATCAGGTAGCTGACTTACTCGATGATGACAAAGACGGTGTTATCAACGCACGAGATTTGTGCCCTGATACTCCATTGGGCGCCGATATCGATAACGATGGATGTGGGACATATGTTAAATCAGAAGAAGAAATGAACCTTCATATTTTGTTCGAGAATGACTCCAGTAATATCCAACCTGCATTCCTAACTCAAATTCGCGAGATGGCCGATTTTCTAAAAATTTACCCATCTACGTCGATCGAGCTGCAAGGCTATGCTAGTAAAGTGGGTAGCCACAACCATAACATGGCATTATCACAACGTCGCGCGGAAGCAGTTGAAAGAGCTCTAGTCAATAATGGAGTCAGCCATACTAGGATAAGAATTGTCGGCTTCGGTGATACTAATCTTTCTGACGTAGGAGATGACGAAATCACACATGCGAAAAACCGCAAAGTCGTGGCAACTGTCGTCGGCCATCAAGGCAGTGTAAAGAAAGAGTGGACAATCTTTACTAAAAAAGCGAAGTAACAGGCCTCCTATTGATTTAAATGGGCATTCAATGTGCCCATTTTTATTCAGCTTTCATAGCAACAGTGGTAACCTATGCGCGATTCTACTTATGAGATAAATCCTATGAGCAAATTAACTGCTGATATTCGAGCTAACCTAGAGCTATTCGTATCTGAAACCAAAGCAAATAGCTTGGTTTGGGGCCTTCGCAATGAAGAAGGTTGGCTGTCTTGCGACTCTACGGAATTTGAAAACAGCGAAGTCATGCCATTCTGGTCTTCTAAGGAAGACGCTCAAGCACATAACGTGGAAGAGTGGTCAGATTTTGAGGTTTTGGAAATTCCACTAGATATCTTCGTTGAAGACTGGCTACTAACCCTAGCGGAAGATGGCGTTCTAGTTGGAACAAACTGGAATGCACAGCTAGAAGGCAAAGAGCTTGAGCCATCTGAGCTTGCGAAAATGTATCTGGATTAATCACTCCTGATTAGAACAACGCCCTCATTTGAGGGCGTTTTTGTACTAGCTATCTTAGAAAGGCTCTACACTTCACTACTTTGCTTACTGACTAACGAGGCCATAACAGCGTCTCTGTTGTCGATATAATCATTTAAACCCGTTTTTCTTAAATCACACGCGGGGCAATCTCCACAGCCATCACCGATGATGCCGTTGTAACACGTCAGTGTTTTTTCTCTCACCAACTGCAGTGCATCGTATTGGTCAGCCAGAGCCCAAGTTTCCGCCTTATTTAGCCACATCAGCGGCGTAACAATATCTAGATTACGATCCATACCTTGAACCAACGCACTGTTCATCGCTTTAACGAAGTCATTGCGGCAATCAGGGTAACCTGAGAAGTCCGTCTCACACACGCCAGTAATCACAGTCTGAGCACCAATTTGATAGGCGTAAATACCCGCTAAGGTCAGAAAAAGAATATTACGGCCAGGGACGAAAGAGTTAGGTAAGCCATTTTCCTGCAGCTCATGTGAAACCGGAATGTCATCACGAGTCAATGAGCTAATAGCAAGCTCGTTCAGCAAGCCCACATCCATCACTTTATGCGCTTTAACACCGAGCTCTTTTGCAAGGGCTTGAGCCACTTCAATTTCTAGTTTATGGCGCTGACCATAATCGAAAGTGATCGCGTGGACTTCATCAAAATTCTTAAGTGCCTGCACGAGACATGTAGTTGAATCTTGACCACCACTAAATACTACAACTGCTTTTTTCATTTCGTTTCCCTTACGCAATACTTAGATACTTGTGTGTCTGGATAGAGAGTCTCCAGTTACGCGCAATACAAGTATCAATACATAGCTGAGTGGCGCGTGGTTTCTGGCTGATCGGCTGTAGGGCAACGGTCGTACTTTCAGGCACGCCTGCTCGCTCAATCAAAGCATCGAGTTGCTCAATGTCTTTATCGGTCGCCACTGGGTGTTTAATCTCATTGGCTCGGAGTAAAGCACAGTCCAGAACTGGCAGTTTACCTTTCATTGCCACCTTTGGTGACACTGTCACCCAAGTATTTTCACTCGCAAAAACTGGTGATGTACCACTGGTTTCAATTTGACAAGAACATCCAAGCGCTTCAAATGCTTCTGTGAGCGGACGCAAGTCGTAAATGCATGGTTCACCGCCAGTAATCACAATATGCTTAGCCTGATAGCCTTGTTGACGATACTGCTCGATAATGTCATCTCCAGACACACTACACCATGTTGGTGAGTCTTCCGTTTTCGCGAGCACTTCCGCTAACGGGCGTTCGTCTTGAGGTGTCGCATCCCAGGTTTGTTTAGTATCACACCAAGCACATCCTACCGGACATATCTGTAGGCGAACAAACACTGAAGGAACGCCGGTAAATACGCCTTCACCCTGAATGGTTTCGAACATTTCGTTTATTTTGTACAACTTTGTCTCAGCCTAACTCATCTTCAATATTTTGCAGGAACGAGACCATAAATGACTGCACTGCGAAGGTCAACTAAATCAGAAATTGATCATTGCGATTCACTCATTTAATCTGCTTCTTTCTTTAGTGATAACTTTAAAAAGTTTTAGGTAAGTATATGTACAAGCTAATTGCTTTGGATATGGATGGCACCTTGCTAACTAGCAACAAATCCATTTCAGAAAGAACAAAAACCGCCATAGAAAAAGCGCGCGCTAAGGGAGTAAAAGTCGTTCTTGCTTCAGGCCGTCCACTCGCAGGCATGCAAGAGAAACTGACAGAGCTCGGCATTGAAGGAAACGATGAGTTTGTTGTTTTTTACAATGGAAGTACTGTTAAAGAAATTGGCTCTGGAAAAGTCATTCATCAAGCCTTCATCGATGGTCGGCGTGCGAAGCAAGTGGCGAAGCTTGCTAAAGAGCTAGGATTGTACTGTCATGCATTTAGTACTAAGCACGGCTTAATTACACCTGAAAATAACGAGTTTACTACCTTGGAATCTGACATTAACCAAGTACCGATTACGCAAATGGCGTTCGAATTATTAGAGGATGACCACCCTATCATCAAAGCCATGATCGTCGGTGAACCATCAAAACTTACGCAAGCTGCGAAAGCCATTCCAGATTTACTCCATCAGGAATTCACCATTGTGCAAAGTGCCCCGTTCTTCCTAGAATTTCTCAACCTTGAGAGTAATAAAGGCGTCGGTGTTAAAGCGATTGCAGACTACCTCGGTATTCATGCCAGCCAAGTTATTTGCATGGGAGACGCGGAGAATGATCATCACATGATTCGCTATGCGGGGCTCGGAGTCGCAATGGAAAATGCCATGGAACAAACTAAAGCCATCGCCGATCACATTACCACCAGCAATGATGATGACGGTGTCGCATTAGTCATCGAAAAATACATACTCAAGTAATACTGAAACGTTAATGCTAAAAGCTGCCATCAGGCAGCTTTTGCGAATTTCCTAACGCCCACCATAAACAGAGCCATAAGTACTGGATAACGAACTACATCCAAACCAAATGACAAAACACTGCTTCTAGAAACCAATATTTCACTGTATTCGAACAACCAAAATACCGCGACCATGGATAAGGTGATTGGAACAAGAAGCTCTGATGTAATTTTCTTTTCACGTTCGTCGGTTGTGTACATCACTCCTAATGCCGTAATCATAATACCTAACCAAACACCAAATACGGGAATCGGCCATACGAAGACCATGACTAGCCCAGCAGCAATCAACCCCAACCACGTTACTTTGGATTGTATCAAAGGCATCACCTCTGCTTCAGGTTTATTATCTAACCGAATCAGATGCCAGGCACACAAACCGCCAATCAGCAACCCAGTCACCATGTCGACAATAAAGTGCGTACCAGTGTAAAAACTGGAAATAGCCAGCCAAGTAATCAAGCTCACACCCACACCTACTAGATAATCTGGCCTGTTTTCCCTCATTTTATTGATTAGTAGAGTAATAACACACATCCAAACAGCAAATGGTAAGCTCGGCAAACTATAACCTGAGAACTGTGGCAAAACACTGCTCGCAAGATAAACTTGTGGCGGTGGAAGCTGAAACCCTTGTTTCGCTAGTAAAACAAGCAGTGAAGTAATGGTTACAGCGAAAAACACTTTATAGCTAAAATCTCGCCCAAATCGCCAATAAAGATAAGGAAAGAGAACCAGCAACATGAGCGGATGATTGAGTTGAAGGCTTAACTTAAATAGCTCTTCAACAATAGCTTCAGCACGGATTGGTAACTTATCTAGTAACAAACGGAACTCATTTAACCAAGCCAATTCCATTTGATGTAATTTCGGTGCAGATTCGACCAAGTTATCGACATATCGGACAGACTGAGGCGTTGCTTGTTCAAAGTATTCTGCAATCCGTTTAAGTTGTTCAGGGAATCGATATTCGTGCGCATTGATCATCTCAGGTGGGATTAGCATTGCTGACGCAATTTCAACGCCATAATGCGGTGCAAACCATATTGGCATCTGGTGTGCATCAAATGAGTCATCAATATGGAAAGCAAGGATCTCCGAATCCGAAATACAATCGTAATAGATAGTGTTGTTTCTCTGTCCTAGCACTTTATTGATTGAAACAACCAGCCCCGTTTCTTCCCAAGTTTCTCTTTGCGCTGCCAAATCTGGCTTTTCACCTTGTTTGACATTGCCTGCTGGTAGCCATGACTTACCCGTCAAGATTTCATTAACGAGCACTAATTTGTCGTCCGCACGAATGACACAAGCTGCTCCTTCGATTTCAGGTTGTTTTTGTTCTGCTAATAATAGAGACGAAAAAAATGAGAGTGAAAAAAACAAAAACACTCGTTCCAACTGCTTAAAAATGGCCATTTATTACTTCTTGATTTAATCCACTGGCTTGCGGAGCCAATGGATATGATGTTCGAAACCGAATTCTTTATAAAAATCTAAGGCAATGCTGTTAAAATGCCACACTTCAACAAATATCTGCTTGACACCGCAGTCGTCAAAGCGCTGCTCGATCAACTCACATAATTGTTTTGCGATCCCTGACTTACGACACTCAGGCAATACATAAAGTTCATCGATACTTCCCATTTGCACAGGTCTACTCACACTAGAAGTCAGCTCACAAAAATGACCAGATATAAACCCGACAATCCGTTGTTTATAATTAGCGACGAGTACGATACATTCAGGGTCATCTAAATATCGACCAATACTTTTTTCCTGCTCAATTTCCTCAGCAGGTTTAAAGTGCTCTGAACATTGGTTATGGTGCTCATCGTGTAGTCTGAACATCAGATCATTGAGCTGTTCCAAATCATGTGGTTGGGCTGCTCTAATTTTCACTTCTTGCATACTTTATTTTCGCGCCACAAATAAAGCGACAGTGTGAGTCGAACATAAAAAATTATCAACTAAAAAGCCCCTTTCAAAAGGGGCGATTTAATAATTATGGAACGCCATCTCAACTATGAGTCGAGCGCTTTCTGAATTTCTTCTAAGCTTGAGGGGTCATCAATGGTGGAAGGAATGGTATAGTTTTCGCCGTCGGCGATTTGTCGAATCGTCTTACGTAGGATTTTACCGGAACGAGTTTTTGGTAAACGTTCAACAACCAGTGCGTGTTTAAAGCAAGCGACGGCACCGATTTCATCTCGTACCTTACCCACAAGTTCACCTTCAAGCTGCAAGTCATCGACTTTGACACCGTCCTTTAGCACCACAAACCCTAATGGTAACTGCCCTTTTAAGTCATCATGCACACCAACAACCGCACATTCCGCGATAGCAGGATGACCGCCAACAATTTCTTCCATTTCACCGGTCGACAATCGATGTCCGGCAACATTGATCACATCATCGATACGGCCCATGATAAACAGGTAACCTTCATCATCAAGATAACCACCATCACCAGACACATAATACCCAGAAAACTGACTTAAATACCCCGATTCGAAGCGGTCATGGTTGCGCCAGACTGTAGGTAAACAACCTGGTGGCAGCGGTCGTTTCAGAGCAACAAAGCCTTGTTTGTTCGGTGCAACCGACTCTCCCAACTCATCAAGAATCTCCACTTGATAACCGGGAATGGGTTTCGTCGCCGAACCTGCTCTCACTGGCAATAGCTCAAGACCTGTCGGATTGCCTGCAATAGGCCAGCCAGTCTCCGTTTGCCACCAATGATCAATCACAGTTTTTTGTGTTTTGGTTTCGACCCACTCTAGCGTTGGCGGATCCAAGCGCTCACCCGCCATAAAGAGCGCTTTTAAACTCGAAAGATCAAATTGCTTGATAAACTTCCCATCGGGGTCTTCTTTCTTTATTGCGCGAAAAGCCGTTGGCGCAGAGAAAAGCACATCGACTTTGTACTCTTCACATACTCGCCAAAAGGCGCCTGGGTTGGGTGTCCTAACAGGCTTTCCTTCAAACAAAATTGTTGTGCAACCATGAATGAGCGGCGCATAGACAATATAGGAATGCCCTACTACCCAGCCCACATCAGAAGCCGCCCAATAAACACCATCCTGAGGAACATCATAAATGGCACTCATTGAGTACTTCATCGCGACAGCGTGGCCTCCGTTGTCACGCACTACTCCTTTCGGTTTTCCGGTTGTTCCTGAGGTGTAAAGAATGTAGAGGGGGTCAGTAGCCAGAACTGGTACGCACGCATGAGGTAAAGCGTTGTTGCAAGCCTTTATCCAATCTACGTCTCGCGCCTGATTTAAATCTGCTTTACATTGTGAGCGTTGTAAAACCAAAACCTTTTCTGGTTTCCAACGGCTATCCATTACGGCTTTATCAACCATAGGTTTATATGGAATCACTTTATTAATCTCGATACCACAAGACGCTGTCATAATAACTTTTGGCTCAGCGTCTTCTATTCGTACTGCAAGCTCATTGGGAGCAAAGCCTCCGAATACAACAGAGTGAATAGCCCCTAATCGTGCACATGCCAACATCGCCATTGCAGCTTCTGGAATCATTGGCATGTAAATAACAACCCGATCACCTTTTTCAACCCCTTGTTCCGCTAGCATCCCAGCGATCTTAGCGACCTGATCCCTGAGTTCTTTGTATGTGTACTTTTGCTTGTTATTGGTGACAGGAGAGTCATAGATCAGAGCTGTGGTCTCCCCTCTTCCTTGTTCACAATGGTAATCAAGTGCAAGCCAACAAGTGTTAAGCACACCATCAGGGAACCAACGCTCAATACCGTTCTCATCCATTTGCAAAATGGTCTTAGGTTGCTCAAACCAGTCCAATTGCTCAGCTTGCGCTTTCCAAAACTGCTGTGGGTTTTTCTGTGCCCAAAGGTATTCTTTCTGATATGCAGACATAATGCTTCCTCCAGTATGTCCTGACATTACTTACATCGGGTTTGTTACCGACGAGTTTTATTCTTCAAAGACATTGGAGGGAACACGCACAAAGCCCTCCATCAAAATACGAGCGCTTCGGCTCATTGCGGCTTTTTCTACCACCCAGCCTTGGTTTGAATGAGCAGCCCGCGCGCCTACTTTTAGCGTTCCTGACGGATGCCCAAAGGTCACTGAATGTTTCTCCCCGCCTCCAGCAGCCAAGTTGACCAGTGTCCCTGGCACACATGAAGCTGAAGCAATAGCGACTGCAGCTGTACCCATCATTGCATGATGCAACTGGCCCATAGATAAAGCTCTCACCAGCAGTTCTACGTCATTTTCATCAATCTGTTTTCCGCTTGAGGCTTGATAGCTCTTCGCTTTGCTAACAAAAGCCACCTTAGGAGTGTGTTGGCGAGACTCCGCTTCTTCGACCTTATCGATAAGCCCCATTTTTAGTGCGCCGTAAGCTCGGACCTTTTCAAATCGTGCTAATGCCAACTCATCACTATTGATATCTTGTTGAAGCTCAGTACCAGAGTATCCAAGGGCATCGGCATCAATAAAAATGGTTGGGATACCAGCATTAATCAAAGTAGCGTTAAATGTACCAACCTCAGGTACTTCAAGATCATCGACTAAATTTCCCGTTGGGAACATACTTCCATCACCCGCAGCAGGGTGCATGAAATCCACTTGAATTTCAGCCGCAGGAAAAGTCACTCCGTCTAGCTCAAAGTCTCCAGTTTCCTGAACAAGTCCATTACGGATAGGCACGTGGATGACGATCGTTTTTCGGATATTGGCCTGCCACACTCTCACAGCAACCACACCATTTTCCGGTATACGCTCTGCAGGAATTAACCCAGCATGAATTGCAAACGGGCCAACCGCAGCCGATAGGTTTCCGCAATTTCCACTCCAATCAACAAAAGGCTTATCAATGGAGACTTGCCCAAATAGGTAATCCACATCGTGCTCTGGTTGGTTACTCGGCGAAACAATGACGGTTTTGCTTGTACTCGAAGTTGCCCCTCCCATACCATCGATTTGTTTAGCATAGGGATCTGGGCTACCAATAACTCTAAGCAGCAACGCATCTCGAGCCTTTCCCGGTTTTTGTGCCTCTTCAGGTAAATCAGAAAGATTAAAGAAAACACCTTTACTCGTACCTCCTCGCATATAGGTCGCGGCGACTTTTATCTGACTCGGTCTAATGTCATTCATAATCACTCCTTACTGAGCCAGAAAGTCTTGGGCGAAACGTTGTAATACACCGCCTGCATTGTAAACCGATACTTCATCGGCGGTATCGAGTCGGCACGTGACCGGTACGTCCAGCTTTTCACCGTTTTGGCGTGTGACTACTAAAGCTAGGTCCGTACCCGGCGTAATCTCACCAATCACATCATAAAGCTCGGTGCCATCAAGCATTAATGACTGACGGTTGACACCTTCTTTAAATTGCAAAGGAAGTACGCCCATCCCGACCAGATTGGTTCGATGGATACGCTCAAAACCTTCGGCAACGATAGCTTCGACGCCTGCCAAGCGAACGCCTTTTGCCGCCCAATCACGAGATGAACCCTGACCATAATCTGCTCCTGCAACGACAATGAGGGGCTGTTTTCGGTTCATATAGGTTTCGATAGCTTCCCACATACGCGTGACTTTTCCGTCAGGCTCAATTCGAGCCAGAGAACCTTGAACAACTTCGCCTTCGTCTCTAACCATTTCGTTAAATAACTTAGGATTTGCAAAGGTCGCACGCTGCGCTGTAAGGTGGTCTCCACGGTGAGTTGCGTAGGAGTTGAAGTCTTCTTCAGGAACTCCCATTTTCGCTAAATACTCACCTGCAGCACTGGACGCAAGAATGGCGTTAGAGGGAGACAAATGGTCGGTTGTAATGTTGTCACCCAATATTGCTAGCGGTCTCATTGAAGACAGTGTTCGCTCGCCCGCCAATGCGCCTTCCCAATAAGGAGGTCTGCGAATGTATGTACTTTGCGGCCGCCAATCGTATAAAGGATTACTGCTGCTTTGTTCATCATCGAGTTTAAACATCTGAATATAAACTTGATTAAACTGCTCAGGTCTGACGTACTTACCCACTACCGCGTCAATTTCTTCGTCAGTTGGCCAAAGGTCATTAAGGTAAATAGGCTTGCCCTTAAAGTCTGTACCCAACGCATCTCGCTCGATATCGAAGCGAATCGTTCCTGCCAACGCATAAGCGACAACCAAAGGCGGTGACGCTAAAAATGCTTGTTTCGCGTAAGGATGGATACGCCCGTCGAAGTTGCGGTTACCAGAAAGTACCGCCGTCGAATACAAATCTCGTTCAATGATTTCTTGCTGAATCTCTGGGTCTAACGCACCACTCATCCCGTTACATGTCGTGCATGCATACGCGACGATACCAAAGCCGAGTTTTTCCATCTCTTCAAGCAAACCTGCTTCTTCAAGATACAACTTCGCGACTTTTGAACCCGGAGCGAAAGACGACTTCACCCATGGCTTACGTACAAGGCCCAATTGGTTGGCTTTCTTGGCAACTAAACCTGCGGCGACAACGTTTCTTGGGTTACTGGTGTTAGTACAGGAGGTGATCGCTGCAATAATTACCGCACCATCGGGCAATTGACCTTCACTCTCTTGCCACTGGCCTGCAATACCTTGTGAAGCTAGCTCTGACGTTGGTAATCGGCGATGTGGATTCGAAGGGCCGGCCATATTGCGTGTCACCGCAGACAAATCAAATTCGAGCACTCGTTCGTATTGCGCTGAATCTAAGTCATCAGCCCAAAGGCCTGTTTGCTTGGCGTAGTTCTCAACCAGTTCAACTTGTTGGTCATCTCGCCCCGTCAATTTTAGGTAGGTAAGCGTTTGTTCATCAATATAGAACATGCCTGCTGTTGCACCGTATTCAGGCGTCATGTTTGAGATGGTTGCGCGGTCACCAATTGTCAGGTTACTGGCACCTTCACCGAAGAACTCAAGGTACGCTGAGATAACGCGCTCATTGCGTAAGAACTCAGTGATAGCCAGAACGATATCCGTTGCCGTAATACCAGGTTGGCGTTTGCCCGTGAGCTTAACACCCACAATATCTGGTAGGCGCATCATTGATGGTCGACCTAACATTACTGTTTCCGCTTCAAGCCCACCCACACCAATAGCAATAACACCTAACGCGTCCACATGCGGGGTATGACTGTCAGTTCCGACACAGGTGTCCGGATAAGCAATACCTTGTTTGGCTTGCACCACAGGTGACATTTTTTCCAGATTAATCTGATGCATAATGCCATTACCGGCAGGAATAACGCTGACGTTTTCGAAGGCCGTTTTACACCACTCTATAAAGTGAAAACGGTCTTCGTTGCGACGCTCTTCGATCGCACGGTTTTTCTCGAACGCATAGGATTCAAAACCCGCGTGCTCTACCGCCAGAGAGTGGTCGACGATCAGCTGGGTCTCCACCACGGGGTTCACTTTAGCAGGGTCTCCTCCTTGATCTGCAATTGCATCACGTAAACCAGCTAAATCAACCAAAGCCGTTTGTCCCAAAATATCGTGACACACCACGCGTGCTGGATACCAAGGAAAATCTAAATCACGCTTGCGATCAATCAGTTGTTTAAGAGAGGCCGTGAGAGACTCCGGCTCACACCTTCGAACTAATTGCTCGGCAAGAACACGCGATGTGTAAGGGAGAGTCTCATAAGCTCTTGGCGTAATATCATTGACTGCTTCTCGGGCATCGAAAAAATCAAGATCAGATCCCGGAAGCGGCTTACGATATTTTGAATTCACTGTACTACTCATATCATTGCTTCCATTCAGATAATATTCGGGTATCCGAGCCTCCTTACTAGCTGGTAAGGAGACTCATGGGTAACTGGGTGTTACCTCTTTTCGATAGGAACCCAATCCTGATGTTCAGGACCTGTGTAATCCGCACTTGGGCGAATAATGCGGTTGTTGGCACGCTGCTCATAAACGTGTGCAGCCCAGCCAGTCAATCGGCTCATGACGAAGATAGGTGTAAACAACTTGGTTGGAATGTCCATAAAGTGGTACGCCGAAGCGTGGAAGAAATCTGCATTACAGAACAGCCCCTTTTCACGTTTCATCACCGATTCGACTCGCTCAGAGACCGCATAAAGGTGTGTATCACCCACTTTATCTGAGAGCTCTTTCGACCAACGTTTGATTAATGCATTTCGAGGGTCACTTTCACGATAGATAGCATGACCAAAGCCCATGATTTTATCTTTATTGGCTAGCATCTGCATGATGTTGGTTTCTGCCTCATCAGGCGTATGCCAGTTTTCGATCATTTCCATCGCAGCTTCGTTTGCCCCACCATGGAGCGGACCACGCAGAGTACCAATTGCAGCCGTAATACAAGAATGGATATCCGACAACGTCGAGGCACAAACACGAGCCGCAAACGTCGACGCATTAAACTCGTGCTCCGCATAGAGAATCAGCGAGCAATGCATGACCTGCTTATGCAGTTCATTCGGATCTTTGTCTGTGAGCATTTTAAGAAAATAGCCACCAATACAATCTTGAGACTGATCTTCGGTATCAATTCGAACGCCATCATGACTGAAGCGGTACCAGTAACAAATGATGGCTGGGAATAGCGCCAGCATTCGTTCCGTCGCATCATGTTGCTCAGAAAAGTCCATTTCCTGTTCAAGGTTGCCCAGAACCGAGCAACCTGTTCGCATCACATCCATTGGGTGAGCGCTTGCTGGAACCAGTTCCAAAGCTTGCTTCAGCTCAGCAGGTAAGCCGCGTAAACCAATCAGGCGCGTTTTGTATTCATCCAGCTCCTGCTGCGTCGGTAAGTGACCACGCAACAGTAGATGAGCTACTTCTTCAAACTGCGCATTATTGGCTAGATCAGTGATATCGTAACCTCGATACGTCAGACCGGTACCTGTTTTACCGACGGTGCATAATGCAGTGCTACCGGCGCTTTGACCTCGTAGGCCTGCACCACCTATCTCTTTAGTTGGCATGTTGAACTCCTTTTCTGTCCGCTCTGCCCTCTGAATGGAGCATTTTTCTGTTCGGACAAGTTTCACGTTATTGAATTAAAAGTTTTCCGATACTTTTCTTGGGCTTCCGTTTGTTTCCGTTGGCTATTTTCCTTCTGAAAACAGCTGATCTAATTTATCTTCGTAATCGTGGTACTTGAGGTGCGCATAGAGCTCTTTACGCGTCTGCATCGAATCAAGCAGTGCTTCTTGATTTCCCTCTTTCAACAGGTGGGCATAAACCATTTCTGCGGCTTTATTCATTGCTCTGAAAGCACTTAGTGGATACAGCACCATATCAACATTTGATTTGGCTAACTCTTCACCACCGTACAATGGCGTTTGGCCAAATTCGGTAATGTTCGCCAATATAGGCACGTGTTTTCCGGTCGCTTGCTTTAGCGCTTCAGAGAACTGTGAATACTGATCTAATTTGTTCATTGCTTCTGGGAAGACCATGTCCGCGCCGGCTTCAACGCAGGCAATCGCTCGTTCAATGGCGCTATCCATTCCTTCAACTGCGAGCGCATCAGTACGAGCCATGATGACGAAACTCTCGTCATTGCGCGCATCTACAGCAGCTTTAATGCGATCAACCATTTCCTGTTGACTTACAATGGCTTTGTTTGGTCTGTGACCACAACGCTTTTGGGCCACCTGATCTTCCATATGAACAGCGGCAGCACCGGCTTTTTCCATCGCTTTAATCGTGCGACCAATATTAAATGCGCCACCAAACCCAGTGTCGATATCCACCAATAAAGGCAAATCACACGCGTTAGTAATGCGGTCAACATCGACCAAGACGTCATTGAGGGTCGTAATTCCTAAATCAGGGAGACCATAAGATGCGTTGGCAATGCCGCCACCTGATAAATAGATAGCTTGGTGGCCTATGTTTTTCGCCATCATGGCGCAGTATGGGTTAATCGTACCGACAATCTGCAAAGGATCATTTTGCTCTACGGCGGCTCTGAATTTCGCCCCTGGAGATAAACTCATGACAGTTTCCTTCTAGTCATTTTCAGCAAGTAAAATTTGTTGCTCTATTAACCGTCTGCTGCCTGAGATATGTCGTCTCATCAACATTTCGGCCAGCTCTTCATCACGATTACGAATCGCCTGAAGGATAAATTTGTGTTCGTTCAGCGCTTCTTTTGGTCTGGATTGAGCCCGCGGCGATTGGTATCGATACATACGCAGCAAGTGATACAGCTCATCACATAAGAGCGCGATCAACTTACTATTGCGACTCGCCTGAATAATGCGATAGTGAAAATCAAAGTCGCCTTCCTGATGAAAGTAAGAAGCGCCTGCAACTTCATCGATGTGCTTTGAGTGCTTGGCAAGCAATAGCTCCAAACTCAACAACTCTTCCTGAGAGATATAACGTGCTGCCAAGCGCGCAGCCATACCCTCTAAAGCCTCTCTAACCGCGTAGATTTCAACCAGCTTTTCAGGGGAGAAAGCAATCACTCGTGCTCCGACATGAGGAATGCGCTCAATCAACCCCAGCCCTTCAAGTCGCATGATGGCTTCTCGCAGTGGGCCTCGGCTTACCTCAAATCGTTTAGCCAACTCAGGCTCAGAGATCTTACTTCCGGGTTCTAAACTACCTTCTACAATTGCTTCAATCAGAATTTCGGTCAGGCTTTCTGATTTGGTGTTTTCTTTCTCTGTTGCTCTACTTTTCATACGAGTCGTGAGTTCATCATTCATACGTTTGCTCGCTTACCTTCTCAACCCAATGTGTCAACAGTTCTTATACGATACCTATAAAATAGCCGATCAAATTGTCGACAATCAAGAAAATTGTCGACAATTTAGACTAAGGTATAAGCTAATCCGTTATGGATATCTGGCTTTAAGGAAACAAAGTACGCGATTCTCATTGCTGTTTGTGAGCTCTATCGGCAAGAACAACACAAGAACAATGACTTAACTCTTACTTATCATTAGTATCGGTACTGTCGAAGTAACCACGGATATCTATGATAAGAATGCAGACTCTAATTGGTAAGATATCAATCGCTGCCGCTCTAGGCTTAGGCCTGACAGCGTGCTCAATGTTCTCAGAACCTAAGCGAGAACCCTATTACCCTCCACTTAGAGATACCGTCTATTCTGACGAAGACATTACGGTTATCGAATCAAACAATGTTCTTAAAGCCGCCATTAAGTCCAATCAATATGTCAACGTTGCCAACTACGATAATGTCAACGGCACTGCAGATAAAGTGTTTGCGGAAATATTAAATAGTTCTGCAGTAACACTGAAAGACATTCAAAATGAACAGTTTCATCAAGGCCTAGAGACCATCATCAAACAGTTCACTTGCGAGCTATATGCCAGCAAACAGCCTGCAGATTCAGTTCAGCTTTGTCCACTATCTTCTAAGATTGTCGACAATAATTTAAATTACCTTCCGTTTGAGGATGGATTGCGCTTTACTCAAAGACTGAGTACAACACTGTATGACAATGAGGATAGGCTCCAGATCGAGCTGTTTCTCAAAAGTACTCACGAGCGCTCACTCGATACTCTTTGGGGAGCAGTACATGAACTGGGGCATTTCAACAACAGCACCCTCTCGCCAGACAGCCTAGTCCTGACTGTGAATATGAAGGTATATAAGAAGTCGGACTCAAACTTACGTTGGATGTACCTTCACCCAGAGCCTTTAGTCTTCTTTGTGGTACTACCACCTGTGGACTTGATCATAAGCCGCCCAAATGAGGTAGAGAGTATGAATTTCTCCTATCGAAGCGCGAAACTGCTCGTTGTCGATAGCCGTTAAAAGAATGTTGGATTCTGAGAGCGGCTCACACATTCAGTTATTATGGGGCTAAACAGCCCGAATAATCAGTGGTAAGATTTATTTACGATAAGTTTACTGCTACTTTTTATAAATCCAACAAATTATACCTAGCGTATCAGTATAATTTTTAAGGTCTTTTTCGATCAGACTAATTATTTCAAGGATATTATATGGCTGATAAGTATTCAGCGTCGGCTAACTTAATTTCGGCAAAGGACTATAAGAATCAAGAGCATACAGTTAGCGAATTTACTGTAACTCAGGCTTTGTCCACTCCTTTTGAGATTACCGCCGTACTCGTCTCCTCTAGTTTCAGTGTTAAAGACCAACTTGGTCAGCTGTTGACGATAAATCGATATTCCAATGAGTCTGGCAGCAACAAGTTGCAACGCTCTTTTAATGGAGTTATTGCTCGCATCGAACAAATGGGGCTGGACGCTAATCTGCAATTCATGCAGTACCGAATCACGCTTCGACCATGGTTCTGGCTTCTCACCCACACACATTCTTTCCGTGTTTATCAAACTCAAACGACGAAAGACATCATCAGCGATATCTTCGATAACGCGGGTTTTAAAGGTAAATACAAGCTCTCTAGTTTACCTTCAACAAAAAGAGAATATTGCCTTCAATACAACGAGTCGGACTTCGATTTTGTAACACGTTTGCTCGCAGAAGAAGGCCTACATTACTATTTCACACATGAATCCGGTGATCACACTATGGTCATCCAAGATGCACAATCACCTTTCGACAAGGCTGATGTAGCAAAATTTGATATGCAGGAAACCCCTTCAGGAAGCTTGCCTCTGATTAAAACCTGGTCACCAGTTATGTCTTTTCACGGTGCTAGTGTAGAACTAACGGCATACGACTACTCACAGTCTAAATTAGTCACCAGCAAAGCAAAAACCAGCAGCAATACAATCGCAAATAATACGAAGCTGGCATCTGTCCACTATCCTGATTTAGGCATAAGTGGAGATATGACCGACTTATCTAGCAACTTGGCAAAAAGACGGATTGAGCAAATAGAGCAGGATTATCAATCTGTTATTGCTCAGGCCGAACATGATATGTTCGAGGTCGCCACTTGGTTTTCTCTGTCAAGCCACCTCGACAAATCACAACTTGGTGATTTTTCCGTAGTCAGCACATCAACGCATTATTCCGATGATGTTCGATGTGCTACAGAAATAAAACTAATACCCAAAGCAACACCAACATACCCAACGCCGCGTTCAAAACAAGTAGTGAATGGGTTGCAAAGTGCTACAGTTGCAGGCTCAACAGCAGGTGAAATCAACCAAGATGATCAAGGCAGAGTCCGTATTCAATTTCATTGGGATACTGAAGCCAGCGGCGATAAAACCAGTTGTTACGTGCGCGTCGCTCAAATGATGGCAGGTAGCGGCTATGGGACGCAGTTTATTCCGCGAGTAGGTCAGGAAGTACTGGTTTCCTTTATTGACGGCGATCCTGATCAGCCAATCATTACGGGCAGTGTGTATAACAGTAAAAACGCACCGCCCTATAAAGAAGCGAATACCACTAAAACTGGGATTAAGACGAAACTGACAGGCCAAACAAACGAGCTCTACTTTGACGACAAAAAAGACAATGAACTGGTTTATCTTCACGCCGCAAAAGACATCACACAAGAAGTCGAAAACAACCATACTGAAACCGTCAAAGGTGAACTCAGTCAATCAGTCACCAAAGCCATGACTATTGCCACTGAAGACAATTATACACTGAATGTCACTAAGGCGATGAGCGGCTCTGCGAAATCAATTACGCTGGAAGCAGATGACTCCATCGATCTCAAAGTTGGCTCAAGTAAGATTTCTATTTCCTCATCCTCAATATCTATCGAGGCCACTAATATTGATGTAAAAGCAAGCAGTGCGCTAAACCTAGAGGGAACGAATGTTACCAGCAAAGCCACCTCTGCGAATAAAGTTTCAGGAACAACAACAGCACTTGAAGCCACAAGTTCAAACAGTATTAAAGGACTGAGCATTGAAATCAAAGCCAGCACTACTCTCAGTGCTGAAGGTTCTCTCAGTGCCGAATTTAAGTCGGGGCTTAAAGGCACATTCGACGGTGGTGTATTAGGTGAACTCAAAGGCGCTATTGTGAAGGTTAATTAAATCTATGTATAAAAAAATCCCTTACCAGAGCAGTGCTCAAATATTACCAAGATTTCAAGCGTCAGACGAAGCCATGCAAATTATTGGCGATGAGTTACCCATCGACCAAGTCATAAGCAAGCTTCAGCAAGCAAAGTTGTACAACGACCTAGTGCAATTTCTGGCTCATGCTCTACCCGTTCGCGAGAGTATCTGGTGGGCATTGTGCTGTGTATCATCAAGAAATGATATTTGGAATGACACACAAAAGATGTCTCTTGACACGGTTAAACAATGGGCTCAGTCACCGTCGGAGGAACTTCGCAGACGAGCAGAGCTATTGGCGAATCGCCTTGAACTTAACTGTGGGCCATCATGGCTAACCCAAGCGGTGTTTTGGAACGGTTCTGGAAGCATAGTTGCGCCAGATCTACCAGTTGTGTTACCAGACCCTTTTCTTTACGCGAAAGCTGTCAGCGGTGCCATTAATCACGCGGCTTCGTTACCACAATGGGATAAATCCGAGCAATATTACGAAAAGGCAGTTCAAACTGCTCTCGACATTGCTTCAGGAGGCAACGGAGGTATTCAATGACACTACCCGCAGCAAGATTGACAGATATGCATGTCTGCCCGATGCAAACTCCAGCGGTTCCACCAATACCCCATGTTGGTGGGCCTATCACAGGGCCAGGAGCTCCAACAGTTTTGGTCGGGAGCCTGCCTGCAGCCACACTGGGAGATATATGTGTTTGTGTTGGCCCTCCTGATTCCATTATCAAAGGAAGTGCTACCGTTATGATAAACAGCAAGCCTGCAGCACGAATGGGAGACACGACCTCACACGGCGGAAGTATCGTATTAGGTATGCCTACCGTTTTAATCGGTGGATAGAATCAATTCTAGCTGCTTGTTACAAAACGACAGCCTTTTCGAACTTTGTGACTATCATTGACCAGTGTAAACACCTAATTTTGCCAGAAAATCACAACGCTGCATTTACAGAACGACACCCCTTAAAGACAATAAACTTCGACAAACCGCCTTAAGAGTACAAAAAATAGACACTTTTGGTTTTTGCAAACCATATAAAAAACAAGGTATTGATAAAAAATATACGTCATCCGGCCAATTTTCTAGAAGGGGATCACTTTTCAAGGTAAATAATAAAATTGGACGAGCCTTTTTCAAAAATAAGCCTAGACTATGGGAAATACGGTTTTATTAACTAATAATAAGTAAGCACACATTTTATAAACTTTCTTGTGAACTACTAATAACGGACGCTGTATGGTTGATATTGAAGCACTATTGAAACCTATATCTGAAGAACAACCGTCAGGAACATACCTGAAGCTAGATCGTAGTGCCTACCGTACGTTGAGAAACCACTACAACACTGCACAATCGTCATTCCGCCAGTTAATTGAAACCCCAGACGCTTCAAGTGATGAAGCGCTTATCGAAGCGAATCAGAGCAACTGGGACCTGTTGCGTACATCGACGTTTGACGCTCTGACTACGCAAACTAAAGATATTGAGTTTTTAGGTTGGTATATTGCTAGCCAGCTTTTTACTCCTGCACCTTATGACAACCTCGCTAGCTCAACGAAAGCACTAGTCGGGTTTGTTGAATCGTTTTGGCCAACGCTAAACCCTCATCCTCCAATTGAGAAGTTAAAAAGTAGTGACGAATCAGGTCAGGCTAAAGAACTCGTTGAGTTTCGAACAAAACCGCTTCTTCAGCTTGTTGGTGAAAGCCAAGATTCGACAGCACTTTACATGCCATTGCAAATGATCAGTCTTATTGATGAACTCTCTTTTGGTGATTTCCTACGTGCAGAAAGAGCAGGAAAGATTGCAGAGCTAAAAGATAGAGCACAAACCCTTTTCTCTAACGATGTGCTAAGTACACTAAATGGCCTGTCAGAAAGCTATCAAAATTTTGATGCGGCAGAAAAACTGATTGCAAAAGAATGTCAAACGCTAGGGGTTGCTCAAGTAAGCTTCAAATTTGTCAAAGCTAACATTGCCGACCTAATCAATGCGATACAGTTTTTAGTCGGCGACAAGTTTGCCCGATGGCCGCTAGATGATGAGTTCAAGCCTATTGTCGATGAACCGACACCAGCGGCTAGTCAAGAATCACAACCCGCTCCTGCTAACGAAACACCACAAACAGGTGTCGAACATTCAGGTCTGGTTGCCCCACAGCCTGTGGCTCAAAGTCCAAGTCAACCTCAGTCTGTAAGCTCGGTAGTCACTCATCGAGATCAAGCTTTCCACGAGCTGCGTAAGATCTCTGAATTTTTTCAAAAAACAGAACCTCATAGTCCTATTCCATTTTTGCTTGAGAGGGCAATTCGATGGGGCTATATGAGCTTGCCTGAACTACTGAATGAGATGACAGGCGGTAACTCCGGCGTCATCACTCATATTAATCAAGTTTCTGGCATGGATAACTTAGCGCAAGCAGATCTAAGTAACAAACCAGCCACTTCAACACAAACAGTTTCATCCGTACCTGGGCTATCACAGACAGGTGCTCATGTTCCGTCTCCGCAGACTTCAGCTCCTTCAGAGCCAGTCACAACGAGCGAACAAACTACTCAAACTCAAGCGAACACTACTCAACCTGAAAGTGGTATTAGTAGCTTCGAGTGGTAAAAACACTAAATGCTAATTAGCGAAGGAGATCAACATGGCTTCTATTTTCATGAGAATTGATGGCACTACACCTAAAGGTGCAGCAACTGTAGAAAAGATCGGTGGTAAAGATGGCTTCTTTGCTATTGACACCGTAACTTGGAACGCAGTTCGTGGTGTAGGTATTGATGTAGGTAACGCAAACAACGCTGACCAAGGTATGGTTGCGCTAGGTGAAATCAATATTACGCGTGGGTGTGACGGTGCAACCCCTTACCTAACGACCTTCTTGTACGCTCCGGGCGGCGAGGGTAAAACTGTTGAGATTGTAATGACTAAACCAAACCGTGAAGGTTCAGGTGCAGATCCTTACCTAATCGTTACTCTAAAAGCGGCTCGTATGTCTAGCTACAACATGGCTGGTTCTGACGGTACTCTTCCAAACGAATCATTCTCTCTAACTTACACTGAAATCTCGAAAGCTTACTACATCGAGGGTGAAGGCGGTAAGATCGAGAAAGGCCCAGAAGTAGGGTTCGACGCAACAACTGCAAAAGTGACATCGACAGCTAAATAATTAGCCAAGGAGAACCATTGTGGCACTAAACTCCCAACACAAACGTGTAAGTAAAAACCGCGTAAGTATTACTTACGATGTGGAAACTAATGGCGCGGTAGAAACCAAAGAACTCCCATTTGTGGTTGGGGTGATTGGTGACTACTCTGGTCATAAGCAAGACAAGGAAGACGTTGAAGATCGTACATTCTACAACGTTGACAAAGACAACTTTGACTCCGTGATGAAACGCGTCGGACCAGAGTTGTCTTTGAAAGTCGATAACGTACTTGCAGACGATGATAGTCAGTTTGAAGCAAATTTGACGTTCAATTCAATGAAAGACTTTGAACCTGAAGCCATCGTCGAGCAAGTTGAACCTCTTAAAAAGCTTGTTGAAACGCGTAACCAACTCAAAGTCCTACTTTCAAAAGCAGACCGTTCTCGTGATCTTGAGAAACTGCTGAAAGAAGTTCTACAGAGCGCAGATACTATCAACGCACTGTCAGAAGAGCTTGGTGTCAATAAGGAAGAAGGAGGCGAATAATGAGTACAGAAGCTGAAAATCAAACGCAAACCGAAGCAGCAGAAGGTTCGCTGAGTTTTCTAGACCGAGCAATCGAAGCGACTACTCAAACACCTGCTGATACAACAAAAGAGTTGTTTTCTGTTCTTGCGGAACAAGCGCTTTCAGGAACGGTAACGTGGGATAAAAACGTTACTAAAACAATCGAAAATGCAATTTCTGAAATTGACAAGAAGCTTTCTAAGCAGCTGTCAGAAGTCATGCAACAAAAAGAGCTTCAAAAACTCGAGGGCTCTTGGCGTGGGCTGCAGAAATTGGTTAAAGAGAGCGAACTAGGACGTGATCTAAAGATCAAAATGGTCGACTTCTCCCAAGAAGAGCTTCTAGACCAGTTTGAGGATGCTCCAGCAATCGACCGTAGCCCACTATTTAACGCTGTGTACCAGGGTGAATTCGGTACGGCCGGTGGTGAGCCTTATGGAACATTCATTGGTGATTACGAGTTTAGCGCTAAAGACGAAGATGTTGCCCTACTTCGCTATATGGGTGAAGTTGCAGCAGCATGTCATGCTCCATTTGTTGCAGCTGCAAATGCACAAATGTTTGAGTTTAATGACTTCACCACGTTCGACGAGGGCAAACCTGTAGCAGCTGGTTTTGATTCACCAGCATATGCCGCTTGGAATGCATTCCGTGAAAGTGATGACGCGCGCTATGTGACGCTGACTCTGCCACGAACGCTCGCGCGCCTACCATATGGTGCTAAAGGCCTTGGAACTGAGCTATTCGATTATGAAGAGCTTGGTACGGATATGGATGGTAATCCAAATCCAGAAAATAACGACCAACTTGTGTGGTCTAATGCAGCCTATGATCTGGGTCTCAAAATGACTCAGGCGTATACTGCTTCTGGCTGGTGTACTTCTATCCGTGGTCTTGATAACGGTGGTAAGGTTGAAAACCTACCTAATCTGACATACAAAACGGAAGCTGGCGACTTAGTTCAACAGTGTCCAACAGAAGTAAACCTCACAGATGAGCGAGAAAAAGAGCTTAGTGACCTTGGGTTCTTGCCTTTAGTTCATTACAAAAACTCGAACTACGGCGTGTTTATTGGTGGTCAAACGACTCAAAAACCAAAAACGTTCACTGACCCAGATGCAACCGCTAACGCAGCTATCTCCGCTCGCCTTCCATACATCATGGCAAGTAGCCGCATCGCGCACTACTTGAAAGTAATGGGGCGTGACAAACTGGGTTCGAACCTTGAAGCACCTGACATCCAGCGTGAACTTCAGTTATGGATCGACCAATACACTAACGCTGGTGCCATTGGTAACGAGCAACGTGCTAAGACACCACTTTGTGAGTCTCGAATTGAAGTAGTCGAGCAACCAGGTCGTCCAGGCTCCTACTCAGCTGTGGCACATCTACGTCCATGGCTACAACTTGAAGAATTAACAACCTCTGTACGTATGGTTGCTAAGATCCCAGGTTAATCAAATTTAAGGCCGGAGCAATCCGGCCTTCCTTTCTTCCTGTCTACAATCTAAGGACATTATGACATTGAATTTCAGCGCAGATTGGCAGCAGAAGCTTGCCTCTTTAGACAATAAAAAAAGCGACTTTCTTAGAGACGCGCTCTTTTTACTGTCTGAAGTTAACCCTGACGCATTAGCTAATAAACCGTCACTCGTTAACTTCGTGTCACGTCTTATTTCCTTCTTAGATGGAGCTTTGTCAAAGCAACTTGACAAAATCCTCCATGAGCCTGATTTTGAACACCTACACAGTAGCTGGCTGGGATTACAAGGCCTTGCAACCTTGCCAATCAATAAGCAGCGTACCAAGCTCAAGCTTCTTGATATGGATTGGGATGAAGTGTCAACCGACATCAACCAAGCTTACAATGTCAAAGCTTCCAGCCTATTCAACAAAATAGGTAACAAGGAGTTAAATACGCTGGGGGGTAGTCCATTTGGTTGTATTGTGTACACGCATCCAATCTCTATCGATATGGACTTCGATGCGGACTATGACGACCTTTTTACCGTCGAGCTATTGAGTAAACTCGGCGAATCAACCCTTTGCCCAATGCTTTTCTCACCCGATGAGAAATTCTTTGTTGATCCCGGAGCTGATTGGCTTTCAGATATCAATAGAATCGAAAAAATCATCACCGGCCCAGACTACGGCGCTTGGCAGTCCTTACGCACTAAATCAAGCTCAAGGTTTGTAGGTTTTATTATGCCTTCAATACGAATGAGACAATGCTATAGCAATACCAAGGCAGGCTTCATCTACAACGAAGTCGGAACTGGGCTTTGGGGCAGCGCGACCTTTGCGTTTGCCGCTACCATCATGCGCGAATATCACCGCGTAAATTGGTTTGGTTTTCTCAAATCGCGTTGGAATGACAAATCTCAAGGTGCCATTGTAAACATCGACAAACATAACTGCCTATTTTTGCGCGAACCTCAGACCAGTGTGGTCCTTTTTGGGCAGATATCGACGTTTTATGCACAAAATGGATTTGTACCCTTGACCAAAAGTCCACTCAGCGACAAATACTTTTTCAATGGAAACAACTCAATCTGGCAAAGCGGCTCTTCTGACAACGAGAAAATCTTAACTCAAATTCAGACTAGTCTGATGTCTTGTCGCATTGCCCACTATTTAAAGGTTCAGGTCCGCGAGATGCTTGGCAGTTTTAACACTGCGGCAGAATGTGAGTTGTTTTTAACCCAATGGATTGAAAAGTTTGCTAGTAATGTGACTTATGCGAACGAAGAAACGCTCGCTAAATACCCATTAAGCTTCGCTAAAATCAGCGTTTCAGAATCTGAAAATCAACCTGGTAGCTTTGTATGTACATTGAGGATTGTCCCACAATATCAATATGATCACTTCACTGGCGAGGTCATTTTAACCACAGAACTGGATGAGGCGGCCTAATGGGATTTTGGAAAACGTTTATAGAGCCGAATAGCTCAAGCCAAAGCGAAGAGATTGATGATATCAAATATCACCTAACTAAACTTCTCGAGTCAGAATCATCCCTAGTGGATATTGATGATCGATTCACAGAGCTACAGCGTTCTAATTTGCGCTTTGGCATAGAAGATGTTCAACTCTTGAGTGCCAGCTTAGATCAGACCCAACTAGCATTGCGTCTAGAGAGTTATATCAAGCACTTTGAGCCCCGCCTTACTCAGGTAATGGTTGAGTTACTTGAACGTAAGGAAAATGAGAACGCACTGGTTTTCAATATAATCGCTAGAGCAAGAACCTCCAAAGGAGAGCAAGAACTGATATTCGACTCTAAGATTTCACTCAACGATTTAACCACGGTAATGACGGAGGATAGTTATGACTGATCCTTTGATGCGTTACTTTGAACAAGAGCTGACTTTTGTAAGGCGTGCCCTAGGACAATTTGGTCAGCAACACTCAGAGCATGCAGAACGCCTCAATATTCATCAAGGCCAGATCGAAGACCCCAGCCTCGCTCGTTTGCTCGACGGCGTTGCGTTACTCAACGCCACTGTAGAAAAGCAGCTTTCCGAGCAACTCCCTGAAGTTGTACAAGGTCTACTCGGTGTGCTCTACCCTAGTTACATTCAAACTATTCCTAGTGCCGCCTACCTACAGTTGTCTCATGAGGAAGATGTTTCAGAGTCTGTTCTGATTCCGAAAGGTTCGCACTTTACCTCAGAAGCTAAGGGGAAACTTTGCCAGTTTACCACCGTTGATGATTTAAAGACGGCGCCATTCTCCTTAACGGATACAGCAGCAGCCAGTGCACCATTCAAGTTTAATCGTCCAGCTGGCACTGAGCAGTCTACTGCTGTTATTCAACTTTCGTTGTCAACAGGCGATCCCGACACCTATTTTTCACAACTGAGTCATCAAGATTTAGATCTCTTTGTGCAAGGTTTTGAGAACAACGCAGACTCACTGGTTGAATTACTGTTAGGTCAAACTAAGGCGGTATCCATCTCTGATAGCGAATGCAAAAAACACGTTGTTTTACCAGCAGAAAAGCTAAAGAGCCGTATCAGCGATCTCAACTTTTTGTTTTTGCCACAAAAGGGCAATCAGTTTTCAGGTTTTCAACTCATCAGCGAGTTTTTCTTTTACAAAGAGAAGCGCCAGTTTTTTCGCTTAAAGGATTTTGGGCAAGCCATTAAGCAATTCGACTGCGCTGACATCAAGCTCAACTTGTTTATGAATTCGATACCAACCGAGTTCATGCGTTTATTTGACAATCAAGTGTTTAAACTCGACATCATTCCTGCAGTCAACCTGTTTGAGCAAACGGGCGAGCCGACGAATTATGACCAGAGATGCTTAAGTATTCCTGTTAACGCCGATGCACACAGCGAAAGTGATATTGAAGTTGTTGAAGTCAAAGAAGTATTCGAGATTACTCCTCAAGGGGAGAAACCGTTAATTCCTTTGTTTAGAGATAGCTATAAGTCAAACCCAAATGCAGATTATTGGCAAAGCTCTCGAGATATTAATGGTCAGTTTAAACTTGCCATCAGTTTAAGACCTAATCACGACCTTGAGTTCAATAAACTCTATGGAACACATCTTCTGTGTACCAATGGAAAACAGGCATGTGGTATTAGCGGCGACATGGAATGCCTTGAAAGCATCGATTTGCCAGGTTCTTTTAAGGCTATTTACCCACCGACTGCACCTATTGAACGAGAACAGAACCTGAATTTGCACTGGCAATTTGTTGGCTTACTGAATGGTAATTTTTCGTCCCTTCTCCACTCAGATAACCCAACAGAAAAGCTCAAGCAGATGCTTCAACTATGCAGTCGTGAGCAAGTATCAGCAGAAGAAATTCAGACAATCCATAGCGTCTCAATTAAATCTCAGGTTTCAGCTTTACGTATAATGGGTAAGAACGTCTTCTCTCCTGGCACTGAAATAGAGTTGACACTCGATACTCAGAGTGGGTTCCTTGTATTTAGTGATGTTCTCAATCGCTTCTTCCAACAGTTTTGTAGCTTCGACCGTTATATCCAGCTGTCTATCCGAATCTATGGAAGAGATGGGGTTGCCAAGCGCTACCCTAAAATTCATGGGAGCCAACTAGCAATGTGATTGTTGGTTGAGAGATACATATGACATTGATTAGCGATTTAACCCAACATCCTCAACAATACGATTTCGCTCAGGCGATGCGATTGCTGAATCATTGGATAAATCAAAACCCGAATCGGGTAAAGCTTGAACTTAAAGCAGAGGCAATGCCTACCGGCGACGCGAGCGAAATACAGTATTTTTCACTTAAAAACAATCGCTTGAAACTTAGGTTAGCCAAGCAGGCACTGTCTGGTGTCAAAGGTGTCATACCAAACTATATTTACGAGGAACTTTTATCCGCGCTTCACAATGACGATCATGCACTGAAAGATTTTCTTGATGTATTCAATCAGCGTTATTTTGAAATTGTTGGCCAACTGGAAACAGGTTCTTGGCTTGTTGTTCAAAATGAACTTCAACCAGCAAAAACGGCATTACTCAACCATATTGCTACACTTAACAACAAACATGGAAAGTATTTTCAGTACTCCATGTTGCTTAACCAAGGTCAGAGAAACCTTAGTACCCTGAGTCAAATGCTTAATGACTATTTTCCGTTCGGTATCAAAGTCTCGACTAAAACTCATGAGCGCCGTCAGCTTCCATCTGACTCTCTGACTCGATTGGGTCGGAAAGAGCAATTCAATAGTCGGGTTGGACAAGGTTTTTTGCTCGGAAAAACCTGCTTAACGCATTTTAGTCATTTGATGGTTTATATAACCCCAAAAACGGAAAATGAGTTGATCGCGATCCAAGCCGATCCACTGCTGGCAAGCCACATGAAAGAATTGATTCAGCATTATTTGCAAGACAATACTCCGACTTCTGTTTACCTCAACGTAAAGCGGGAGTATCTGAATAGACCTCGTCTATCCAGCAACAAATACAACGCGGCGAAACTGGGTGAAGTTGATTGCCTAGCGCCGGAAAGGAAACCACAACAAATAGTAAGTATTCTCCTGAAGTAACGCACTTCAGAACCAAAACGAGTTGGGTATTAAAGACGTATTGATGCCTTTTGAGATACAAGGAAAACGGTATGACGCAAGTTACGCTAACAAATCTAGTCGCCAAGTTGTCACCAGAATTGAAACAAGCACTTGAAGTTTCTGCTGGGGCCGCTATGAATCAAAATGTCCCTTCTATTGAGACAGAACATTGGCTGTTGCAGTTGCTCTCACAGCAAGACAAACACTTAAATAGCCTCATTCAGTCACAAAACCTATCTCAGGATAATTTGGTCAACGAACTGTCCTCGAAGATTGCTCGTTTTCCAAAAGGGAATGAGGGTCAGCCAACGCTTAGCCAAGCACTCACCGAAATCGTAAAAGACGCTTGGATGATTGCTTCGGTAAACTATGGCCATGGTGAAGTTATCAGCCTTCATTTGGTTCAAGCCATGCTGCAACAAAACGTGCTGGGTATGAATACGCTTCAGCTAGAAAGCTTACAAAGTGTTTCACTGGAATCTCTTCAAGGGCTAATCAATAAAACAGCCGTTGCTAGAGCAAAAACTGGCGCTGCTGCAGCCGATGGTACTGGCGGTGCCCCTGTCGGCAATGACGCATTAAGTAAATACACAACGAATCTGACACAGCAGGCATTGGACGGCAATATTGATCCTATCTCTGGTCGAAATTCAGAAGTGCGTAAAGCCATCGACATTCTGTGTAGAAAACGCCAAAACAACCCTATCATGGTTGGGGAACCAGGGGTTGGTAAAACAGCAGTTGTAGAAGGCTTAGCATTGCGCATTGCGGCTAATGAAGTTCCAGGCGCACTTCAAGGCGTACAAATTCATTCGTTGGATCTTGGTTTGCTGCAAGCAGGTGCGAGTGTAAAAGGTGAATTCGAGAACCGACTCAAAGATGTGATCAACGAAGTAAAGAATAGCGAAAAGCCGATTATTGTTTTCATTGATGAAGCTCATACCCTAATTGGCGCAGGCGGCGCGGCAGGCCAGAACGACGCAGCAAACTTATTGAAACCCGCTCTTGCTCGCGGTGAGTTCAAAACCATCGCAGCGACCACGTGGGCAGAGTACAAAAAGTACTTTGAAAAAGATCCGGCATTAACTCGACGCTTCCAAGTCGTGTCGATCGAAGAACCGAATGCAGAAGACGCGAAACAAATGCTTCGTGGTATTGCGGCGTCACTGCAAAAACACCACGGCGCCTTTATCGCTGAATCCGCTATCGATGCCGCTGTTCATTTGTCTATTCGCTACCTACCTAGTCGCCAGTTGCCTGATAAGGCGATTAGCTTACTCGACACTGCAAGTGCTCGTATCGCACTTACTCAAGGCGCTAAACCTGAAGTTATTGAAGCACTTGAGCAGACGATCCGTTATCAGCAAAATGAAAAAGCAGCGCTAGAAAAAGAGCACGCTCTGTTTGGCATTGCAGAAGATGAAATTGCCGAACTCACTGGCGAAATTGCAGATAACGAAAAGAAACTCGCAGATTACCAAGCTCGTTGGAAGAAAGAGGTCGATTTCGTTGACCAAATCAAAGAGCTTCAGCAAGAAATCAGCGATGAACAAACCGAAAATAGTGTTGATAAAGCCAAGCAAGACAAACTGAATGAACTTATCGATCAGTTGGGTGAATTGCAGGGTGAAGAGCCGCTGGTCAACGCAATGGTTGATGACAATACCATAGCTCAGGTCATCGCTAACTGGACTGGTATCCCGGTCGGAAACATGATGAGTGATGAAATCGCTCGACTTTTATCCCTAGAAGAAGAACTAGATAAGCGTGTCATCGGTCAAGATGTAGCAAAACAAGAACTTGCCAAAGCGATCCGAATTTCTCGTGCAGGCCTTACCGACAGTCGAAAACCGATTGGCGTGTTCCTCATGTGTGGTCCAAGTGGTGTGGGTAAAACCGAAACAGCCATGGCGCTTGCAGAGCAACTATACGGTGGTAGCAACGATCTGACAGTAATTAACATGACCGAGTTTAAAGAGGAACATAAAATATCTATGTTACTTGGTTCTCCAGCTGGCTATGTTGGCTTTGGTGAAGGCGGAGTTTTGACGGAAGCTATTCGTCGAAACCCTTATTCAGTCTTGTTACTCGATGAAATGGAGAAAGCGCACCCTGGCGTCCATGATCTGTTCTACCAGATTTTCGACAAAGGCCATATTAAAGACAGTGAAGGCCGAACTGTCGACTTTAAGAACACCATCATCATCATGACATCCAACGCAGCAGATCAGGCCATCTGTGATGTTTGTGCGGACAATAGTGATCGCCTAAGCAATGAAGAGCTTCTCGAATCAATTAGGCCAGATCTTCAACACTATTTTAAACCTGCATTCCTCGGACGTACGACTATTGTGCCGTACTACCCATTAAACGATGAAGAATTGTCTAAAATTACTGAAATATCCCTCAATCGAATTAAGAAAAAACTCGCTGAGCAATATCAGGCTTCGTTTACATGGAATGAAGGCTTCGTAGAGTACGTCGTTGGCAAGAACACTGACCCTACGACAGGTGGACGCGCCGTTGAGCAGATCATTAACCGCTCTTTGATGCCTAAACTCGCAGAAGAATGTATCAGTAGATTGAGTCAGCAACAGCCAATCACTCAAGTTTCCGTTACGACCGCAAATTGTGAGGAAGGATTCGATCTTACGATTAAGTAAGTGAGAAAGACGAACAGCAAGATGGATACTGGATACATGATTAAGCCTAGACGATTTATCTCACTAAGAGCCAAACTCATCTTGGCAATTGTCTCCGCCTTGCTGTTCTCTAATGGGCTGAATACAACATTAAACTATCTCAATTTCGATAAACGACTCACCCAGACAAGTGATTCCACCTATCAAGTTGTGCTCGACGAAACGGATAATGATATTCGTCAAGCGATGAGCTTAGGTCTTCCCCTTTCCTCGATATCAAACATTCAATCTTTGATTGAAAGGCGCTCAGACCTTGTCGATGGCATCAGCAAAATTCAGGTCGTCAATCGTACCAATCAAGTATTGTTTACTACTGGTGTAGCCAAATTTGACACCGACAGACTACTGACTACGGACATAGTCAATACATTCAATGTAAAAGAAGGCGAGTTGAGACTTTACTACTCACCGCTATACCTAGAAAAAATCAAACAGACATTATTGTCTCAACAAATCATGGATACCCTTTTATGGGTATTAGTCGCAGCGGTAATAGGCTACGTTTTCCTGAACTCGCTACTTGATTTTCTGCTCAAAAAAGTTCAGGCCGCCACCAAGGCAATCAACGACCAAGACCTGACTGATAGGCAAGTGATGCTTTCAGTAAGGAATTACATTATTGCAGGGCGCTCTGGGTCCAAGTGGGACAAAATGCGAGCACGATACTTTCCTCTGCTTATCATTCTACTCGCCATTATCTTAACCGTCGCCTCAAATTTAGCTAGTTCCTACCAGTCTTTGAGTAAATTCTCGAGCGTCTACGAAAAGCAGCTTGAGCAAAAATCTAACCTAATTGGTGATACGCTATCTCATATGATTGGGCGCATCATTGACGAGGGGGTTCCTCTTGAGCGATTGGTCGGATTGGAGGAAGAATTTTCAGCGTATATTGAGCATCATCCTGAATTACTCTCAATTCGTTTGGAGAACAACAAAGCTGCTATCTATCAATATCCAAAATTTTTCCCAGATTATGTCGAGGCCAGTGAATTATCTATTCCAATAGACACCACTGGAATCATCAAGCTCCAAATGATGGCTGATACCAACATCATCCCTCAGATGATCAAAGACAGTATCATGGACATGATCACTGTCCTCGTTGCGTCAGGCTTGTTTGTTATCGAAATCATCCTGTTTATCTGTCATTTCATGATCATCAAACCGTGGAAACAAATTAAGCAGCTAATCGCAATGGGCGAAAACAAACAAGTACCCTATCTAGTACAGGTTCAATCTAATGACGAATTTGGTACCCTAATTGGAAAGCTTAACCTGCGGATAAAAGCGACCTTTGCGCGTGAAAACTTACCTGAACGAAACATTCAGGATTATCGCTTTATCAGGCTCCCTTTGTTTATCTTGATTTTCTCCGAAGCGGCCTCCCTAGCCTTTTTCCCAAACTTTGTCGCCAGTTTACCAAGCAATCAAAACTGGATCCCTGCAGACTTAGTGACCAGCCTACCTATTTCACTCTTTATGTTATGTTGGGCAATTTCTCTTCCTTTTGCGGGTTACTGGTCCGATAAAGTCGGTAGAAGAAAGTCGCTGATCAGTGGTGGGCTTATTACAGCATTTGGTTTGGTTGCAACAGCTTTAAGTCCTAATTTGGAGTTGCTGCTCATTGCCAGAGCACTTACTGCTATTGGATATGGTGTCGTATTTATCTCAGCTCAGGGCTACGTCACTGACACGACGAACACGCAGAATAGAACCAAAGGTATGTCGACCTTCTTATCTGCTTTTTTCTCCGGTTCACTTTGCGGGGCAGCAATTGGTGGCGTCTTAGCCGACAAATTGGGCTACTCGATGACATTTCTACTTGCAGCGACTTTGGCTGTCATAGGTGTGATACTGGTCATAAGCTTCTTTGACCGTGGAGAATCGAATAGCGAAAGTAAGCCCGTACAGCTTAGTGACTTTAAAATACTCTTAAGCAACAAGTACTTTGCTCTCATCACCTTTTTTAGTGCTATCCCTGCAAAAGTAGTTTTGACCGGCTTCTTGTATTACATCTGCCCGGTTTATTTGCAGTCTTTGGGAGAGAGCAGCGCCGTTTCAGGACGAGTAATGATGACATATGGGCTGGCAATCATCATCATCTCGCCTCTCGCCGCGATGCTAATCGATAAGTGGAATAACAAGATCGCCTTTATCTTTGCCGGCGGTATCTTGTCTGCTGCAGCATTGATGAATATTATGTTATTACCGGGAACTTCTGGATTACTGATGATAGTAATATTAGTGGGTATAGCGCATGGCATATGCGTTTCTCCACAGGTACCGCTTATCATAGAGTTGTTATCGGATTCCGGATTAGATAAAGGCAAAACGATTGGTATCTTCCGATTGACGGAACGCATTGGCAATATTGCTGGCCCTCTGGTTGCAGGACTGGCTTTAAGTGTTTTGGGATTTCAAAACACGATAGTGCTGTTTGGCATTGCACTACTAATCAGTTCTATTGTTCTGCTTGGCTGTTATAGCTTATTTGTTCGCAGAGATAAGAACCAACTGGAGGTGCTGAAATGAAAGCGTTGTTTTTATGCTTGGTTATTCTTTTCCCGTTTGTAACATCAGCGGAAGATTCTGAAGACAAAAAACATGTCGTCATGATATTGTGGCGCGGTGTGACGGATGCCGAGCGTGGATTCATCGATTACCTGTCCGGAAAAATGAACGTAAGATACACCGTCTTGGATGCTAATCGTGACAAATTCGTCCTGAAGCAGCACCTAGAAAACATCGAGCATTTAAAGCCGGATTTGATCTATACGTTTGGCACGACTATCACCCTCAATCTTTTAGGTACTGAGCATAACCCTAGCCAATTCAGAGAAAACAGTGATACCCCCGTTGTATTTAGTATCGTAACAGACCCTGTGGGGTCGAAGATTGTTAACGCTTTAGATGAAGATGGACGAAACTTTACAGGCGTCAGCCATATCGTTCCTCACGACGTACAGTTGAACGCCATCAGTCAGTTGAGTGGAATCCAAACCATAGGTATTATCTTTAATCCTTTAGAAAGCAATGCCGTAGTGACTGCAAGAAATATACAAACGCTTTCGGCAAGATTTAAGAAAGATGTATACTTGTATCCGCTAAGAACGAGGAACGATAAACCCGATTCTAGCTCCGTTGAAAAAGTCGTCGATCTCATGATTGAGGACGGTGTTCAACTGGCTTATCTTCCCCCCGATTCGTACATCATTAGTCAAGGTAAAAGCATTGTAGACAATTTACATCAACAAGGTATTGCAACGTTTTCTGCAACCGAATCTCCCATACGAAAGCACGACGCACTGTTTGGTATTGTCAGTCGCTATTACAACGTTGGCCAGTTTGCTGGTCACAAAGCGGAACAAATATTAAGTGGAAAATACATACCCAGCGACGTCCCTATTGAACCACTTACTCAATACTCATATATAGTTAATGTCGGTGCTGCTCGTACACTTAATTATTATCCACCCGTATCAATTTTAAAAATTTCCGAACTTATTGGAGGAAATGAATGGTCAGAATGATGCCGTATTTTACTTTCTGCCTAGCGATTTTTCTTGGCCTAGTTACTATAGCCAATGCTTCAGCACAAACTACTTTTGGTCCTGCGCGTTTGCACTTAACAACGCAGGACTGGCCTCCTTACCAGGACTATAAACATGGTCAGATGCAAGGCATTGCGTTGGATAAAGTGAAATGCGCTCTCAGTCATATGGGGCAACCCTACCAGATCACGATGACAGTCTGGTCAGACGCGCAGTTGCGAGTGCAAAGTGGTACTCAACACGGCTTTTTTGTCGCGACTCAAACAGCGGAGCGTGATGAGTATGCGACGTTATCAGCCCCGATCGCGCAGCAAAAACTTCGTTGGTACTTTGGCCCAGGAGTAGAGCCTAAAATGGATGAGCTTACCAAAGTTAACCTTAAATTTTCTGCTAAATTTGGGTCCAACAAGTGGTTTTGGTTAAAGCGCAACGGATTCAACGTAGTCAAACAGCCTCGAGATGCTAAAGTATTACTAAAGCTTTTAAAACAAAGGGATATTGATGTCGCACTGGAAGATGAAAAAGTCTTTGAGAGTGAGCTAAAAGAAGCCTCTCTACCAGACGATTTTTTCCAGTCACAATTGATGGACACTCAACCTATGGGTGTTTACTTCTCGAATCGATTCCTTAAAAAATACTCTGGTTTCCTATCTGCATTTAATGCAGCGACTTTAAAGTGTGAGGGGTAACGAATGACTATTAGCATTCATTTGATTTCTGTACCCTCTGATGAGGTAGTCACCTCTCGCGTGGTGTACTTACCAAAAACAGGTGGTGAATTTGGAAGGGCAACATCTTGTGACATCTCTTTACCCGACCAAAGCAAACGCATCTCAAGAGTGCATGGCAGTATTCGTCTCACAGACAGCGGATACTGTGTGAAAAGTACAGGACAAAACAGCGCTGTACTCAATGACAAAAACATGGTCCAAGGAAAAGAGTACCCGCTCAACGATGGGGATATTCTAAAGGTAGAAAACTACACCATGCTTGTCTCGACACTCGTGACCTCGAATCAAGCTCAAGACGAAGTGAAAGACGATACGTTGTTTTCTGAGCCATTTTCTCTTCAACTAGATAATGACGAAATCGACTTTTTAGAAGAGGAACCAACCCCAGTGAACAGTCAAAAGAGCAGCCCGTTTTCAGAAGACAACGTACTAAGCGATGACCCTTTTGCTGCGGACCCTTTTGAAGACTTAGACGCAGACGTGATTGCAGCCCATGTTGAGGTTGATGACATCCATGTTAACGTCCCTCAAAATCCCGAAGCCTCTGAGTTTCTGCCTGTTGATTCGAAAGTTGGTGCTCCTATCGAAGCATCACTTGAAAAACTTCTATCAATGACTGAAAAGAACCATAAATACTTGAGAAATCCGACTCTGCACCATGATGCTCTCTTTGAAGCTTTAGAGAAAACTGTAGATCAGTTCTTGAACGAGTTCGCCCCCAATCAGCTTGAAAGACAATTTAGTGATTACATCTCTGGTGGTATGTTTACCAACAAGGAGAAAAAGTACTGGAAGATATACCGTAAACATTTCCAGCACAGACAAGACAACGGCGACTTCAGGCGTCAGTTCAAAGCTCTCTTTATGGAGAATATGCAAAAACAAAGAGAGGAAAATTAATGGCTAAGTGGTGTGTAGTTTTGGCTCTGTTTCTGATCGGATGTTCATCAGATCCTGCGCCTGTTGTGACTCAATACTCTTTAGCAATTAAGTCAGATACATCGACCAACCCTTCGGATTCCAATGAATCCAATCCGGTAGTGGTTAGATTATACCAACTGACTGATGCACAGATGTTTAAGCAACAGCCTTTCATTGATTTGTACAGCAATGATACCCAGTTGCTCAGTGCCAACCTTGTATCAAAGCAAGTTTTACCGGTTATTATTCCGGGTAGTGAGCAAAAAATCACGCTAGATATCAATAATCAAACACAATATCTCGCGGTATTAGTCGAGTTTATTGATTACCAGCAAAGTGAGCCAAAGTCAGTTTCAATGTTGCCTAAAAACTCTGACGAGTATTTACAACTTAGTCTCTCAAGTGACAAGGCCAAACTAGAAGTTATTACGCCAGATTCTCCCTGGTGGAAATTGTTTTAATCATAAGATAGGGAAAGTACGTGGACGCATTCAAAAAAGTAGTATGGCAAGAAGGTATGTTCATTGCCCCACAACATTTTCAGCAACAGGATCGATATGTACAGAACTACGTTCGCCAAAATATTGAAACGTTAGCCGGATTTGCTCCCTTTTATGGTGTCACTGAATTAACCATCAATCACGATTTGCTTAAAATAGGTAAGCTCTCTATCACTTCTTCAGCTGGTGTCTTTCCTGATGGGACTCATTTTGAGCTAAAAGAAGAAGTAGCTCGAGATATCCCTCAAGGTACAATCGAGACTATCGCTTTTCTCGCTTTACCCATTTCATTGCAAGGCAACAATGACTATGGGAGTGACGAATCAGAGCAAAGCCGTTATGTCACTCAATCGATTAGCGTATTTGATACCTCAACATCAGAGAATGCCAGCGTTGAAATAGACGTTGCACAATTAAACATTTCTATAAAGCTTGCCGGCGAAGATACGTCCGGCTTTACACTTATCCCGATATCTAAGATTCTGGAAAGTAACGAGTCTGGTGAGGTTGTCCTCGATCGTGCCTTCATTCCAGCTTGTCTTCACTACGGCGCGTCGACACTGCTCATGGAACGAATGAAAGAAATACATGCCCTATCTTCTAACCGCGCAACTAATTTGCTTAAACGAATTCATGCCGGCCAAGGACAAAAAAGCCCGCAGTCGATGATGCAAGACTACCTTTGGTTACAGACATTGAACACTTGGCTTCCGTGGTTCGATCTCACGATTAACAACCCCAAATGTCAGACACATGATTTATATCTGGAACTACGTAAATTCGAAGCTCAAGTCATGGCTTTAACGCCTGCGATACCTGAACCATGCAGTCAGCTTCAGTATCAAAAGCTCTATGATAGCTTTAACCCATTGTTCTCTAGCCTGCGCAACATGCTAACGCTAGTTCAACAGGATTCCGTAATCGAATTTAACTGGGATTCTTCCCTGTTTGAGCGTCGTCGCCTTCTAAGGACATTGATAAAAGATACGGCAAGCGTCTCTAATCGTCGTTTTGTACTGGCGGTTAAATCTAATATCAGTAGTGCTGAATTGAACGAACTTTTCCCAGTCGCTGCAAAACTGGGTAACAATGCACGTATCGTCGAGCTGGTTAGAAACAGTTTGTCAGGGATCGCATTGTCTCCCCTACCTGTTGCCCCGAGCGAGCTGAAGCCAATGCAAGGCGTTGCCTACTTTGAAGTCGATACTTCAGACAGAATGTGGCTAGAGATGCTAGAAAATCGTGATGCGATAGCACTGCACGTTGATACTCGCATTGCTGAATTAGAAGTCATGTTGTACGCGTTGAGATAATGCCAATGGACTATTTAGACGAAGAAACACTGGTTTGGGACACAAATAAATCTGACTTCACCGACAAAAACAGCGACGAAAGTACCACGAGCTGGGCGTCGGTCAACGCCAGTAAAAATCATCATGAATTTCTGAATTATTTCGATAAAGCAGAGAATCAATTGATCAACATCAGTAGCGAATTACTGGCGACTACCCTGAAAGTCTCAACGTTGCCCGAACCCGAAGACGTCACAACGCTGCGCCATCAGCTTGTTAGTAACATCAATGATATTAAGGCCAAAGGTGCCGAGTTAGCTTATCCCGTTGCGGTGATCGATAAACTCTGTTTTTTGTACGCGGTTGTTCTAGACGAGCTCATTATCTACAGCGAATGGGGAGAAAAGCGAGGTTGGGAAAATAAAACCTTACTGAGTGAATTGTTTGGTATGCGTAACGGTGGTGAGCTGTTTTTTACTGTCGCAGAAAAAGCAACACGACAGCCTCACAAACTTATTGATTTACTTGAGGTTATCTACATTTTTCTCAATATTGGCTTCAAAGGTCAGTACAGAGAAACGGGTAGCGAGCAATTGAAAGCCTTCATTCACCAGCTCGAGCAAGTTATTAGCCAATACCGTCAAAGCAACAGCATTCATTGTCGCACACGGGTGAAGCAGCCTAAAGCACGCAAGCCGACACGGAGAAAACGTTACTTATTGACCACACTGTTTTTTAGTACTTTGATTGCTTTAAGCATATTCTTAACCGACTTCTGGTACGACAAAACAATGCCCCAAAGGGCCCGTGATTTCAGCTTTTTACCCGACTTCAGCGAACGTTACATCTTATCTGGAGAAGTCAATGACATCGTTTTTATCAGTAATGATGAAGATTTGGTCAGCCCACCTCAAAGAGCAAGCAAAGTCGAAATGGTGGACGCAACACCGCCTCCTTCGATGATCACAAGCAAGTCGACGTGGTTAGTACAGCTAGCAACATTTTCATCACAGAAGAATGCTGACGCTTTTATTAGTACACTATCACCTTCAGCATACACGCCTTCAGTAGAACAATTTCACTCCTATTTTCGTGTCATTGTACACAGTGATTCGGCTCAGCAAGCTCGTGAGATAAAGGCTTGGTATTTGGAGAAAGATGCTATCAAAGCCATCGTTGTGCAGAACAGAAAAACAACAAAAGACACTAAGAAAACATCAGAGGCTCCATAACAATGGCAGAATCAACTTCATCTAAACCCGCGAACCATAGACGAAGCAGCATACTTTGGACTCTGCTGTGTTTGGTTGTTATTTTTGTCATAGGTGGCGTATTGACTTGGAAGTTCGCCTACCCTGCGCATACCTTAGTTGGTGTTTTGTCAACGCTGCTCGTCGCGATCATTTTAGGCGCGTTTTGCTACTGGTTACTCTCTAAGCGAAAAAGTAAGTCACAAGCACCAAGTCAGGATAAGGCCCTAATAAACAAACGTTGTAAGCTGCTGGCACAACATTTCAAGTTGATGCTCAATGTTCAGAAACGCAAAAAGCGCTTAATGAGCCGTTATGACCTCCCAATCTACCTCCTCCTAAGTGATGATCCACGAAAGGATAAAAGTATCATCACTCAAATGGGGTACGAGGCATACAAAGTCGACGATTTCGGCAACGACATAGAGTTCCCAGTTCTTTTCTGGTTGAGTGAGCATTCCATTCTGATCTCAGTGAGTCTTGGTGAAGATCAGAATCCCGCCTATATTAAAACATTATGTAATAGCTTGAATAAATGGCGCCCTCGCCAAGCACTTAACGGCCTGATCCTTACCACTGATGTCCGCCAACTACTCAATACAACTGAAGTGTTGACGCAAAAGGCAGATCAAATAAAATCGGAAATTCAAAGCTTTAATCGCACATTCGGTTTGAACCTTCCCGTTTATAACATTATCACTCAGATGGGTCAGATAAACGACTTCTGTCAGTTTTTCTCCGCATTTGATGAAACCAAACGCAACGAGGTATTTGGGGCAACCTCACCAATTCAAAAACATGGTGGGATTGATGGTGATTGGTTTAATGAAGAGTACGACAGCCTCATTAGTCAGTTGATCGCCAATATGAGTACGGCATTGGCTTCCCAGCTCAATCAAGACTACCGTAATGCCATCTGTGCGGCACCATATCAGTTTGGACTGCTCAAACAGAGCTTGTGGCAGTTCCTGAATCGCTTGTATCGAGGTGACCAACTCCAAGATGGTCTAAATTTCCGCGGATTCTACTTTACCCATAGCGGTTCAGTTCAAAGCCAATTTGACGTATTAGCAAATGTTGTCAACCAATCCTTAGGACACGAGCAATTCCAACAACACCAACAGATACCTGTACAGCAAACTCTGTTTGCGCAGCACTTGGTGAGTCATACCATAATCAATGAGCATGACCTAGTCGGAGTAAACCGTCGTAAGGAGAACATACTTCTCGCTATGCAAACTGCCTACACGCTGTTTTGGCTAGGTCTGTTTGTCAGTGTTTTACTTGTGATCAAACTGGATTTTGACTATCAAAGCCAGCGTGAAGCTCGGGCCGATAACATGGTTGAGCGTTACAAGGAAGCGATTGCAGCTCAACCCTATGACATAGAAAACATGTCGGATAACATACCGAACCTGTACTCTCTGAATAGAATCTATTCTCTCTACCTTGAGCCAAAACCTTGGTACACCCTACCCTTCATGCCAAGTTCTAGCATCATGAGCGAAGTACAAAACGCTTACTTTAGTGAGTTGCAACGCGTACTCATTCCTTCGATGGAAAACACGCTAGAAAAGGACTTGTTTGTCTACGTCAACCTTGAAGATCAATCTAAGACTTTGTCATTGTTAAACAACTATCGTCTCTTATTCAATGCAGATCGCACCAATATTGGCGAGCTCAAGAACTACTTTGTCACGACCTTAGAAGAACAGGGCGAAGCTGACAGTGTTAAATTGGCTCAGCTCAAAGTGCTGCTAGACGATGTGTTCGCTCAAGATTTAGTGCCAATCAAACCAAACTTCGACTTAGAAAGTTTAGCTAAGAAAGTGATTAACCAAACCGGTATTGAAACACTGCTTTATGAGCATATTGTCAATTCTCCAAAATACTCGAAGCGTATAGATGTCCGTCAAGAGCTCGGTAGCAATTTTGGTCAACTGCTGTCTTTTTCACCCGACTACGTCGGCTATCTAGTGCCTTACTTGTTCACGCCAGCAGGCTTTAGCGACATAGACTTGTCTGTTGATTCACCAGTACTGAAAGATGCACTTAAAGCGTATGAAGGTGTCGCAGGTTCCTCTCCAAGTGCATTAGAAATGTATCGTATCAGTCGCGACCTCAAACAAATGTACCAAGGTGATTACATTAACTACTGGCGTGATTTTGCATCACACATCGAGGTTAAAAGCTTAACCAACGCCGATGAGCTTAAACAAACGCTATCAGTTCTCACAACGGCATCAAACAACCCGTTAGCTCAACTGTATAATACGATGAGTAAATACACGTCGGTTGAACTTGTTCAGCCAGAGACGACTAAGGAGGGAGAACAACCTCCTGAGCAAGATATCGATAAGAAAGAGTCTGCGCGACAGATCTCCATTGCATTCAACCAGTACCACAAACAGGTAACCGCTGATGAGCAAGGAACAAAGCCCATCGACTCTTTGCTAGGACAGTTTACCGATGCTGAAACTTGGTTAGGCAAGTTCTACGACGCAGAAGATCCTCAGAAAGTCGCTTATCAAGCCCTGACTGCTGAAATTAAAACCAGCAATCCGGTTTCTCTACTTGCTCAGCAAGAGGATTCACAACCTAGTATTTCTCGTCAAATATTGTCTCAGGTAACGCAGCAAGCCAATGATTTGGTCATGGGCCTAGCCCACGCCTACCTAAACAGCACATGGAAAGTAGAAGTCTATCAACCTTATGAAACCACGATTGCTGCTTATTATCCGTTTAACAAGACAGCAAGCTTAGATGCAAGTACCGCAGACGTTGCGGCATTCTTTAAAGTCAACGGTACCATCGATCAGTTTTATCAAACTAAGTTGAAGAGTTTCTCCACTGAAGAGCGCTCACCTTATCTCTACGGTTTGTTACCAAACACGGGGTTTGCACTAGACCCAACTGTATGGCAAATGATCGAGAAGGCACGTGATATCCGCAGTGCTTTATTCTTAGCTGATCCGCAGAACATGTCTTTACAGTTCCAGCTCAAAGCCAAAGAAATGAGTTCTGACGTTACAGAGTTTATTATTCGCGGTGAAAAACCCTTATTTACTTACCAGCATGGTCCACGGCTATGGAGTAAACAAAGTTGGAATTCAGCATCTATCGAGCAAGATAGCTTAGGGTTCCAGATCATGGCCCAAGCGAACGCGATCGCCAACGAAAAGTTTGAAGGTAATTGGGCTTGGTTTAAGCTTATTGAGCCAAGAGTCGCCTCAACGACATCCCAACAAACCGAAGTCGCCATTAAATACGGAGAGAGTCAGGTTCAATTGAGTATCAAAACTCAGGGGCAAAACAACCCGTTTGTGCCGAACTTCTTCTCAGCATTCTCACTACCTTCGAGTATCTAAATGTGAACATGAACAACGAAGCAGGCCACAAAATAGAATCTTGTTTTAGAGTACTGGGCATCACCCAGTACTCACTGCTTCGTAATGCAACCTATCTTGCTACTCATCCTCAGTTTGGTTCAACCATTGTAAAGTTCGCTCAAACTGTACCAGCAAAACAACAGCTCAAAACCGAAGCTGAATTCCTGCATCATCATTCTTCTCCCTACTGGCCCAAGTTTCTCGACTATGGATCCGACATGGGGATGGACTGGCTGATGCTGGAATTTTTTGAGTCTCTGTCAATCGATTATTCACAGTTAGACCTATGTCTAAAAAAAGAAATTACCAGTAGCGCAGAACAAGCTCTCATTGCCTTGCATGGCACAGGATACATTCATGGTGATATCAAACCTTCTAATCTGATAGTCACCCCATGCTACCGAACCCTATTGGTCGACATGGGGAGCATACTCCCCATAGGGTCCAACTACGAACACCAAACACACTCTTCTCTCTCTCCTATGTTTTCTGCTTTAAACCCCAACCTACGAACTGGCAAAATCTCCCCTCAGAATGATTTCTTTTCACTCGCCATTTCACTGCAGACAATGTGGGAACATCACCCTTTTTCAGAGCAGTCTTTAATCGAGTTTATAAAAACAGAAAAGCCCCCCAAATTGGGGAGCCTTTCGAGTTGTTATCAAATCCTCATTGCCCAACAAGTTAAACGGGCTAAGCAACTTGCTCCGGCCTCAAATACTGACTGATATCCACTTTATCGTTCTGGCTTTTAGGCAAAAACTTGTTGGCATACTCAAGATAAGCACCGCTTTGTAAAAACAATAAGAACAGATCCATATCGACATGTTTATCCAACGCCATTTTATAGAGGATATCTACCGCTACACTCACTGGCTTGGCTTTTTTGTACGGCCTATCGGCTGCGGTAAGCGCTTCAAAAATATCCGCTATGACCAGTATTCGTTCTGGTACCGACAAGTCTTCCGCCGTGAGTTTACGTGGGTAACCCGTCCCTTTTAGGGTTTCATGATGCGTTGATGCATAGCGTGGGACGCGGCTAAGCTCGGGAGGGAATGGTAACGCTTCCAGCATTTTGATACCGCTAATCATATGCTCATTAATTTTGAATCGGTCTTCCGCTGTTAGTGTACCCTTTGAGATCGACAAGTTGTACACTTCCCCAAGGTTGTACTGGTATTGCGGCACATCCATCTTGATGCCAAATTTGGGATCAAACTCCAACGGTCTAATCCGATGCTGTATGTGTTCTGGTTTGTCATCAAGTAGCTTCTCTGTTGCTGGTAGAGTTCTTTGACACACTGGCTTATTCAGTTCTTCAAAGGGTGATAAACCTAAACGATCATCAAAATGACGCTGCCAAGTCATTTTACTTATCGATTTAATTCTATCTACTTGGTCTTTGCCAAAGAACTCTCCGCCTACATTCGATTTCGCGACAAATTCGAAATCCTCTTTCAGTTTGGCTTTCTTTGCACGCAATATCTGTAGGGCTTGCGCTTTCTCAGCCTTTCCAACTAGCTGAGATTGTAGAAATTCGATTTCAGCATCTCGCCAAAGTACTTCAAAACGCATTCTTACTTCATGAATACGATTGTAGTTGGCTTCAAGTTTAGTGCCTTTATCAACGATGTGTTCAGGTGTCGTGATCTTGCCGCAATCATGTAGCCAAGCTGCGATTCGGAACTCCCGACGCTCCTGATTATTGGTAAACGAAAAGTCTTTCAGCGCGCCCGAAGCACATTTCTCAGCCGCTTGAGCAAGTAACATCCCAAGCTCAGGAACCCGATTACAGTGACCTGCGGTATAAGGCGATTTGTCATCGATGGCTTGCGCAATCAACTTAATAAATGACTCGACAAACGCTTCCTGTTGCTGTTCATGCCGTTTAATTTCGTGTGCCATATCATGAATCGAATGTGATAACGCCCAGACTTCCTTAATATTAGAATTCACTATCTTTACATCATCAAACTTACGGCATTTGATCTTCTTTGTTTCTTTCTGCAGTTGGCTAATAGGGTTCACAATCGGGTTACCAAATACCCAAGCCACTGGGAGTAACAAGCCTAAGACCACCACCGTGCCACCAATCGAGGTATACAACCTATCCACTACCTGCGCCATTACCACACCTTCAGGCACGATCACCGCGAGGAACTCTTCATTACTTTGAGCATTTTTCCCCAATACCTCTACATAAAAGAACTTACTACTGCCATTCACTTCACGTTTGTGGATTGTTCCTGAGCCCGCCAAAGCGTCTAAGTCTTCGTAAGGCACTCGATGCTCTTTTACCTGACTGAACCAAGTATCACTTAGTGCTGTCAGCTCATCGGGTGTAATACTGTCAATAGCTCGAGCTAATAGTGGTTTGAGAGAGTGATACTTCTCACTAATGGTTAGGTAAAAAGGTGCCGATGCCTCAATGGGCAAGAATTGGAATTTGACACTACTATTTTGGCCTAAATATTCCAGAGTCTTCCGCGTGTCGAGCAAAAGCTGAATGTCCCCTGTGATTAACGCCTGATACGCTTCTTCCCCGTCACTAAACACTATCGGGCTGATTTTTCCCATAACAGAACCTGTGGGAAAGCGATGGCCATTAATCACCCCAACTTTACTTGAGAACCAGTCAGGTGCTGTTTCCCCCAAATAAGCAAATGCTAGAGGTTCTTTAAATAAGAGTATCTGAGCATATTCAGCATTCACATCAAGTTCCGGAAGCGAATGCACTATATCCAGCTGTTTTTGACCTAACTTACGATTTAACTCATCACTCGAAAATCCATTAATAAACTCAAAATAGAGGCCCGTCTTCTTTGCAAGTAGATTGAGTAGCGCGATAGAGTAACCTTGTGGTTCTCCGGCGAGAGCGTAGTCATATGGTCGCCAACCCAGTTGGTTCGATACCAACAAAGATGGAGTTGTATCCACCAGTTCTTGTTCACTCTGGCTTAATGTTAGCGGCCTGGTTAAAGATGGCATCTCGCTCACTCCATGCAGATTGGAAGCGATGATTTCACCCGTACGATGAAAAACAAAGGACTCTACACCAGCATCGGCTGGCAACCCCATCGCAGCGGCGGTAATTCTTGAACTGATCGAAGAAAGAACGATATCAATACCCAATACCGCTTGCCGTGTCTTCAGTGAATAGGTCTGCCCGGTAATTTTCAAGTGCTTAAAAAGATAGGGTTCCGTTTTGTACACCTCATCTGCTGAAGCAGCCTGATACCAAGGTCGTTGTGTGGGGAGATAATTACTTTTTTTGGTACGGACACTGGTTTGTTCGAAATCAGATGTGTAATAAATCGTCTGGCGTATACGATTAGGCTCCTGACCATTAATTTTTATCACCACCCACCGGTCATCTGGTCGAGCTTCAATACGCTGCCGCACAATGGGATCGGATTCTAAATTGATAATCTGGTAGAAATCCTCTTGGTCATTACCAAAATAAATGCTGTAGAACAGTGGGTTATCATTGAGAACTTGAATTAGTATGGTACGAATTTCTTCTTCACTGAAATCATGATCGATCGTTTTTGAAATGCTGCTGAGAAGACGAGCGCTACTTTTGGCGTTCAGATCGACCTCTTGAATATATTCACTGACGCCAGCTGTCACTCTAGTCAGCTTGCTTAATACATGCTCTTCGGACATCTGACGAGTAAAAAAATACTGTAAGCTAATAGCAAACATGGATGTGACGACTGTAGCAATGATGAACATGGTTCCGACGGTAAAGCGTATCGAGTATGTGTGCTTCTTCAATTCGTCCAACTGCATGCCCTCCATGGCGAAGACTTCTAAATTTTGAGGTGAACTCAACCAACAATTTAATAGTGTAGTAATTGCATATAAAGCAGAGGCCTATTTGTAGGAAGAATTTCGATTATTCGCGCTACGTCAACAATTTAGCTAGAGAACAGTGCTGATTATAACAATTATTCAGATCTAGAACTTCGCCATGAACTTTATGAACAAAATCGTCACAATGCTCAATATTATTTTTATCTACGTATTAGCGACAACTATTTAACACTCCATTAACCTTAATCGCATCTATTGACGAGTGTCCCTGCCTTGTTAATGGAAAACTGATAACGATAAGTGCAATCTCAATGAAGATGCACCTGAACATAAGGAACGTGAATCATGTTTAAGGTACTCAAGCCAACACTGGCAGCTTCAATCATCGCTGCGTCTTTTTCTTTCAACACTTTTGCAGCTGATCTTGAAAAAATACACTTCCTAATCCCCGGAGGTGCTGGTGGTGGCTGGGATATGACAGCACGTGGTACAGGAGATGTACTCGTTAAGTCAGATATTGTCGATAACGTATCATTCCAAAACTTATCCGGAGGTGGTGGTGGTAAAGCCATTGCTCACCTAATTGAAACCGCTAAGCGTCAAGAAGATACGCTAATGGTGAACTCAACTCCGATCGTAGTACGCTCACTGACAGGTATTTTCCCTCAGTCATTCCGTGACTTAACGCCTGTTGCAGCCACTATTGCAGATTATGGCGCCATCGTGACCTCTGTTGATTCCAAGTACAACACATGGGAGGACGTGGTTAAAGATTTCGAGTCTAACCCTCGCAAGGTCAAAATTGCCGGTGGATCCGCTCGTGGCAGTATGGACCACCTAGTCGTAGCAGCAGCCTTCAAGGGCGAAGGTTTCGATGCACGAAAAGTGCGCTATATCGCTTATGATGCAGGCGGCAAAGCCATGGCGGCTCTACTCTCTGGCGAAACGCAACTGCTCTCAACAGGTCTCGGCGAAGTACTTGAAATGTCAAAATCTGGGCAAGTTAAGATCCTCGCGGTCACAGCGCCTAAGCGCCTAGAAGCAGCACCAAATATTCCAACTCTGACTGAGTACGGAAACCAAACCGTTTTTGCTAACTGGCGTGGGTTCTTTGCCGCTCCAGGTACAAGCCAACAGAAACTGGATGAGTGGAACACTGCACTTAAGAAAATGTATAACACTGACGAGTGGCAAGTGGTTCGAGATCGCAACGGCTGGATTGACAACTACAAGGCAGATAAAGAGTTTTACGCTTTCCTTGAAGATCAAGAAAAGCAAATGGGTGACCTAATGCGTGAATTGGGCTTTCTTAAGTAATCCTGTCGAGGGCAAACTTGCACTTGCCCTCTTTTCCTTTTGCCGTACCTGAGATAACGACACAATCTCCTCTGTTTAGAAATAAACAGCTAAGCCTCTTTGACTAGCAGCAAATGGCTTATTGGTTAGTGATACATGCTCATTAATCCCTCTTGTACGGCTTTTTTCTTCCTTCAATGTGAATGCAAATGGAGTTGGATATGTCGGACTTGCCAACGAATTCTTTCAACAAAGGTCAATTTTTCTCAAAAGAGAACTTGCTTTGTCGCGATCGCGTCGGCGCTATGATCTTTCTTTTAGTATGCCTTTGTTATGGCTACCAAACATCACAAATTCCTCTTTTTCCCGGTGACGAATATGAACCCTTCACGGCTCGCACCTTGCCCACACTACTGACCTTTATCGGTATTGGTTTATCTCTGATTCTTCTGGTGACAGGTCAAGCGGATAAACTAAGCGGCGCAGTAGTGGATTTTAACTGGAAACTGCTGATCGCTTTTCTTGCGTTAATGGCGTTTTACGGTTTAGGGCTAACTTACGTTGGGTTTGTACTCGCAACGGGATTATTTCTACTCGCAGGTTTTTACCTGCTAGGTGAACGTCGGAAAAAAGTCCTGTTCGGAGCCTCTTTTCCTTTTGTCATCGCATTTTATCTGCTGCTCACCCAAGGACTGGATATTTATCTAGAACCGGGCGTCATTTTCACCATGTGGTCGTAAACAGTAAGGAATAGCAAATGTTAGATGGAATCTTACAAGGTCTTTCGACCGCAGTGATGCCGATGAACATCATGATGGTGATCGTCGGTTGTTTCGTTGGTACTTTCATCGGTATGTTGCCTGGCCTTGGCCCAATTTCAGCCATTGCTTTGATGATACCCATTACGTACGGCTTAGATCCTTCATCAGGTCTAATTTTGATGGCTGGTGTGTATTACGGTGCCGTGTTTGGCGGCTCGACCTCTTCTATCCTGATCAACGCTCCGGGTTGTTCTTCTACCGTTGTGACCGCTTTTGATGGCTACCCAATGGCACAGAAAGGTCAGGCAGGTAAAGCGCTGGCACTGGCTGCCTACTCGTCATTCACGGGTGGTACTCTATCCGCGATTATGCTGCTTGTCGCGGCGCCTGCTCTCGCAAGCGTCTCACTTAGCTTCCAGTCATCTGACTACTTCGCACTGATGCTATTAGGCCTATCAGCCGTTGCGGCCTTTGCTGGTAAGGGTCAGGTCATCAAAGCTTGGATGATGACCATTCTAGGACTGATGCTGTCCACGGTAGGTATCGACAAAGGCGTTGGTGTTGAGCGCTTCACGTTTGGACTGACAGACTTAATGGATGGATTCAGCTTCCTGCTGTTGGCTATGGCGACTTTTGCATTAGGCGAGACCTTAATGGGCATCCTTAAACCAGAAAAAGACACTCGCAACGAAGAACAAAGCAAAATGAGTGACATTGGCAGCATGAAAGTCACCAAAGAGGAAATCAAAGAGGTCGCGCCTGTTGCGATTCGTTCTTCCATATTGGGCTTCTTTACCGGCGTGTTGCCAGGCGCTGGTGCAACTATCGCAGCTTTTCTGAGCTATGGTATGGAACGTAACCTAGCACCTAAAGATAAAAAAGAACAATTTGGTAAAGGCAGCATCCGCGGGTTGGTTGCTCCAGAGTCAGCGAACAATGCAGCATCAAGTGGCTCATTTGTACCGCTTTTAACCTTGGGTATTCCAGGTTCAGGCACAACAGCGATCATGTTAGGCGCACTGATTGCTTATGGTATCCAACCGGGCCCACGTCTGTTTGTCGAGCATCCTGACGTCTTCTGGTCAGTCATCATCTCGATGTACTTTGGTAACATTGTTTTAGTTATTCTCAACTTGCCACTGATTCCTTATATTTCCAAGTTGTTGGCAGTCCCTAGAACCGTGCTATTACCAATGATTTTGTTCTTCTCTATTACTGGTGTTTACCTAGTGTCATTCAACACTATGGATGTCTTCATCATGTTGTTGATTGCGATAGGTGCCATTGCACTAAGGCTAGCTAATTTCCCTCTCGCTCCACTGTTGCTTGGTTTTATCCTTGGCGGATTGATGGAAGAGAACTTACGTCGGGCATTAATGATCAGTGACGGAGAACTCAGCTTCCTATGGGAAAGACCTATTTCAATGACCTTTACCGTGTTAGCCGTATTGGTATTGTTTAGCCCTATTATCGTTAAGCTGTTTCAAAGACTAAAACCTAGTCCTGTTAAAGCGGAGCAATAAACACCCATTCTAAGGAGGCAATTTAGCCTCCTTTGTTACCTCTATTTGCCAACAATATCAGTTAGAGTTTATACTCTATTTTTTACAAGTAGAGTTCATTGTATGTCGCTGCGTCCTATTGCCTTGATAATTGGCTGCCTTAGCTCATTCCCGTTTGCAGCCCATTCTGCGGCAATCAGTTTTAGTGAAGCTTGGCAGCTATTGCAAAACGAAAACAATTCGTTAGCTGCACAAAGAGCGAATGTTGACCGATATCAACACTTAGAAAATGCGACGGCTAACCTGAACCTACCATCAGTGACGATTGGGGCAAACTACACGCGCTTAGATACCGATGTCACTCTATCGGGCAACCAATTGCTTGAAAGTACTCATGGCACCTTACCCAGTGTTGGTAGTCTCTCACTCCCTCCTTCATTACTCTCAGGTCTCGGTCAACTGTTTACCGATCTAGGTAATACAACGTCTACGATTACCGAACGGGACATTTTTACGTCTTCTATCAGAGCCATTTGGCCTATTTTTACTGGTGGTCGAATTACTGCAGCACAATCAGCCGCACAAGGTAAATCAGAGGAAGCGCAAAGCCAACTCGCTATGGAGACTCAAGCGCGGTACGAAGACTTAAGCAAATACTATTTTAGTGTCTTGCTAGCGAAAGAAGTGGTCGAGACACGCCAGTTGGTAGAAAGCGGCTTAAAAACACACAGGGACAACGCACTTAAATTAGAGCAGCAGGGACAAATTGCTCGAGTTGAACGCCTTCAAGCAGAATCCGCACTCGATCAAGCGACCATTGAACGCAAGAAGGCACAAAAGAATCTTGATATCGCACAGACAGCGCTGACTCAAATACTCAGCCAATCTTCAACGGTTGAGCCACGCGACCATCTGTTTATCAACGACACACTCCCCCCAATGGACGCATTCATTAACCAAACTCTCATCACCTACCCGGGTTTGTCGTTGCTTGATGCAAAAGAGAAGCAGGCTCGGAGTCTGATCAAAGCAGAAAAAGGGAAATATTACCCTGAGGTCTACCTGTATGGTGATTACAGCCTGCATGAAGACGACTCACTCGCTAGTCAGATGAAACCAGATTGGCTGGTTGGCGTTGGCGTCAGTATTCCACTCATTGAGTCAACCGGTCGCTCGGATCAAGTTAAAGCGGCTCATAGTGCTGTATCTCAAGTGCAGTACCTCAAAGCACAAGCCAAACAAGATTTAACCGTGCTAGTGCAAAAGACTTATCTAGAAGCGCAGCAAGCTCAGGAAGAAGTGCTCGGACTTAACTCCAGCATTGAGCTGGCTGAAGAAAACATCAAACTACGAGAGAAAGCTTTTTCTCAAGGCCTTTCTACCTCGACGGACGTCGTTGATGCTCAGCTTTACTTAGCCAGTATCCAGACACAGAAATCAGCTGCAAGCTTTAACTACTTAATATCATTATCAAAGCTTCTTGCCTTATCGAGCGAAATGAACACATTTCAGCAATATCAGCAAGCCTCTATCAACACTTCAAACCTTTAGGATACCAAGATGAAAAAAGCCAAACCAATTGTCCTGACTGTTGCAGCTTTAGCCATATCGTCTTGGATTGGGTACAGCTTCTATCAAGCCTATCAACCAAAGCCAGTGCGTCTGCAGGGGCAAATTGAATCACAACAATACAGCATTTCTTCCAAGGTACCGGGCCGTATCGACAAGGTGCTGGTTCGCAAAGGTGACAAAGTAGAAAAAGGCGAGTTGATCTTCACTCTCCATAGCCCAGAAATAGAGGCTAAACTGGAACAAGCCATTGCTGGTCAGAAGGCCGCAGGCGCACTCGCTCAAGAAGCAGAAAAAGGCGCAAGAATACAGCAAATTCAAGCGGCAAAAGATCAATGGCAGAAAGCCAAAGCCGCCTCTCAATTAATGGAGAAGACCTACCTTCGGGTTAACAATCTCTACAAAGATGGCGTCGTCGCTGAACAAAAGCGCGATGAAGCCAAAACTCAATGGGATGCAGCAAAATACACCGAAAGTGCCGCCTATCAAATGTACCAGATGGCTCATGAAGGCGCTCGCGACGAAACCAAGGTTGCGGCTGCAGAAAAAGCACGCATGGCAGCAGGCGCCGTTGCCGAAGTCGAAGCTTATGCACAAGACACACAAATCGAAAGCTGGTTTGAAGGGGAAGTCTCACAAGTACTATTGCAAAGTGGTGAGCTGGCTCCTCAAGGTTTTCCTGTCGTAACCGTCATTGATACGAACGACTCCTGGGCAGTACTGAATGTCCGCGAGGATCAGCTTCGTCATTTTACTAAAGGTCAGCGATTCAATGCTTATTTACCCGCACTTGGCCATTCACTGGAATTTGAAGTGACACATATCGCCGTCATGGGTGACTTTGCCACTTGGCGTTCAACCGATGCCTCACAAGGCTTCGACTTACGCACATTTGAGGTCGAGGCTCGCCCATTGACGCACAAGGATACCCTGCGCATGGGCATGAGTCTGGTTGTTGAGTTGTAACATGGCTGATTTATTCGCCACGCAGTGGCGCATACTGCAACGAGACCGATGGTTGCTCTCGTGTCTGACATGGATACCGCTTGTTTTGGTCGTATCAATCTGGGCGATATTCTCTCAAGGTATCGCAAGAGACCTCCCCATTGGCATTGTCGATTTATCCCATAGTCAACTTTCAAGACAGCTTAGTCGCAACTATGATGCGACCTCCACGTTGTCTGTCGCTCATCACTTTACTGACATTTCCCAAGCAAAGCATGCATTGGTTTCAAGCCAAGTGTATGCATACGTGATTATTCCGAATAATTTTGACAAAGACATCTATCGCGGCCTGCCTCCAAAGGTGAGTGCATTCTACAACAGCCAAACGATATTGATTGGTAAGCTAATCAGCTCAGCGTTATTACAAGCCCACACGACATTCAATGCGCACATTGATGCATCAAAAGCGCTTGCCAAAGGAAACCATACCTTGGGCTCTGCAGTAGGCAATGCACTTCCAGTGCAAACGCAAATTACACCTCTGTTTAACAAAAACACCAACTATGCTCAATTCCTAGTCTCTGCAATTGTTCCCGCTTTGTGGCAAATCATCATCGTGGTTTCAACCATATTAGTGTTGACCGCCAATCACAGAGACAGAGGTTTGGCTCATTGGTTAAACAGAGCCCCAACCACACAGTGGTTTTACACATTGCTGCCTTATTTCCCCGTATTTATGGCGCAAGGTTTCACTTTTCTTTGCTGGTTTTATCTGGGTTTTGATTGGCCAATGAATGGCAGTTTACTGGTGCTGATGTTTGCTCAAGGGCTGACAGTGATAGCCTGTATGATCATGGGCAGTTTTTTCTTCTTTTTAACACTCGACCCTGCGCGCGCAATGAGTTTTGCAGGGGCATTTACTGCGCCCAGTTTTGCTTTTATGGGCATCACTTTTCCAGTCACTGACATGAACCCAATCGCACAGTTCTGGCGAAGTTTGCTCCCTATCAGCCATTACATCGAGGCTCAAGTAAGCCAAGTCAGCTATGGGCAACTTGGGGTTACCACGGCGCTACATCTGTTACCAATGTTAGGGTACCTGCTGCCCGCATTACTATCGGTATTTTTGATCAACAAGCATCTATCCCACCATCACAGCCTCAATATAAAGGGGGCCAAATGACATTTAAAGAAGTGTTCTACGCTGAATTCAAAGCGCTTCTAACAAATCCGGTTGTAATGCTCACGGTATTTGGAGGTGTTGTGTTTTATTCTTTCCTCTACCCGCTCCCGTATAGCCAACAAACCCCGAGAGAGCAAAAAATCAGCATTGTTAACCTTGATCAAAGCCAGATAAGCTTCAAACTGGAACGCATGGTGGATGCGACACCACAAGCCAAGGTTGTTCAACGAGATTACACCATCGAATCAGCGCACCAAGCTTTTCTCAGCGGTGAGGTCAGTGGTTTTTTAGTCATTCCTGAACATTTCTATAAAGATTTGTTGTTAGGAAAAAGCCCAACGCTCTCTTTCGCCGGAGATGCTTCCTATTTTTTGGTTTACGGCACCATCGTTGAGGGATTGGCCCAAGCTGGTGGAACACTGGCCGCACAAACTAAGGTCTCTCGTTTGCTCTTGGACGGCACCCCTATGGCGTTGGCGAGTGAGCAATATGCTGTAACCACACTCAATCTGAAACCGACATTTAATCCGCGTCTCGGTTATATCGATTACGTTGTTCCTGCGGTGTTTGTTCTCATTCTGCAGCAGACAATGGCGATGGCTTCTGGCTTGGTGACAGGCAGCCAAAAAAACGGGACAGGTTATTGGAGCTCAACCCAACCCATCACATTGCTTCTGGTTAGATTCAGCCTGCTTATCGGTATTTACTATCTCCTGAGCATGTTCTACTTCGGGGAAAGTTTCTCGATGCATGGCGTCAACCAACTAGCCAATATCACTCAGCTAGCGGCGTTATTGTTCCCATTTCTTTTTGCATCCTGCGCCATCGGCATCTGGCTCGGTACAATCGTTCCAAGACGAGAGCTCGTCACCTTGGTGGTACTCATAAGCTCTATGCCTTTAATTTTCAGTGCAGGCTTTATCTGGCCATTAGAAAGTATCCCAACACCGATAATCTGGATATCACAACTTTTTCCTAGCACTCCCGCTATTCAGGGGTTTCTCGCATTGAATCAAATGGGGGCCACTTGGGATCAGATTTCCTCCCAATGGATTTTACTCTGTCTCCAGTGCGTTTTATGGGGGGGGCTAGCCTTAGTTAGCTATCGGAAATGGCGTTAACAAAGGTTAAAGTCATGTCAGCCCTCACTGCATGTGCAATAATAAACTCTGGCCGACATCAGATTTTGGTTAGTTAGCCATAGAATCGATCAGCTGATGCAAATGGCAGGTTATAATCTATGATCGGTTCTATATACTAGAATCCAATTAAGCCTCATCACAAGCAATTATCCAATATGAATAAAACAGCACCTTTGCTCAATTTAACTTTTGAAACCAAATCTCTGCTTGCTTATATATTGATACCGCTTGTCATTGTCTTCCCTGCCTCACTTTATCTCGCCTATCAGGGAATTAACGACAGTTTAAAAAACATCGCTGTGACATTTCAAGAAAGAATAGAAGATGTCATCACTGAACTAAAAGACGAGAACGCTCAGGCGATGAGGTACCCTGAACGTTGTAAATCCATTCAAGAAGACCTTCTGTTTGAAAGCTACCTAAGAGAATTAATTATTGTTCAGGATGGCATTGCAATCTGCTCCTCTAAACGTGGCGAGCTTCACTTAGATTTAACAGGTGTATTTCAGCGCAAAGAAGCGGCATCCGGCGTTTTTCTCTTCGATATTAAGGGGGATCCGCGTCAAAGAACAATGGTCGTTGTGACCGCACAAGATAACAGTGATAACAGTGGCGCCTTTGCCATTGTTGACAAAAACTATCTGGTCGAAAGGCTGGGTAAGGTAGAGGATGATAAGCTCAGTTTTATTACAGCTCGATTTGGCCAAAAAGTGTATCCTGCAGATAGAATTTTTGTGTCAGATACGCTTCATTACATATCAACATCACCTCTTTATGGCTTCTCTCTTTTGGTCGAAGCAAGTCCTACATTCATCAAAAGGCGGGCGATTTTTTATGGACTTAGCAGTCTCCCTCTTTCACTACTGATTTCAATCACTCTATTCGCGGTCATGTCTCATATACGAAATAGAGATAGTCTGGCCGATGATTTAAAGAAAGGATTAAAAAGAAAAGAACTGTTTCTCACCTATCAGCCCATTGTAGATAGTCAAACAGAAACTCTGACAGGCCTTGAAGCACTTATTCGATGGCAGCACCCTACATTAGGATTAATCAGACCCGATGTTTTTATACCGCTAGCCGAGCGCCAACAGCTTATAAATACTATCACTGATTATGTACTAGAGCGGGCATTAGCTGATCTTCAGAGCATAGCGAATTTCAAGGGTATACATTTAGGAATTAATGTTCCTCCTTCCTATCTGCATGAAGACAGACATCTTACCAGCCTACAAAATTATGCTAGGCAATTCAGGCATATTGGGATTCAGTTAACCGTAGAAGTGACAGAACGTGAAATACTTGACGACAAAGGTCGCTCTGCGCTCGTTCAACTGCGTAAAAGCGGTATTCTCATCTCAATTGACGACTTTGGTACTGGTCATACCGCTCTTTCCGTCATTCAGAAGACCCAATTTGACTACTTAAAAATTGATAAATGTTTTGTCGATACTATTGGTGTAGAGACGGTTAATTCGGCTGTGTTGAACACTATTATTGATTTAGGTCATCGCCTCGATGTGAAAATGATCGCTGAGGGCGTCGAAACAGAGCAACAAGTTCAGTATCTCGGCGCAATGAACGTTTCCTATCTGCAAGGTTACTATTTTTCTAAGCCTCTAGAATTAGAGGCGCTAAAACAGTCGTGGTTATAAAATGCGCCAGTGCGACACACGGGCGCTATTTTTAAAACCCTCGCCGTTTCCAAAACTCACCCTCATCGCGGCTGTATATATCGAACGTTTTATCAGCGATGAGCTTGCCGCTCATTTCAATAGTCATTCGCCACTTGCCAATATTGGAGTCAAAGCCGTGAATCGGATCCAATAGTTGGATGGTATCACCGAGATAAAAATCCCAGTCGTTACTGCCAATGTGCAAATCACCTGTAAAAGGATCCAACACTTGGCCCTTTTTCCCTAACACTCCGGGGTGTTCAATACAGTACTCAATAACTTGCCCTTTGGCTTTTTTGATATTGACAATCAAACCAAATTCAATATCCGGATCGGCTGGCACTTTTGTTGTAAATTCCTGTATCTTCGGTAGATGCTTTGCCTTCGAGTCCCACTTGCTATAGATGCCGTAAGACGTCAATTCTACTATGGCTGATCTTTTCGCCATTCTTGCCACCGTTTTTTCATTTGTTGAATAGTAACCGATGTTACCCCGTGAATATTGCCATAGTTATCTTTACACTCAATGATTTCAAACTCGGCACCGTATCGCTGTGCCATCTGATAGTAAGGCGCGATTTCCCATCTCATGACAAACGTGTTCGACACAACCACACTTTGCCCATTGAGCAAGCTGTCTCGCGTCATGTACTGACACCAATCATGAGCCTTGGCAATATGTTCTGGTCTGAATTCATAATCACCGTTGTCATCAACAAAGTACATGTCTGCTTCGTAATGATTCACACCTAGAGTTTTAGCCAGAGTACTTTTCCCTGAGCCAGGCAAGCCGCGAACAATGGTCAGTTTTAAGGTCATAAAAATGGTTATATCGAATAATGAAGCGCTGATCTTAGCGTAAATAGGCATAAAAATGCTATCGACATCTCATTTCGTTTGAGTTAACTTTGGAAGTATAGACGTCCAAAAAAGCTTAGGGAGAAAGCTGTGCCGATCAAGATCCCCGACCAATTACCTGCCAGTGATGTATTACGTCAGGAAAACATCTTCGTAATGCCTGAATCTCGGGCATCGACTCAGGAAATTAGACCACTCAAGGTTTTGATTCTAAACCTTATGCCGAAGAAGATAGAAACCGAGACTCAGTTTCTTCGTTTACTTTCCAACAGTCCACTTCAAGTCGATATTGAGCTACTTCGTATTGATGACAGACCAAGCAATAATACGCCGACCGAACACCTTGATAACTTCTATCGTCAATTTGAGATGGTGAAAGGGCGCAACTTCGACGGACTGATTATTACTGGTGCTCCTCTGGGCTTAGTCCAGTTCGAAGATGTTATCTACTGGGAGCATCTACAAGCAATCATGAGTTGGGCGAAGCAGCATGTTACCTCAACCCTGTACGTCTGTTGGGCTGCGCAAGCCGGTTTAAAACTGCTTTATGATTTGCCAAAACGCACACGTAAAGAAAAACTCTCCGGAGTTTATCACCACCAAATTCATCAGCCATATCACCCGATACTACGTGGCTTCGATGATACGTTTCTTGCGCCCCACTCACGATATGCTGACTTTTCTCCAGAGTATCTAGCCGAGCATACTGATTTGGATTTACTCGCCACCTCGGATGTTGCAGGTGTGTATTTGGCCGCAACAAAAGACAAGCGAAATGTATTCGTTACAGGCCATCCCGAATATGACGCGTTTACACTTCATAACGAGTATATTCGGGATCTTGGTGAAGGTATGGAACCCGTCATTCCGGTGAACTACTACCCAAACAATAACCCAGATAACAAACCTATCGCGAGCTGGCGTAGCCATGGCCACCTACTTTTCTCAAACTGGCTCAACTATTGTGTTTACCAGCAAACGCCTTACGATCTGGATCACTTCAGTGAAGCAAACTTTACTAAGGACGATTGAAGTCAGCGATACTGATTAGTTTTTTGATCTCGTTAATCACCTTCGGGGTATTTTGCCACAAAATAAAATGCCCCGCCCCTTGCACCTCTATGAGTTTTTTCTCTGTACCTGTTAAGCGCTGAATCGCAAATATTGAGTTTTTTGGATCGGCAATATTGTCTTCATCACCATGAATCAAAGTCACAGGCACTGAGTCCAGTAAGCCCCAGTCTTTATTGCTCAACTTGGAAAGCTCATCAGCCAGCGGCATCATTTCTCCATTCGACTTTTTCCAGTTGTCAGACAAAAACACACTGACCAACCAAGTATCTGCAAGCTCGTTATACCATTTGGGTTCCTCTAGTTTGGGATCAAAGGCAGGCGCCACCAGCACCATCCCCTGTACAAGATTGGGGAACATTAGGGCAAGATTCAGAGCAATTGGGCCACCAAGGGAATGGCCAATGAGAATGTTAACTTTGTCTTTAGCAAGTAAGGACTCTATCGACTTTGACTGCGAATCCAAATCCGCTGCGAGCGCTTTTGGAGACTGGCCATACCCTACACGATCCATAGAGATAAGCTCGGCATTTTCCAGCAACCATGCATCTTTAAGATACGCTTCATACCCCTCTTTATTACCCGGTGAACCATGTATGAAGATCAACCGATAATGGCTGGCTTGGTTGCCCTTTGCTACATAAGCAACACCACTGCGAGCAAAATGAGTGGTGGTATCCAGATCTGAAGCAATGGACGACTTTATCGATAGCCCAGCGAGGAAGCTTAAAACGGTTGCACCAACGACCTGTTTTCTCACACTTCTTCTCCTTTATTTTCTAGCATAGTTACCAAGTCACTCGCATGATTACGTTCATTTTTACCAGACCGGATAAACCTCGTTATACATTCAGGATACTCGGAACTTTCTTCAGCTATGTTATGCGCTTCTTTTATCTCGTCGTTACCATGCTTTTACCCGCCTGTGTCACAATTGACACTCCATTGGTTACCTCGGATGCACAACATAAGGCCGATGCACGAGTCACATTAGGCTTTGGTTATTTGCAACGAGGCAATAGAGTGAAAGCAAGAAAGAATTTCCAGCAAGCATTGGATCACGCACCAAAATATTATCGTGCTCAATTGGCGATGGCACATTATCTCGACCAAGCTTCAGAGTTCACCCTCGCAGAATACTGGTTTCAAAAAGCGATTTCTCAACATCCTGACAATGGGCAGTTGCTCAACGATTATGGTCGTTTTCTGTGCAAGCAATCTCGCTATCAGGAAGCGAGCGTACTGTTCGAAAGAGCGGTACTGCAACCCAATTATTATTATGTTGCCGACAGCTATGAGAATGCCGCATTTTGCGCATTGAAAGCAGGCCAACCAAAGACTGCCACTCGTTTCTTTGAACGGGCGATCGCTCATGATCCGAGCCGGCCGCAGACCATTTTAAATCTAGTGCAATTGGAAATAAATCAAGGAAAATATGAATCAGCGCAAAACCGTCTAACACTGTTTCATCAGCAGTTTGGCGTTCAGGCACTATCACATCGGCTCATGGTCGAGCTAGAGCTCAAAAAACGTCGACGTTCCGCTTTACCCAAGCGATAAATTTCTCGACAAGTTTATCGTTTTTTCCGTTGGGAGAGTGGAATCTTACGGCGATGGCGGACTCGCGAAGCGCGCTGAATTTTGAGATATTCTTTGTAAACAATATAAATAAACCCGAGTAGGCCAGAGACAAACAGAAGCGCAAAAAAAACAAGTAGACTGTCGCACAGCCAATCAGGTTCACAGGGCATATAAATTTCAAACTCCATATACCCTCCATTAAGTCTTCGACAAGATTAGCTCTTAAGTTTCAGCCACTTTTGGCGTTCGGCTTCCGTTTTAAATGTCCAAGCGATAAATCGGCTCACTTTTTGCCCTTGGCTCATTTCCACCACTTTCACTTCTTTAGCACCCGCTTTTTCGAGGTTTTTTCGCATCCATCGTACATTCTCTTTCTTCGAGATCAACGTAGAGAACCACAGGACTTGCTGCGCAAAATCACGGCTTTCAAACGCCATGTTTTTTACAAACGCGGCCTCGCCACCTGGGCACCAGAGCTCTGCTTTTTGTCCACCAAAGTTAAGTATAGGTGACGACTTAACTTTCATTTGCTCAGAAGGCTGACCACGCTTACTTTTGCTGGACGATAAGTTTTTGATCTTTCTCTCTGTGCCTTGCAGTGCTTCTTCTAGTGACTTATGAAAAGGCGGATTACAGGTGGTTACGTCATAGAACTCGTTTGGTTTGATGATGCCTTTAAAGAAATGACGGCTATCTTTTTGCAATCGAGCTTCAACGCGCCCACTCAGTACCTTATTCGACTGGGCAATGTGATTAGAATTATCAACTGAAACAACATCAACATCAGAGCCTACATAGTGCCAGCCATACTGAGTCACACCAACGATAGGGTAAATACAGTTAGCCCCAAGCCCGATGTCTAGTGCACGAACTTGATTATGTTTCAGGCTTTTGCTCTCTTTGGTTAATATCTCAGCGAGACGATGAATGTAGTCTGCACGCCCAGGAATAGGTGGGCACAAATAACCTTGTGGTATGTCCCACTCTGTGATTCCGTAGTGGTGAGCAAGCAAAGCCCTATTAAGCAATTTAACCGCTAACGGATCGGAAAAATTGATGCTCGACTCGCCCTTGGGATTCTTCACGATATGCTTTTTAAGCTCTGGCAGTGCCGCTGTGAGTTTTGCGAAATCATATCGCCCTTGGTGCAAATTGCGCTTATGCAGACCTTTCTGCCCTTTGATCGTAAAGACTTTCATCTCGCTAGCGTTCAGCGTGCCTTTTCCTGAAGGTTTAATTGCGTTATGGGGGTGACTTGAAGGGGGCATAAAATGTACTTCTATTGACAAAAGAGTGTTACTTACCATTCCACATGGCTCTAACACAACAGAGGTACATAATACAAAAAGTTAGCAAAATTTGTAGTTGTTTCACTACGTAAGCAACTAGTTCTTATTGCACAGAGTGTTTATCTTACGTGAGTACACTATCAAGATACTTGCTAACAACATTTCAAATATCCCGCTAACGATAAACATCCCTTTTAAAAAATCCACATTAGAGCTAAGTTCATAATACTCAATGAGAATTGCACACATAAGAATGGACACAGGGTATACTCCCTGCCCAATCAGGCGACGAAAGCCAAATAAGCTTGCTCTTGAGTCCTTTTCAGTTTGCTCAACCCAAAGAATCTGGTTCGCCATATTCCCTATGGGAATTAAAGCAGAACGAACAGCGACGAATATGCTGAAGGCTACTAAACTAGCCGTAAAGCTAATCGCAAACCTGCCTAATAAAGCACAAAACAATGTCGTTAGCCCTATCAAGAACAAAGGTTCAATACTTAGCTTTTTTATCGAGTATAAAGTGCCAGCCAATGTCCCTACAGCGACTAAAAAGTTATAGAGTGAAAGTGTTTGCTCGTACGAACCAAAAACCATTAAAACATAAGCAACCAAAAAGGCTGACGCAATACCATTTGCAGTGTTGAAAGCACAGAAAAAGAAAAGTGATGCTTTCAACTTCGGTTTACCAGCTAGAAAGCTAAGGCAAGATCTAATGTCTATTTTATTCTTAGTAACAAGATCGCCTTTATTCCATTCCGCCAATACTAAAGCCAACCAAAGTGAAGAAGCGGACAATATAGCGGAAACAATCAAAACTGATGAAGAATCAATATCATTATAAATAACTCCTGCTAAGACAGGGCCTATTATCAACGCACCTTTATTGAAAAAACCTTGAAATCCATAAGCAATTCTTAAATTTTTTTCCTCTACTTTCTCCGGAATCCAAGCCATTATCGCAATGTCATGAAAAGAGGAAATTATTGCCCTGATAAATATAAAAAAAAGTATTAATGTGATAGTCAAACTTTCTTCATAAGAAGATATTGCCAAAATTAAATAAACAAATAACAACAATAGACTACAAGAGATTATCACTTGGCTCTGTCCTATTCTATCAACAATTCGACCAGCAATAAAACTGAGATAAACCGTTGGTGCAATCGCAATGAAGATAGATATAGCCATCATGGAGGAACTATTTGAACCTTCAAAAATAGCGATACTAAAATAGAAACTTACGACATTATTCATTAAAACCAAACAAGATTCAATTATAAGAAATAAATATATCACAACAATAACTAGAGTATGCTTATTATAATATCGGTTTGAGCTGGCTGGATAAAATCAAAGCCACTATCTGTTAGATAAGTTCTATTCTCTATTATTCGATCTCTTGAAAAGCACAAAAGAATAAAATATTTATCTTCAATTTCTGAAATAATATTTAAACCTATCACTTATATACCAATAAATATATATCGGCATAACAGTTAAATAAAAAAGTAACATCTTTTATCCGTTTGGTTTGCCTGGGGAAGGCTTGTCAGGATCTGGTACTGAGTGGTCTAACCGTTTTGTTAGCTTAGAGAGCCTCTGTTTTAGTTTTGCACTATTCATCATCTATTTCCTTTCATTTAGTTATAAAAACACCACTAAATCCTAGCGGCCAGAAAAATTTAAATTTATAACAATTTAAAAACAAATAAATAATTAAATTATATTCAGCTTAGTGAGTATTGGAGAGTTAAATTCGTTCAAATCTTCTCTTGATATTAAATAATAAATAAAGAAAAGCGAACTTTTAAACGACAAAGGTAAAATGAATTCTGATTTGGTATGCTACTTGTTCGTAGTGAGATAAATCATAAATAAGCGAGCATCCAACTCAAGTTGATGATAGTCAGGCTCCATATAGCAGCAGAGCTGATAGAAGGCCTTGTTATGTTCTTTTTCTTTAAGATGGGCAAGCTCGTGAACCACTAGCATACGAAGCAATGGCTCCGGTGCATTCTTAAACACACTAGCAATACGAATCTCATTCTTTGATTTTATTTTTCCACCATGAACCTTAGCCACATAGGTATGCAGCCCCAGAGCATTGTTGATAAGGTGAATTTTGTTGTCGTAGATGACTTTGCTCAAAGGCGCCGTCTTCTTCATATAGCGGTTTTTCAGCGCCATTGTATAGTCGAACAGCGCTTTCTCACTCTTTATGGTGTGGTTGTCTGGATAACGCTGTTCAAACCAATTTTTTAAGCGGCCGGACTCTACCATCTGAGTCACAGGCGTCACAATATGTTCAGGGTAACCTTGGATGTAACGAAGCGCTGGGTTCATAGGATAAGTTTCAGTCAGCTAAATTGGAGACGAGTAAGTCTACCTGAATCACACTTGCCATTCACTGTCTTTTCATTACACTCTGCTGCAAAGAAAGAGGTAGGACATTAACAATGAAAAGACTTGTGCTGTATGTAAAGGATAAATGCCCTCACTGCAAAGATGCACAGCGGTACCTAGACGAAAAGGGTTATGCGTACAGATTAACCAACGCAAAAATGCAACGGGGCAGAAAAGAGCTAGATGCTATTGGAGCACGTTCATTACCCGTGCTCAAAATTGGTGATCGCTATATGATTGGCTGGAACCCCAGAAATTTCGAGAAAATGTATAACTCGAAGTGATCATGCTTCACGCATCGTATTGGCTTCTATAGGTTTTAACGTTGCGTGAAACACTTCATCCAGTTTGTCAGAGCTAATAGGCTTTGTGATCACGTCCGCGCACCCCTCAGAAATCATCCTTTCTCTCGTCTTTTCGAACGCATCCGCTGTACAGCCAATAATCACGGGGGGATTGGCTAAATTGAGCGACATAATGGTCTTTGTTGCTTTCATGCCATCCATTACCGGCATATGATTATCCATTAAGACACAATCAAAGTGTTGTTGTTGAACTCTCTCAACCGCAAGTTCACCATTCTCAACCACTTCATACTCAAAGCCTTTATTTTTAAGAAATTTGCCTAGGACCAGCGCATTAACTCGAGTATCTTCAGCAATTAACACCCTCAGTCCAGTACCGTCAAAAGGAGAGAGTCGTTCTTGTTTATTATTGCCCTGACGCACCTTTTTCAAACCGACAGGAACCACAATAGTAAAACTACTCCCTTTACCTACCTCACTGGTAAGATTAAGCGTGCCATTCATAGCCTGAACCAAGTCCCTCGTTATCGATAAACCTAAGCCAGTACCACCGAACCTTCTGGTTGTATCACTCTCAGCCTGTGAAAATGGGTCAAAAATTGCTGACTGTTTCTCTGTGCTAATACCTATCCCGGTATCGGAAACATCAATATGAAGTTCAATACCCTGATTCTGCTCTACCACATTTAAAGACAACACAATGCTACCCTCAGATGTAAATTTGAGGGCATTACTTAGCAGGTTCTGCAGAATTTGTAGTATGCGAGTCTCATCTGCTACTAGCGCACGTTCGCAAGATTGAGAGTACTCACACTTAAACTCCAGCTGTTTCTCTGCACACAATGGGGCATAAAGTCGAGTCAGCCTTTCCACCACATCTTTCAGCAGAAACTCAACTTTTTCTAGCTCCAGCTTACCCGCTTCAATTTTAGAGAAATCAAGTATGTCATTCAGCACGTTTAACATGTGTTTTCCTGAGCCGAGGAATGTATCCACATACTCCTGTTGTTCCTGGCTGAGTGGCGTATTTTTGAGGAGGTCACCAACGCCAAGAATACCATTCATTGGTGTTCGCAGCTCATGACTCATTGCCGCCAAGAATTGGGATTTTGCGATGTTTGCCGCTTCTGCTTCAATCGCCTTAATCTTCAAAGATTCTTCCAACTCTACGCGCTGAGTAATATCCCTCTCAACCGCCATAAAACCCTCTATCTGACCATGCGTAGAGTATAAAGGTGTCAGTGCAATTTCTATCCAGTATGAACGTCCTTCCTTGTTGTAGTTCAGTAGCTCGAAGAATCCAGGTTCTCTGCGATCTATCATTTGTCTTATTTTTCGTGTGGTTCGCTTATCGGTTTCATCGCCTTGAAGCACATCTCCAGGCTTTTTACCGATCATTTCTGACAGACAATAGCCTGTAAGCCTCTCAAATGCCCCATTGACCCACGTTACCTTGGAATCGAGATCGGTGAACACCACAGCATCGCGCATATGTTTCACCACTCGAGCTAAACGGGCCGATTCCGCCTCACGTATTTTTAGCGACTCAGATTGCTCATAAAGCTGCTGTTCAGATTCCGCTAGCTTGCGAAATGGTGAGACTAAAATTCGTCGCCCAAAAATGAACATAACGAACAATGTCAAACTAGTAGCGATCACCATCCCTACAAACAGGCTGCCCGTTAAATTCGATTCTGCATCAATGACAAGTTGTGGCGAGACAGAATACAACAAAGACAAATCAGTCCCGGCAATAGGAAACCTATCCATCGTCCAATTGTTAGGAGCTTGCATGTTCCAATTAAGTCTGTTTTGGGCAATGCCAAACCAGTGCATACTGTCAGTGCCCAAGCTTTCGAAAAACTCACTTTCATTCAGTGACGTAACATAAGTGCCTAGCCCTTCAGCATAACCATTGTAAAAAATCGGCGAGCTTACAAGGAGGTAATCACTGCCAGCATGTTGGTAGAGTGAGTACGAAGGCTTTTCCATTAGAGCCTCGTTTTCGATACCGGTCGTGATGAAGGTATGCACAACGTCAGGCAATGTTATCTCCTGATAAACGTTACCACCCGAGAAATCATAGATGTTTACGTAAGCGGTCGAACCAGAAGACTTGAGCAGCTCAAGTTGATCTTTAAACGCACTCTGATCACTCACTCCCTCTAAGACTGCACCTTTAGTAACAGGGTGAGAGGTCACGCGCTCAAGTCTCTGCTCATGCAGTTTTAAAAACTCAAATACGTACCTCTCAATGGCAACGAACTTTCCTTTCAAGCTTTCACTTATCAAGATCTGAGCGGTTTCTCTGGCTTGATGTTGAACAAAAGCAAAGCTCGCAAGCATAAAAACGCAGGCACCAACGATGAGAAACAACGAAAACAGATGCATTCCATTTTTCTTATCAAACTTCAACATAGACCTGCGTTACCTTTGCGTTTTAGATGGACTTAGGAATCAGCTTGACTGCGTTTTTATCGTCATAAGTCGCCATACAGAAATCATCTGCACCCAAGGCCTCATGCGCGTCAAAATTATCTTCAGTGAACGGAATGAACGGAGTACGATACTCTTTAATCAGCCCCTGAACTGGCACATCCATCGACTCCAATGCTTGCTTTAGTGCAATTCGGTTTTCTTCAGCATCATCAGTTAGCTCCACTGTGCTAGCGGCTTGAAGAAATACCTTGGCCAAGTCGTAACCGTGAACAAAACCGGCAGGCGCTTCAATATTGGTATCTTCAAAGTAAGCCGGAAATAGGGTTTGCGCATCCTTGAACACATTCTGATTGAAACGGTTTGACTCTGAGCTGTAGAAATTGAAACACGATTGAATGAAATGAAGGTTAGCTTTTTCGCGAATAGTGAAAGGCACATTCTGTGCAAACTTACCGCCAGTAATGCCCCAGTGGCTATATATCGGCATTTCCACGCCAACGCTGGCGACACTCTCAACAATGAGCTTGCCTTCACGGCTATTAGCCACCAGCAGAACACAATCGCCTCCGCTCGATTGTGCTTCACGAATCAAGATTCGCGCATCAACATCTTTGATTCCCCAATCAAACCAACTAGTTTTTACGCGCTCGACCAAATCTTCTGGTAGAGCAGACATCATCGCTTTGTGGTTTGACTTGCCCCACCCCGTGTTTTCTAGCATCAAGTGAGGCTGTTTGCACTGTTGGCTTAACGCATAATTAACCAGTATTCTCCCTACTTTGGAATCATCAACCGAAAGACGGAATACATAGTTTTCCTCGGTAGAAGGATATCGAGTGATAGGCGTCCCTGCAGCCCAAGGGACCAAGGTCAACATTTTTGATTTATTGATGTACTCTCGGTATTTGATCAATGGCGGAGAATGCAGACCACCGATGTAAACCAATCCGTCGCTGTCTTTGAGAAAACGATCCATGTTTTTCTTACTGCGTAATACATTTCCTCTATGGTCAGTGGTCACAAACTCTACTGGAATACCTGATATTTGGTTGCCTTGCTGAGAGAAGGCGACCTTGACTCCATGCTCAATAGAGAGTGCTGATTCCAGATGCCCTGTCCTGTCTGCATCAAGATAGATCTTAAGCACATCGGGTTTTGCAGCCTGTGCCACGCCGACAAACATCGCGACGACTACAATTAAAAATGTCCTAACCATATATATCACCAACCTAGACGTTATAATTTAGTTCTCTAGTTAGCCTAGGAAAGCATGCCGTTTTTTCCAGTAATTTGTTGACTTTAATAAACAAAAAAACAGATTTCATTCACTCTTCAAGATACAAGCCCGCGTTTACTGTATCAATGGTAATACTGTTACGATCACCTTGAAAAGAAACGTGAACTACACATATTGCTTCACAAACTCGATAAAGGTTCGGTCTGCAATTGAGAGGTAAGCATTCTTTCGCCATGCTAGGGATAAGGTAAGATTAACCGGTTGATCAAAGGGAATAGCCACTACGTCTTTTTCATGCTCTGTCACCAGCTTCAAAAGTGCAGTGATTGCAAACTCATGTTTAACAATACTGAGTATCATTGGCAATAGATTCGTTTCAAATGAAAACTTCATTTCTTTGTTGTGTAAACGCGCCTTTTTCTCGACAAAATCACGGTGAAAATAACCGGGCTTAAACATGACTAGTTCATGTTTGAAAAACTCTTCAAAACTAATGCTTTTGTTCTGTGCCAAAGCATGTTCCGGCCCAACAACAGCAACCATTTCTACATTCAATAAATGGTCTGTTTCCAGATCTTCCGGCACATTTTCATCATCAATCACGCCAATATCGAGTTCACCATCCAAAAGCATCTTTCGAATAGATCGGGTACCCGCATCAATTAGCGTGAGCTTGAGATTAGGATAATGCGATTTGAACGCCATCAGGACTTGGGGAAAAAAGTAAGACCCCATCATACTTGGCGCACCAAGTCGAACTTCTCCTTTTTCAAGGCCTCTCAGTTCATCTATTGCTAACTTGGCATCATCGATTTGCTGCAAAACACGCTTGGCGTGTTCATAGAGCACCTTTCCCTCATCGGTTAGCGTGACACGCCGCTCTTCTCGTCGGAATAACTCTACACCTAATTGTTGTTCAAACTTCTTGATTGAAATACTCAGTGCAGGCTGCGCAATATGCAACGTTTTTGCTGCCATAGTGAAATGGCCATGCTCAGCAACGGCAACAAAGTGTTTCAAATGTCGAGAGTCCATGACCACTCCATAAATAAAATATATTACCTTGATATTTTTAATATATTTTATTTATCCAGATTTCACTGATATTTTGATCACAATAACTCACTGAATCACTAGAGTAGTCAACAATAATGATCGAACTCGGAAGCCAAGATTACCGACGGGTAACACTGAGCCTTGCCCTCGGCTCATTCATCGTATTTTGCAACCTATATTTGTTTCAACCTATGCTGCCTTATATGGCTCAGCACTTTGCCGTCTCAGAGACTAAGATTAACTGGCTGTTTGCTGCGAGTACGTTGGCGCTTTCTTTAAGTCTGGTACCGTGGGCAGTGGCATCTGAGGCTGTGGGTCGAAAGAGGATAATGCTTGCAGGTCTTCTCACCATGCCTGTCATTGGTATCGGAATGTTACTGTCTCCTTCACTTCTTAGCTTGGTTGTCATGCGTGCACTCATGGGAGTCGCTTTAGCTGCTTTCGCTTCTGTAGCGGTTGCTTACATGGTGGAAGAGCTGTCGCCTAACGCTTTCGGCCAAGCAATTGGTGGCTATATAGCGGCCAACTCACTCGGCGGCATTGTAGGGCGTATTGTCGGCGGTACTCTTACAGATGCCTTCGGTTGGCAACAAGCCGTGATTGCTATGGCCGTGTTTACCTTGATTGGTGCAATCAGCGTATGTGCTTTACTGCCAAAGCAGAAGCACTTTTCTCCCCAAAAAGGGATGCTTCGCTACCACAACCGTGCATTGGTTAAGCACCTTAAAAATAAAACCGTTTGGTTTGCCATGCTAATTGGTGGGGTAAATTTTGCTTTGTTCGTTAACTTGTACTCAGTAATGGGCTTTCGCCTCGTTGAAGCACCACACTCGCTCCCTATTGGCCTAACCTCATTGATTTTTCTCTGCTACTTACCCGGAACCTTGAGTTCAAAACTCACGTCCGTATGGAACCGATATCATCAGCCCATTTCAGGCATGGTTTGCGGCACAGTCTTAAGCCTGATCGGTATGGTCGTTGCCTATGTCGATCGGATACCATTTATGATTATCGGGTTAGCACTTATCAGCTTTGGTGCCTTCTTTACACATACGCTGGCCTACGCCTGGGTTAGTCAAAAAGTAAACCAAGCGAAAGCCACTGCAACAGCTCTATACCTCGTCCACTACTACGTTGGTGGTAGCCTAGGAGGCTTTTTCTTAATTTACTGCTGGCAACATGGTGGTTGGGCGTACGTTATCGCCGGCGGAATGCTGTTGTATCTAATGATTTTTACGCTGTGCTACAAACTGAATGTGATTCACCACAGTTCATCAGAGCTGGAGAGTGAAGCGACCACTGGCTCAACATCTGAGTTAAAGACAACACATTCCTCTCACTAGAGTTATTTCGACGCTTACAGCCCCAAACCGAATCTGGTATTCTTGCTTCCAAATTGAAAATTGGAAGTAAGATGACAACCCCAAGCTCAACCCAAACCATCGCAGAGCATGTTAATCAATGGCTTAACAATGTGGTAATTGGTCTAAATTTGTGCCCATTCGCTGCTAAGCCACAACGCAATAAACAAATAAAAATATTTGTCAGTGAAGCTAAGCAAGAAGAAGCATTGCTGGAAAACATCCTCAGCCAACTCATGGAATTAGAATCTAAAACCGCTGAGGAATTAGAAACCACATTGGTCGTTGTACCAAACATGCTTGAAGATTTTTATGACTATAATTTGTTCATTGACTGGGTTGAAGCATTAATCCGACAGCAAGGCTGGGAGGGAACCTACCAGTTAGCGACATTCCATCCAGACTATTGTTTTGGTGGAGCACAGCCCGACGATGCAGAGAACCTGACTAACCGCTCTCCTTACCCTGTGTTTCATCTTATTCGAGAAGAAAGTATGGAGAAGGTGCTCAAACATTATCCGGACCCTGAATCTATCCCCGATACCAACATAGCTCGCGTTGAATCCCTTAGCCAGGCCGAGTTAGTGAAACTTTTCCCTTACTTGTTTAAACGGTGATCGCAACATGAGTGGAGACCTGTCTCTACTCATCATTTATGAGGTTCTAGAGCACGGGTCACGACTCGGTTTCGTCCCTGATTTTTAGCCTGATAAAGCGCTTCATCAGCCACCAAGATGAGCTGGTCAAGTGTTCCCTTCTGGCTATCAACCTGTAACTCGATTCCAAAATCAAACTCACACACACCAATGGATACCGTTATAGGGACCCCATCGAGGAGAATTTCGTGGACAGATTGATGAAGTTCTTCGAACAGTTGACGCCTTTCAAGTTCTGTTCTCTCGGGCAGCCAAACGACAAACTCTTCTCCCCCGAACCGAGCAATAAAGTCACTTTCAGACAAACAGGACTGTAGTTGTTGCGCGGTTTTCTTTATAACGTCATCACCAATTTGATGACCGTAAACATCGTTGACCTTCTTGAAGTGATCAATATCAATCACGGCCAGTGAACCTTTGCCAGATGCGAGTTTCATACGTTCGATATCAAGATGGATGGTTTTGAACATACACCGGCGGTTGGCGATATTGGTCAACGCATCATGATAGGCTTGATACTCGAGTTGGCTATTCAACTTTCGTAACCGCTCTTCCTGCTTACGGCGGATCAACTCCACTTCCACCCAAGACGCCATTAGCTTGAGTACATCAATGTCGATATCTTTGAACTTCCTTGGGTAAGGAGATGCAGATGAAAAATTCAGCGTACCAAAAACTTCATCGTCAACAAAAATTGGAATACCAATGTATGACTCCAATCCAAACGCTTCGTAAGCAGGATGTTTTGCATACTCATTGCTTTCTCCCATATGCTCAATAGATACTGGACCAAATGAACCGCAGGTGATTTGGCAATAAGTAGATTCATAGCTAAACGTATCTCCGGGTTTTAGCTCTACCCCCTCCGACGTCACACAATACAGTACAGTATATAAATCGCCATCAATTCGGGATAAAATACCAATATCCAGATTAAAACGTTCCAAGCCCATCATGATGAGTTGGGTGATCTGAATATCAAATCCTTTCTGATAATCGTTAGTGATCTGATAAAGTCGTCTTATGATCTTTTCACTTTCACTCGCTACAACCATATCCTGTCCTGATATCTAGTATTTCTTAAGAAGAAGATAGACTTATCCCGCTAATGATATCAATAACCTGACGCACAAAACGTTCAACATTTAGACCTCAAAGCATTTATTTTCTTGCTGTAATGGCACGTTTCATGAGGCTTTGTTAGTATGTCGTGATAATTACCAAATGCAGGTTAAGTGAATGCACCTATCCAAACTTACTCAAGAAATCTTTGACCATCTTTACCGCGACATTACTGAGTTTCGTACTACTTTCGACTTGCCTGTTGCCTCTCCAGAAAGCTTAGACCAAAAAGCAGATACACTGCATACCTCTTTAGCAGTAGAAGAGCTTACCGAACTGGCAGAAGCGGATAATAAGACAGAACAAGCGGATGCTATCGTCGACAGCGTTTACGTTTTGATGGGCCGTCTAGTTCATTTGGGTGATGACAAGGTTGAATCGAACCTTGCGATCAGTTATCTGATTGACCTACTGCTTAATGTTGCCGTTAATCGTGGCATCAACTTTATCCCTTGTTGGGACGAAGTCCACTCAAGCAACATGAGCAAGGTTTGCCGCAACGAAAAAGAATACGCGGAGACAGAAGCCCATTACGCTGAACAGGGCATTCAATTAATGGCGGTGCAAAAAGGTAATTACATCATCGCAAAATGTGCCGAAGATTTCGTTTCTGAAGCGAAAACTATCCGCCAAGGCAAGGTATTGAAGTCTGTTTACTACCGACCTGCTGATCTGGCGCCGCTAACGGCATAAGTCTCCAGAAAAAAAGCCGCCACCTTCGGAAATCCTTAGGTGGCGGAAGCTGCCATAGTCATAAAAATGGCTTATTGTTGTCAAATGTCCGGTTTCCCTTCACATTGACTAAGCCTAACAAGAACGAGAATGTATCGTTTTTATTAAAGCTAAACTTATGCCAAGTTTTTACAAAACGTAACTTGTTGATTTTTATAAGAATGACATTTCCAGCAATTTATGTGGCGTTGAGACGTGCTCAAACATAGTGCGTAACGCACTATATTTGAGAATTGGCTAATGGGGCGATTACCTGATTAATCAAAGATTAATACCGGTTCTCCGTTAAAATCCGTTTTTTGAACTCGAGTTTTGAATACTTTAGAAAGCTCACTTGGCTCGAATACCTGCTCTACAGAACCTACTTTCTGAATAACGCCTTTATCCAATAATAAAGCCTTATCGGCATGCTTAAGCGTTCGATTAAGGTCATGATTAGACATCAACACAGTGATACCCATATCAGCAACTTTACGAATCAGTTTATAGAGTAACGCTTCCTGACCTATATCCAGTGGCGCCGCAGGCTCATCCAATATAAGAAGCTTCGCATAAGGATTTAGAGACGGCCAGATTTGCAGGCATATTGCACATAACCTCACTCGCTGCCACTCGCCTCCAGACAATTGGTGAATCGAACGATGAAGCTTATCCTCCAGCTCAAGTACACCCACCAGCTCTTTGACGACTTGTTCCACCGCATCATCCAAGTTCTGCACAGAGCTTGGGAGTGACAGGGAAAGATATTGTGAAACCTCAAGATTGAAAGCAGGACGATCACTCTGGCTCAAAAATCCGCGATGACTTGCAAGGCTCTCAATGGAACTACTTTTAACGTCTAAATCAAAAATCGTCGCGTCACCCTCAAAGTCTAACAAGCCAGCAACCGCCGTCAGCAAGGTGCTTTTACCACTGCCATTTGGACCAACAACATGAAGCACTTCACCTTTGTCTACAGAAAACGAAAGCGGCAGCAAACGTGAGCCAACCGATAAACTATTAACGTGAATCATGATGTTTCACCAGCATCCAGATAAAGACAGGAGCCCCGATGGTTGTCGTGACTACTCCAAGGGGCAGCTCAGCAGATTCTAGGGCGACTCGAGCAATGATATCGGCAAACACCAACAGCATCGCACCAGACAGTGCGGAGATAGGCAGCAAATATCGATTCTCACTACCCAATGCAAGCCTAAGAAGATGAGGAACGATCAAGCCAATAAATCCAATCACACCACCAAGTGCAACTGCGCCGCCAACCAGAATCGAAACGGCTAAGATTAACTTCCAGCGCACAGCTTCCACGTCAACACCAAGCTGCTTAGCATGTAACTCACCCATCATCAGCTTGTCTAGTGTCTTACCTTTCATGCATAGCCAAACAAGTACAGGGACAAGAGTCAGCGTCAATACGTGGTGATACCAACTTGCCCCCCCAATGCTACCCATGAGCCAATACATTAACTGTCTTAAGCTAAGATCGTCACTGAAATAGAATGCCCAGGTGACAATAGCGCCTGTCAAAATGCCTAACGCCACCCCAACCAACAAGAGTCGAGTAGTACTTAAACGCATGACTTTCGCCATTGAAACAAGCAACAGTGTAAACACCAATGCGCCAATGACAGCGGCGATCATAAACCCGATGGGTGTTGCAAGCGCAGGAAGGAAAAACAACACAATGACCATCATGACACTGGCGCCACCAGAAATGCCAAGTACACCGGGTTCTGCCAGAACATTACCAAGTAAAACTTGCAGCACAGCACCAGAAACCGCCAACGAGGCGCCTATGGCAATCGCGGCAAGCAGTCTTGGTAAACGAAGTTGAGTGATCAATTGCTGTTGAAGATTTGTCAGCTCAGAAAAAGGAGAAATAAAGACTTCACCAACCATCAGATGCATCGCTGAGAACAGAACAAGCGCAGATAGGATCACAATATAGTAGCGCTTCCAGCGTTGATGCCTACGGCTTAGTAATTGACTCAGTTCCATGCAGCTTAGATTGGCCTTAAACGGCTAAAGTTATCGGTATAATAAAATAATGGCTTAACGATACCGTTAAGCCATTAAAATAGAAAGCGTCTGTGCTGAGTTTAGACTGTAAACGCCTTAATCGTAGACAAGTTGGCCTTCTTCATAACGCGTTTTCACTGGGCACACCATGAGGGCTGCACGCTGACCAATTGCGACATGGCGATTAGGGAATACAACCGCTTCTCCCTCATTTTTCGCCATCAGCGGTTTGTCACCATCGTGACCGAACACTTCGCCGTGCTTAAATGAGGTAAAGTTTTCAACGTCATCATCAAACATGAAATCAAAGTCATCATGTAGACGCACAATAGTTCGGCTGACACGATACATCATAGGAGCACGTGGCAAGTGCTCCGCCTCGCTGGAAGCGATCAAATCCCGCATCGCCAAATCAAAGGCAACCAGCTTATCTAGGTCATTTTCACCGATGCGGGCAACTCGCCCTAGCTCAACTGTCAATGCCTGCGCAGCGAAGTTTTCGGCACTGAACCAACTGAACGTGCTCGATGGTGCGTTAGAAAACATCACCGCATCAATATGTCCACTTGCGACAAACTCCATCAACGCCTTACTGCGCACTGGGTGGCGTGTTTTCGGGCTCACGACAAAGGTGTAGTGTTTGGACAAACGGATCGCACAATGCAGATCGAGGTGCCAACGTTGGTCAGACGGTGTGTCCTGATAGAAATCAGCAACAATACGTTTCAGATTCTGCGCTATCGCCAGCTCTTTCGTCGGCTCATATTCTTTATCATCAAACAAACGGTTAAGGTTCATTTCAAGGAAACGGGTATGAGCATTGGTTGACTCAGGGTGAGCAATGATGAACAACAAACGTTCTGTTACCGGTTGGAAACCAGATTGGATATCAGAAATAATTTTATCCACCAGTTCCATAGGTGCGGTTTCATTGCCATGCACACCACAAGAAAGAATGATGTGTTTGCTGTTCTCATCCAGCGTTGATGGGATGACTTCCAGAACTCCACGTTGATGCAGCTTGAACACAGTGCCATTGGCAACGGTGATTTCCCCTGCTGGCATCTCTTGTTCTAAGTTCAGGCTGTCAAAAAGAAAAGATTGGCGAAAGAGGTTTTTCGTCATGCGCTACTCCTTTATTGCACAGCGGGTATGTTAGTGAATTGTTCAGGCAATTTATGTAGCCACGATCTCACTTATCGAGAGAAAACCAGCACTTCATTGTAAAAAACTCAATTGCCACGCCCGATACCATTTTTCGTTCGGGATAGAATGCTTTAGCTGTACATAAAACAACCGGGCAGACTCCCTGCCCGGCTTGTTGACTATCATATCATATTTGTGGTGAATTTATTCGGAATCCAATAGAGATTCAAACATATCAATTTTGTGTTTTACCATCTCGACACTTTGTTGCCAAAACGCCTCGTTGCTCAATGTCATACCTAAATGTTTATCGACCACATCTTCAGCCATCATAGAGCCAGTATCACGCAGGAGGTTGACGTAATCTGAGTAGAAACGTTCACCTTTTGCTTCCCGTTGCGCATACACACCTTTGCTAAACAGATAGCCAAACAAATACGGATAGTTGTAGAAACTAACTTCCGAGATAGAGAAATGCAGTTTACTCGCCCAGAAATAAGGATCCGCTTCCGTCATTGATTCGCCGTACCACTCTTTCCAAGTTTGGCTCATTAAGTCACACAGCTGCTCAGCGCTGAGCTCGCCTGCCATTCGCTGCTCATAGAACGCTTTTTCAAATTCGAAACGCACCGGGATGTTAATCATCAACGCGTAGCAACTCGAAAGTTCTTCCCAAAGCATCTCGAGTTTATCTTCGCGACTCTCCACTTGCTCAAAGAGATAATCACGCACAATATTCTCTGCGAAGATCGATGCTGTCTCTGCTAGCGTCATGGGATAACGTGTTTGACACAGCGGCATATCTCGCATCACCCAGTTATGGAAAGCGTGGCCGAGTTCATGAGCAAGTGTCAGCAGATCCGAACGACTCCCACCCCAGGTCATAAACACCAATGGAGAGCGCGTTGCCGCAAATTTAGTACAATAAGCCCCAAGTCTTCTGCTGGCAGAAGGCGCGGCATCAATCCAGCCATTTTCCACCATCATGGCAACAAATTCCGCCATCTCCTCATCCACTTGGGCAAAGGCTTTAGTAATGATGTCAATGCCTTCATCAAAACTGTAGACCTTCGGCTCGCTGTCTTTCAGGCTCGGCATTCCTGCTAAGTGGTTCCAAGGTTTCATTTCATTCAAGCCGTGAACCCGAGCCATAAGTAGACCGGCTTTCTGGCCTATGTGACGATTATTTTTAGCGACTTGCATCATAGCCGTTAGTGTCTCTGGTTGAATGCGGCTGTCATGAAGACTGTTATCTAGGAAATGAACGTCTTTTGCGTAAGCGCGTTTTTGGTTTTCTGTGTGACGCCACCCCGCTAACGCGTTTAATATTCCAGCAAAGCTTTGCTGATGAGTTCTCATCGCTGCTTGAATACCACGCCACGCCGATTCCTGATTGTTGAAATCAGTGCCATACAAAATACTGGCAGCCTGAGAAAAACCAATACGGTTCTCTTCCCCTTCTGCCAGCTCGACCTCAAGTGAGCCTGTGATATTGTCGTACATTCGTCCCCAAGCATCACGGCCATCCACCTGCATGGCTGACAATAACTGCTCTTCCGCGACACTGAGCTTCGTATCTGCCAGCTTTCGCGTGCATTCGATCTGGAACGCCTGGCCAGACACATCGCCATGTTCATGGTTTAAAACTTCAGAAATAAATTCTTGGGGCGCGTTAGTTAGGGTGTCTTGATAAGGAGTAAATGCTTGCGACAACTCTGAGCTCAATTTCGCAACTCGGCCAATCATGGCTTTCGCCTCACTGTCCATCGCATCGACAGACGCGTGACAAGTGGCAAAGGTGTTGATCGTCGCAAGCAGCTTGCCCGCCGCTTCGCTGGTCAATATTGCGTTTTGCATCACCGCAACCGAACTGCGTTTTTCTACGTTCAGTCCTAATATTTGAATGCATTGTTGAACCAAAGCGACGTCTTGCTCAATTTTACTATCATCTAATCCAAGGTAAGCAATTGACAAATTCCAACTGGGTGTCGTCATGTTTTAATCCTTTATGTTAAGTGGCGTGCCAATAGAGCACACTCGCTGATACAGACTGTCCGCTTTGATCAATTGAATATGGGTTAGGCTCTGGTTGCCTATCTGTAAAACGGAGTAAAGCGCAGGGTTTCGCCAGTCTAAGTTTAATAGTGAAGTCAATATCATGCGTATGGTACCACCATGGCAGATAATTAATGTATCACCTTGAACATCCTCCACCAATGAAGCCCATTGTCGAGTAACGCGCTGATGAAACGCTTGTAAAGTTTCTGCTTGAGGTAACTCAACTGCCGCGGGGTCATTCCAAAATCGTTCGAGTAAAGGCCATTGTGACTTAAGTGAGTCAAATGGTTTTCCGTCCACCTCACCAAAATTCATTTCTCGCAGCTGTTCATCGATCGACAAAGAGCACTGGGCATTCTTTGCAATCAGTAGTTCAGCTAAATCAGCACAACGGCAAAGTGGTGAAGTGATGATATGTTCAAAACTGATTGGAGTATCTAACAGACTTTGGCAAATCGCATGCTGTGTGCTTTCAGCGACAGAGACGTTGGTCGCTCCATTGAGCGCCGGTTCGCCTAACGTTTTTCCATGCCGTAACAGGTAAATATTAACTGTCTTCACGTCCTTTCCCTTTCAGCACCATAGGCAACCCCGCCGCAACAAACGTTACTTTATCTGCTACCTTAGCGATGGCTTGATTCATCCAACCCGCATGATCAACGAATAGGCGAGTGACTTCTCCCATTGGAATCACGCCTAATCCTACTTCGTTTGAAACAACCACTAGATTAGCTTCACTTGCGGCCAGCATTTTTACCAAACGCCCCACCCTGTCAGATATCTGGAGTGGCTCAATAGGTTGGCCTTGATTGTAAATAACGTTATTTATCCAAAGGGTTAAACAATCAATCAACACGATATCTTGAGATGTGAAGCGTTCGATCTGTTGTTCGAGATCATTCGGACATTCATGCTCTACCCACCCACTGCCTCTGTTGGTTTTATGATGTGCAATTCTTGCTGCCATTTCATCATCAAAAGCCGTTGCAGTCGCAACATAGTGGCGTGTATAAGCAGAACTATTCTCGGCCACTAGTAATTCTGCATAGTTGGATTTCCCAGATCGAGCTCCGCCCAATATCAGGTGTACACTCATTCACTCACCTTAATGACCAGCCAAGGAAAATCATGTAAATCAGCAGTTCTGTAATTTGCTGTGCGCCGCCTAAGCAATCTCCCGTAAAACCACCAATCCGTTTCATCAGCCAGTATTTAAACACTATACGGAAGATAACGGTGGTTCCGACGATCACAGCAAACAATTTAAAATCAAACCACAACAATGGTATCAACGCCGTTACTATCAGTATTGCAAGCTCACTTTTAGATTGTTGGTTCGCAAGTGGCTTACTTTTGCTCGCATCAGGATCGCTCACATATGGCATGTCATAAATAAACGATGCAGCCACGGCGCGGCTTAGCGTGTACGCAGCAACAATAACCAATAAAACATTCGTCAATGGCACAAGCTCAGTTAGCAGGACATACTTACCCAGCAGCACCATCACCAATGCACTAGCACCATAAGTACCAATACGGCTGTCTTTCATGATGGTTAAACGCTTTTCCAGCGTCATCCCACCACCAATGCCATCTGCCATGTCCGCCAGCCCATCTTCATGAAAGGCACCTGTAAGCAATAAACTGAACCCCATCATGACAATAACCGCCACGTTCGAGCCCAGTACACTTTCAGCCACCCAATAGACGGCCGCACATAGCGAGCCCAAACACAGGCCGACCAATGCAAAATAGCGCCCTGCCTGATTCATACGTTTTTCAGAATAAGGCGTAGACTGGGGTATTGGTAGGCGAGAAAAAAAGCCCAAAGCCAACCAGAACAATTCAAGTTGATACTTGAGGGTACTGATCACACGGTTACTCCAGCATCTTCAAAACTTGCCATTGAGTTGTAAAATTCAGCCGCTGCACGAATCAAAGGGACAGCAAGGGCAGCACCCGTACCTTCACCAAGGCGCATTGACAAATCCAACAAAGGTTTAGCACCTAATTCTTCAAGCAGAAGTTGATGCGCCCGCTCCTCTGACTTATGGGCAAAGATCATAAATTCGCGACATTCAGGTTGAATCAAACTCGCGGCATAAGCGGCCGTCGTGACAATAAACCCGTCAACAATAACTGGCGTCTGGGTTTCACAAGCAGCTAAGAAGGCCCCTACCATCTGAACGATTTCAAAACCGCCCACTTCGGATAGCACTTGGTAAACATCCTGGCCTTGGCATCGTGAGGCTCCCTTAGCGACTAGAGCCACCTTTTTCGCTAGCTGTTCAGCGGTGATTCCTGTACCTAGGCCAACACATGATTGAGCATCCTGACCTGTCAAAGCTGCAACTATGGCAGCGGCACTTGAGGTATTGCCAATTCCCATTTCACCAAACATAACAAGGTTGCTGCCTTCATTGATTGTTCGCCTAATCAGCTCGCGACCAAACTCAATACCCTGTTTGACTTGCTCACTAGACATTGCTGCTTGATTGGCAAAGTTTGCAGTTCTGTCACCCAGTCTTTGTACTACAAAGTTGGGCGCTGTCGCCTCAACAGGAATCAAAATTCCCGTATCAACCACCTTAAGCTCAATCTGGTTTACCCGACAAAAACAATTGATTGCCGCCCCACCAGCAAGAAAATTTAACACCATTTGTTGAGTCACAGCACTTGGCGCGATGCTCACGCCTTCGTCCGCAATGCCGTGGTCACCGGCAAAGACTATCGCGGTTGGCTTAGCAATACTCACATTAGTGACAACGTCACCCTTTATGTGACTTTGAATCAATGCGAGATGATGAGCCAGTGATTCAAGCTGCCCTAGAGCACCCAGTGGTTTAGTTTTTTGATTGATTCGATGCCAAATAGCATCTGAATAAGATTGCTCTAGCATACGACTTTATTTCGGTCTGGCGACAGTAAAGGTTTGATCTAGGTTGGCGTATTGACTGCCACCTAAACGAGAAAGAGGGTTCACTTTTAGTGCGTCAATAACTAAACGTTCTTGATTATCTCCAATCACTTCCGGCGCAATGTATATGTCTTCAATTTGAGCAAAGACTAGGCTTTGAGGGGTTTCGCCAATTTCTTTAACTTCAAACAGCTTGCACCCAAAAGCAATTGGGCAATCTTTGAGTCGGGGTAATTCGAACCCTTCAAAATCGACCAGCTCTAGTCCCGCTAAACCAACTTCAGATTCACCGTGTGGCAAGCTTGCTGAGGTCTGAGTCACTTGCTCAGCCAGATCAGCATTCGCGATATGAACTACCATTCTACCTGTTTCGAGTACATTGCGGGTTGTATCTTTTATTTCTCCAGTTGGCTTCTTACCTACAGAGAACATCAACAAAGGCGGACTGCTAGAGATAGGAGTGAAGTAGGAAAATGGAGCTAGGTTGTAATCAGCTTGACCAGATTCCGTCAAAACCCAAGCGATTGGCCTAGGAATCACAGCCTGCGTCATTAGGTGGTACATCTGAGTAGGAGCGAGCGTGCTAGCGTCGATATTCATCTTGTTGATCCTTTTGGTATCGCGAGTCCCCTGTGAGTCTCAGAGTGTAACGTGAAATCAGTCAGTTAACACCCTCAACTATCAATGGAAAAACACTAATCTCTTGTCATTTTTGCAATCAAATTGATACCAAAAATGAAATTTTTTTCATTTATCACCTATCTTATTAAGTGGGTACAACCTAATCGAAAGCTAACTTATTGAATTACCACAACCTGAATTTTAGACGGCACAAAGACTGCATGTTCTCAGCCGTGATGAAGTTTACCCAACTTTGATAGTGCAAGGAGGTTTGTATGTTTGCCAATCAAAAGTCAAAGAAACAGAAGCAACACAAGTCGAATCCAAAGACTCAAAAACGAGTCCCTCTCTCTCTAACTTGACAACTCCACCATCATATTTGGCCTCAATAAATGGGGCCAAACGTAATCCAATTTTACTCACAACCTAAAAGGTTGATCACAGACTTTATGCATTGGTTGTTAGATGCTCTATTCGTCAAGATTTACGAAAGGAATCCAATTTGTCTGAGTCTAGAGAGCTGATCGTTATGGTCGCCGGAGCAACAGGGTTAATAGGTACTGAGCTCATCAAGCAGATGTTAGAAGAAGATCCTATCAGGCATATCTATGTACTGAGCCGACGCGAGCTGCCTTTTTTCCATCCTAAATTGGAGGTCATTCAAAATAAACAGCTTCAAGTACAGGAATGGGATGACAACAAACTAACACCCAAGTATGGATTTATCTGCCTAGGCACAACCATCAAGCAAGCCGGTTCTAAGCAAGAGCTAGAGCGTATTGATTATGAACTGGTGTGCGATGTCGCCCAGACGATGAAAGTACTTGGTGTTACCCATCTAGCGGTTGTGTCGAGCTACGGTGCCTCCGTACGTTCTCTCTCCCACTATCTTCGCTGTAAAGGGAAGATGGAAATGGCGATTGAACGTCTCGGTTTTGAACATATCACCATAGTTAGGCCAGGTCCCTTAGTGGGCTTAAGAGACAAACCGCGTACCGACGAGGCTGTGGTACAAGTAGTGCTTAAATCTTTGCGTCCACTCATGTTTGGAAAACTCGCAAAACTGATACCGATTCAAGCAAATGAAGTCGCGAAAGCAATGCAATATGGACTCATGGCTAATACTAAACAAAAACTTCAAACGTTGGATAGCATGCAAATGCGAAGCTTGATTAACAAATATAAATAATGCGTCTATTTTCTCCGCTGCTTGAGCAAATTCAACACAGCTCACATCTTTTAATAACTAAAACGAATACTAAATATCTTTTTTTCATTTCTATCCTACATTTCAAATCATTATCGTTTGTTACAGAATTTAATCCTGTAATCAATTTTATCAATAAATAACTTACAAACTCTCAACAAGGACTATTAATTATGTCAGTAGCGGCTATCGCTTCATTGGTGGTATTTGTCGGCATTATGTTCTTCCTCTATGGCCAGCAGCAAAAAGAGAAGACTCTATCACGACTTGTACTACTCGGTTTGGTACTAGGTAGCTCATTTGGCCTGGTGCTTCAGCTTGTATTTGGAGAAGGCAACCCTGTCATCGCGCAAACCCTAGAATGGGTTAACGTGGTTGGACGTGGCTATGTTGGCCTACTTAAAATGGTCATCATGCCTCTAGTCCTAGTGTCCATGATTGCAGCGGTTGTGAAACTAGACAAAGGTGGTTCACTGGGCAAAATTTCAGGTCTGACGATTTCAGTGCTACTTGCGACGACCGCAATCTCAGCCATTGTTGGTATTGTCATCACCCAAGCATTTGGTCTATCTGCTGAAGGACTCACAGAGGGCGCACGTGAAACTGCTCGTATCGCCGTGCTTGAAAACCGCGTAGATACTGTTGCCGATCTCACTATTCCACAAATGCTGGTAAGCTTTATCCCTACTAACCCATTCGCTGATCTCACAGGTTCTCGCTCTACTTCGATTATTGCTGTGGTGATCTTTGGTGTTTTGACCGGTATTGCTGCACGTAAGGTGATGGCTGAAAAAGAACAGTTAGAAGCACCAATTCGTACTTTTGTTGAAGCAACTCAATCTGTTGTGATGCGCTTGGTGAAGATGATTATGGCCCTCACACCCTATGGTATCGCAGCGTTGATGGCGAAAGTTGTCGCGACATCCAGTGCAGGCGACATCCTAAATCTATTAGGCTTTATCGTTGCCTCTTACGTTGCAATCGCTCTAATGTTTGTGGTTCACGGTATTTTGGTGTCCTTCGTTGGGGTTAGCCCGAAAGAGTACTTCCAGAAAATTTGGCCAGTACTGACATTCGCATTTACCTCACGCAGCTCAGCAGCCACCATTCCACTCAATGTGGAAGCGCAAATCAACAAACTGCGCGTGCCTCCAGCGATTGCAAACCTTTCAGCTTCGTTTGGTGCAACTATTGGACAAAATGGTTGTGCAGGCATCTACCCTGCAATGTTGGCCGTGATGGTGGCTCCAACCGTCGGCATAGACCCAACAGATATTAACTTCATTTTGTCTCTAGTGGCGATTATCGTGGTCAGTTCATTCGGTATCGCAGGCGTGGGTGGCGGTGCGACGTTTGCAGCACTCATCGTGCTTCCAGCAATGGGATTACCAGTAACCATTGCCGCATTGCTTATTTCCATTGAACCTCTGATCGATATGGCTCGAACTGCACTCAACGTGTCAGGTGCTATGACTGCGGGCACTATTACCAGTCGTCTGCTTGGTGAGAAAGTGACGGACGAAGAGTTAGAGGCTCAACAAGTCTAAAATGACCAAGCCCCGTGTGAACAACTCGGGGCTTTTCTATCCGCTCAATTTTCTAGCAATCAAGCGCCTCACCCTAAATTTGTCTTCTTTGATTATTAAACCACACCATCATAAGTGACTAAAAATTAATATAAACGCATCAAACTATACATCCTGCCAATATATAAAAACGAGCTTGCGCGTTATCACTTTTTAACCGAGCGCGTTATCTTAGCAAAAATAGCGACAATCCAATTAATAACAATAATTTATAAGCACTAGCGGCTAAATGAGACTGGGCTGTCGGAAAACAAGCCTTTTCATATTCAAACCGATCCTAACCCCAATAGCGATATAAATGAACAGCACAAAGGCTAGAGCGAACGCCCCACTCCAAGCTTCGCTAATTCTGTACCTGCTCGTTGATAGCCAATTAACGCGAGGTGAGAATTTGCTCTGCCTTAAGCGTTTTAACGATGCCATCTCGCTGACTATCGCTCAATGGAAACCAGCGGTTCTTCTGGATCTGCGGTTCAGACAGTACCTCAAGCAGTGCATCTGGGCTCAGTTTCGCCTTCCCGTGCGCCACCAGCTCGATCGGCTGTGCGCACAAAGAGTGCAAACGACAAATACATTGGTCGACATCTTGGGTAAAACACAAATTATAAGCGTTTTGGTTCTGCATCTTGATTAAACAAAGATCGGGAGTGCCAGGAGATGGGGAGCAGTGCTCAGTAAAGCGATTAAGTTGTGCTTGTCTAATAAACGCTTCGAGCCAGCTATATTGGGACGCTTGTTTAGGGTCGGCCCCATTGAGCAGCGTCGATAAATCTCGCATATGGGAGCGCATCAATTCAGGCTCGGTGTGAATACGGTAACAAATAGAATTGAGG
>NZ_JXXU01000038.1 GCF_000967495.1 Vibrio neptunius | reverse complement strand
AAATGAATGCCAAATATTTCACTTTTGGCGATCGGGGAACCTAGCACATGGATCGGTGATTCGGGTTTAAGCGCTTCATATACCCCGTGCTCATCGGGCTGACCATTGTTAATTTGGCTGAGTTTAAAGTCATGCCGGGTGGCCCAAAGCTCGGGATTATCACTATCAGTCACGTTTAACAGCGGCACCCGAGCCAGCGGGCGCACATTGGAGATCTCTTGGTTCTCAATTAAGCTGGTTTCAGCATGCCATTTAGGGTGCACCGTGTTCTTGGTTTTTGGGTCTAGCTCCCCTTTAAAATAGACACCAAATAGATAGTAATTGGCTGGCAGTGGGATGGCTTTATCGACTGGAGAAGTGCTCATAATGTCTCTCCTTTAACAAAATCGCCATTATTGGCAAAGGCATTATAAAGAGAGGAGCCAGTTGCACTTTGGCCCGTGCCACCCGTTTGCTTCCAAACCTTATATTTATCAAGCTGGTGTTGGCTATTTAGCTTAAAAAGAAATACTTGCGCCGCGCCGCCACTACGCGCGTAGTTGCCATTTTTGCTAATCACCTCTAGCATTTCAAACTTGCCAATCACATTGTCATCTTTGACCTCTGATTGAAACGTTTGATTTTCCACATCAATGAAAAAACGGTATTTTCGGCTCTCACCCCAGACATATTTACCTGTCGGACTGATACCTCTCTTGTGGAACTCGTACTCTTGAAGATTATCTTCGTCCGCGTTGACTCCAACACTAAATAGAAATTGGTCTTTGGCTTCATCATAGACAGCCACACCAAAATCATTGGCCACCACGCGTCGACCATTATAAATAATGGCGTATTCATTAAAGTCGGTATCGACTTGCTGCTTTTCACCACTGCTTAAGGTGTATTTCCAATCTTTAAATTGGTCGACATAGTAGAGGTAACTGCTGTCTTCGGCCCATAAAAATTCCGGATAGCCCCGTGAGCGGCCCAGCTCAATATAGTCGCCAGTTTGCAAATCTTTAATCACCTTAAACATTCCCTCTTCGGCTGAATAAGCCAGCGCGAGATAACGATTATTGGGCGATATACGCATTAAGCGAACCTTGCCAACAAACTCATCAGCGACCAAACGCAGATCGGTGCCATCGGTTTTAATGCTCCATACTTTATCGCGCTGGTCATAGTGATCTTTTGCTACATTGCGTCCATTGTCCCAGCGGAATACCACACGCGGTAGATCGTACGAGTCTTGGTTATTGAGATCTTCTCGGGGCCACTCTTTGGCCTTGTAGATAGCGTAACTTGGTTTCCCTGTGTCTGGATCGTAAGTAACGTAGTTATGCTCTGTTATATACACCCGACCATCGTCCCATTGCTGGGCATTTTTGGCCGCGATCCGCTCTTCAACCGTTAGCGGTGGCGCAGCAACAGACTGCGGGGTTTGTGGTGGTTCGATGCTGGCCGTTGGCTTGGGCTGCGTTTCTTGCCACTTGCATCCTGCCAGTAAAACCACCCCCAGCAAGGGTAAGATTG
>NZ_JXXU01000037.1 GCF_000967495.1 Vibrio neptunius | reverse complement strand
TAAGCCAGCGCGAGATAACGGTTATTGGGTGACATTCGCACCAAGCGAACCTTGCCATTAAATTCATCGGCAACCAAACGCAGATCGGTGCCATCGGTTTTTATGCTCCATACTTTATCGCGTTGCTCATTAAAATCATCAGAAGAGTAAGTACCATTATCCCAGTAGAACACCACTCGCGGTAGATCGTACGAGTCTTGGTTGTTGAGATCTTCTCGGGGCCACTCTTTGGCCTTAAAAACAAAGTACTTAGGTTTCCCTGTGTTTGGATCGTAAGTTACGTAGTTATGCTCTGTTATATACACCCGACCATCGTCCCATTGCTGGGCATTTTTGGCCGCGATCCGCTCTTCAACCGTTAGCGGTGGCGCAGCAACAGACTGCGGGGTTTGTGGTGGTTCGACGCTGGCCGTTGGCTTGGGCTGCGTTTCTTGCCACTTGCACCCTGCCA
>NZ_JXXU01000036.1 GCF_000967495.1 Vibrio neptunius | reverse complement strand
TGGGAAAGCGTTCATATAAAGTAAATCATGAAATGGATAGTGACAGTTCTGTTTATGCTCATCCCAGCTTATTCTCTGGCACAAGATATCCAGGAGATAGAGCTCGTCTGTGAGGAATGGCCAAGTTACACCAATAGCGATGGAACGGGTGTCTATTGGGACATTGTTAAGCGTGTATACGAGCCTTTGGGGATCAAGGTAAACACACAAACCGTTCCTTGGAAGCGTGCACAGTTCAGCGTAAGTAGCAAGCAAAAAGATGCCTATGTGGGTGACTACTTTGATGCGTCCAAAGACAAAAAAGACTATGTATACCCTAAGGAGCACTTGAGTATCGAAGAATCCGTCGTCGTTGTTTTTAAGAATGATTACAATTCGGAGTGGCAGTCTAGGGGCACAGCGATGCTCTCCGATAAACGTGTGGCTTGGATAAGGGGATATGGCTTTGAGAATAACGTACTCAAAGGTATCGACATACAACTTAAAGAAGTAAAGGGGCTTGATCAAGCTATTCTTATGCTATCCAGTGATCGGGTTGATGCGGTGGTTGATTATCAGTCCAATATTGTTAAAGCATTATCGAGTGATATTGATAACTATACATTGATTGTGCTTGAGGAAGGACAAAAGTTATTTGTTGTTTTTTCTAATACCCCAAAATCCGCATATTTGGTTGACATGTTTGATAAAAAAATAAAGGAGATGAGGGAAAAGGGTGAGATTGACGCTATTTATGCAAAATACGGCATCGCACCACCATCCAACTGATCGCTTATTTGAGCTAAACCATTACACTTAAGCATCAATTCCAAATAATGGGGCAACTATTAAAACGGGTTCAATAACTTATGAATAACGTCTTGCCAATTCCTAGCAGGGATCATAGACGACACAAAATGAAGCATATTGGGATCAGTTATTTAGAATTATGCAGAAAATCAATTTGCGTTTAAAAAGCGCTCAGCGCTCGCAAAAAGGCTCTGACACTTTTTTTGCTGTTTAGCGTATTCTGGCGTCCCTTCTGTCATAGACTCTAGGATCTCTTTCGCTTTGTTATATTCAGCGACCATCAGAGCAAATCGTTCTTCAAAGTTACTTTTGCGAATTTTATTATTTGATCTTTTGGCTGGTTTTCTCATTTTCATTTGATAGGTTCCATCGTTTTTTGTTTTCGTTCTAAGAGAGCATTCTCGACCTTTTTCAAATCTTATGAATGTTCTCTTTACACTCGCTTTTCTCGTGACTTTCTAGATTGCTCGCTGTCAATTTACGATCTGATGCTTTTTCAACGTCGAGTCTCCATTGATTATGAGATGGAGAAGCGGCCCAAAATCGTGCCTTGTGAGTTGCTTATTTCGCCAGTACTGTCGGACTCATTAAATGAAAAGCTCAGGTCAAAACAGTGACTGTTTAACCTGGGGAGTATATGGCGTTTTAAAATGTCGCTATTGAGCTGATGTATGGTCGCGGACCAAGAAACATTGTTGTGACAAAGATAATAGCTAATTTGATACAATTAACTTTTGCTCTTGAGGTGTTTTTTTTCACGTAAAACGTAATACCAGTATGTTTTACGATTTGTCTTTCTAATCATTTGACTCCTTGATAAAAAGTGAGACCTTACCGTACTAGGTCAGACAATAAGATCTCACCAGAATACTTAAAGTACAGTAACGTCAGCAGCTTGTGGGCCTTTGCCGCCCTGCTCTACGTTAAAGGCTACTTTTTGGCCTTCCGCTAGTGTTTTGAAACCATCACTAGCAATAGCTCGGAAATGAACGAATACATCAGCAGTGCCGTTATCAGGAGTAATAAAGCCAAAGCCTTTTGTTTCGTTAAACCATTTTACTGAGCCAGTTGTTTTATTTGACATGTGTATCTCGATAGATTGATTGTGTTAAAAAGAGAGCTACTAAATAAGGAATGAAGAAAAAGGTATCGCAGGATAGAGATGACGAGTCAAATCGTAAGAGAACTGAGAAGATCTTGAACTAAATAAGTTATCAATAGCTCACTGTCTGAGCTGGTGGCTACTATACACGGTATACGCCAAATAGATACCCATTTCTCTCGTTATTTAAAAAAATTTACAATCTGCCATTTAAAACATCGCTGTCAGCCACTAAACAGCTTGCCGCCCTCTGAAGCACACAAGCTTCAAAGGGCGGCAAGTTTCAGGATTCAACCTTTATATTATATAGCGTAATCTTTTTTGCTCTATTCGCTGAGTTGGGTCGACGATGGGGCAATAGTTCTCTCGATACGTTGACGCCATGCATCGGGTTGACCGTAATACTCAGAATGAGGAAGGGCTGTCAAAGCGCCATTGTTTTCAAGGATTAAGGTCGGATATCCTGTTAATTGTAACTCGTGCATCAGTGAACGAGTGTGGTCGATCTTCGCTTGTTCAGCACCCTGATTTGACTGCATCGCCTGTTGCCACTGCCTTCTATCGAGGCCCAGCTCAACCGCTAACTGCTCAATCACTTCAATACGGTGCACCTGTTTGCCTGCAAAATAGTGAGCATGCTGGATAGCTTTAAGCATCTCCAACGGGGCAACCCCCAGTTGTTCAGCGCAAATAATGGCGCGGGTGGTCAGGTAAGAGTCCAAAATCAGGTCATCACTGCTGTTGACTCTTTGGATATACGCCTCACCAAACCGTACACCTGTTAGGGCTGCTATTCGTTGGTCACTGATCAGGATGTGATGGCGAAAATCCGCTTCAATGGCCTTATTGGCCATCATTCCCCCGGGGTGAAGCTTAAGTTCTATATCGCTGCGACCAGCAATGGCCTCCAGCAGCGACGTTGCGCCATAGCACCAACCACACATCGGGTCGAAAAAGTAGTGAACCGTTACCATTGCGTCTCTCCCATATTTGCCATCGCTGCGATTGGCAGTGCATTCGGCTTAGTAATGCCGCTATCTACTGTCATGGTTAAGTTTTTCATATTAATTTCCTGCCCTCTATTGGGCGACGGCAGAGAGAATATGAAATTAATAGGTTCAGAAAAACACACCAAAACAAACATGATTATTTCTTAAATCGTACCAATTAATTCATCATTCAGTGATGCTACGCCTAAGCTTTACCGTCATGCAGTGATTAGATACTCCTAACCGCCCACCTTGGCCCCCTCGCCCTTTTGCTCAAGTCATCTCAAGTTGAACGGTTACAACGAGGCATGCACAAAGAAAAGACGTCCAAGGACGTCTTTTTTACTTGTGCACTGACTCGTACCTGATCTTACAAGTTTTCTGATAAGTCACGACCAGCTTGTATAGACGACCTATTTGGTGACGTGACTTATAACTGGACAGTTCCGAGTTACTCATTTATTAATTTAGCAATGAACGAATTAATTGAAGTATGGCAAGTCTCGCTTGGATAACTGTCCAGTCATACTTGTACAAATCATTCGGAACTAGGGAGTTAGGCAGACTTTGTCTGATTAATATTCAAACTTATCAACTGGGCAGTACCAAACAAGTATGGAGGTTTCGGTAGCTCTGCAATAAACAATCTAGATTGGCATAACGTTTATCTGCTTTAGTAAATTTACTTTGCTGACAATATGGAGAAACTAAGCAAGTCATCATATTTGCTCTTTTAGCAGCAGTCAGACCGACAAAACTGTCTTCTATCACCAAGCAATCAGCAACATCAACCTTAAGTCTGTGAGCCGCAGTCAGATAAACATCAGGGCTCGGTTTACCATGCTCTTCATCTTCTGCGCTGCAAATCACACTAAATTTATCCCACAGTTTAAGACGATCAAAGACAGCATTGATCACCACGTGGTGCGATGAGGTTGCGAGTGCCAGCTTTAAGCCCTGCTGTGAGAAAAAACTTAACGCGTCATAGACACCCGTCATTGCTTCACCAGTGGTGGAAATGCTGTTACACAACTTAGTCAGAATAAGACTTTCCAACTCTTTTGCTGGCATGGACAGTGAGTACATCTCACACCAAGTACGCGCGATTTCATCAACACGCTTCCCCATTGTCAATTGCTCACAGTCCTGACGAGTGACGGTCACGCCAACACTAGCCAACGAGTCAATCTGTGCTCCCTGCCACAAAGGTTCAGAGTCAATAATTACACCGTCCATGTCAAAAATAACTGCTTTTTTATTCATACTTACCTCAAAAAAATAGAAAAAGTATGGCAACCAAAAGCGTTGCCATACTCTAAACCGTGTTACGCAACGGTAACTTTACTCGATTCAACGCCTCTCGCTTCGAAACCAGGTTGCTCCACTTTAATTAAATAGGTGAAGAAAAACGCCAACAAATACAAGGCAGTATAGGCAATCACCACGCCTATCGTACTGAAATGCGGCAGCAAGACCACTGCAATTGCTGGCGCAAGAAAGTTGGATAGCCCCGCGGACAAGTTATAGATAGAAATCGCTGCACCTTTGTGATTTGGCTCTAATGCAGGAAACACAGCAGCCATTGGTACAAACGCGGCCACGAAAATACCCAGAGAAATGGCAGGGATCAGTGCCATATAGAAGTTGTTTCCAAAGTGCTGAGGGATGTAATAAAACGCTAGGCTAGAAAGCGCCATTCCAATGCAGCCGAACCAGCGCACAACCTTCATCCACCCAAGTTTCTCACCCATGTTGCCCCAGAAGACGTTAGAGAAAATGGTGGTAAAGAAGAACACCGCCCATACCTGAAGCCAGTCGGATGTTGTAAATCCTAAATCATCAACAAACATCATCGGCATAATGACGGCAAAACCAAATAGCGACAGGGTGTTGATAATGCGTACGAAGCTGGAGTAAAGCACATTTTTATTGGTATAGAGTAGCGTGACGGCGCGGCTCAGCTCGGTCAGTTTCTGTTTATTAGTCAAGTTATGCATGTGGGTAGGTGTTTTAACATGACGCAGGGCAATCATGGAGATCAGTCCGCCTGCTACACAAAAAGCTAACGATAACCACAAGGTGCCATATTCGCCGATCCAAGGGATAGTGAAGCTTGGGATGTAACTACCCGCTACGCCGATACCAATAGAGTATACCGTCCAAAACCAGCCAAGCGCTGAACTTACACCCTCACTACGAACGTTGTGCACGATTACCACGATAAAGGAATAAAGAAATAGTGGATAAGCCACCCCGCGGATTCCATAAAATAAAAGAATTAAAGCATAGTTTGACTGGCTTAACCCTAACGTTAAGAACAATACATGGAAGACACACCATAGCAGCAAGCCAATTTTCATGGTTTTCTGCGGAGTAATGATTTCCGCTACCACGCCAGACACCCAAGCGGCCAGAGCTGCGGCCAAACCATAAAGTGTAAACGCAAAGGATGATTGAGCAGGGGTAAAACCTAACTCGGTGATGTAGTGCGACAGGAATGCCAGTTCAAAGCCATCTCCCGTCATAAAGATAGCAATGGCGATATATCCCCATATCAGATTTAGTGGCAATCCAAGCCACTGTTTGCTTACATTTTCCATATATTCCTCGTTTTGTAGGGTAAAGGAATTCCACGCCCCTTTTTCAGGGGCGCAGTCCTTGTTTTTATTTGTGGTTCTCTTTCTATGATCTGGCTGTTAGAGCCAATGCTATGACCGTAAAGCTAAGTCGTTTTGGTAAAGCGCACGGAAATGCTCATAACGCTTACTCAACACAGGCTCACGCTCTGGACATGGTTGATAGACCCGGAAGATTTCCGATTTTTTACACACATCTTCGATGGCTTTGCCAGAGGCGAGGCAAGCCAGTCGTGCCGCACCGAGTGCCCCACCTGTTTCTCCACCTTTGTGAGTGACAATAGGTAGACAGAGCGTATCGGCCAACAGTTGCGCCCAAAACACACTACGTGCGCCACCACCGACGAGAGAACATTGCTCGATTTGTGTGCCACTTTCCTGCAATACACGTAGTCCGTCGGCAATCCCAAAGCTCACGCCTTCAATAACCGCATAGCCCAGTAGAGAGCGATTGGTGGAATGAGTCATTCCGTGGAACATCCCCATCGCCTGAGGGTCATTGTGTGGAGTACGCTCGCCGGACAGGTAAGGTAAGAAAAGTGGCGCTTTGGCTTTCTCCTCCTCACTCAACTGCGCGATGCCTTCCAGCAATTCAACCTCTGTCACACCAACAATGCGACAGAACCATTGCAGGCAACTAGCCGCACTGAGCATGACACTCATTTGGTGCCAACGCTGAGGCAATACGTGACAAAAAGCATGCACCGCAGACTCAGGGGCTGGGCGGTACTGCTCATTAACAACAAACAACACACCAGAAGTGCCAAGAGAAATAAACGCATCCCCCGGATTCACGGCGCCAACACCAATTGCACTGACGGCGTTATCACCACCGCCCCCGGCAACAATCACAGAAGAACTCAGTCCCCACTTATGTGCCACCTCCGCTGACAAAGCAGCCGAAACTTCACAACCTTCTACCAACGCTGGCATCTGCGCTCGGCTGAGTTGGCATTTATCTAGCAAAGAATCCGACCAGTCGCGCTTCGCCACATCCAACCATAACGTGCCCGCAGAATCTGACATGTCCGAGATTTTGCACCCGGTCATTTTCATACGTAGAAAGTCTTTGGGTAACAGAATTGTGTTAATACAAGCAAAATGGCTCGGCTCGTGCTTACGAACCCAAAGCAACTTAGGCGCGGTGAAACCCGACATCGCTAGGTTGCCAGCGATATCATGCAAATCTGGTGCAACGGCTTCCAGCTCAACGCACTCTTGATGACTTCGGGTGTCATTCCACAAAATAGCCGGACGGATCACCTCATCTCGCTCATCTAATAGCACCGCTCCATGCATTTGACCGGAAAGGCCTATCGCTTTGATCGCCCCCCAATGTTCAGCGCACTTTTCTCGCAGCGCACCAATCAGATAGTTTGTCGCTTCCCACCACTCCTGTGGCGCCTGCTCCGACCAATGTGGATGAGGGCGCTGAATTGTCAGCGGTGCACTGTGCGTTGCAACTGTTTCGCCCTGTTCATCAATCACCAGGGCTTTGACTTCCGAGGTGCCAAGATCAATACCTAAATACATGACAGCCCCTTATTGAATCATTGAGTAAGTAGCAGCAATTTTCTCGCGCAGAAGAACTTCAAACTCCGCATGCTCAGCAAGTTCACCAAACAAAGCTCTATTTTGCGCGTACACCGCAATTGGGTCAGCAGATTCAAACATCTCATGCACCGCACTCGCATCTAGAATGCCGTCTTGATATTCATATGGCAGTCGGCCTTTATGCCATTGCAACATAAATACAAAGAACAGCGCTGGCAGCATCGCGGTCGCCTGAGGAGCCGCACCGCGCTGATAACATTCAATCATGGTTGGTGTGATCATCGCGGGAATTTTGGAGAATCCGTCGGCCGCAACACGTTGGTTGGTGTCTTTAGTATAAGGGTTGGTGAATCGCTCAAGCACCACATCACGGTATGTCGGCAGGTCGATACCGTTTTCGCTCAAACTAGGAATCACATCCTGACTCACGTAGTCGTGTGCAATTTGATAAATGTAATCGGTAAGGGTACTTTCGTGAATAAATGACTGACCAACCAAAGTACCAGCCCATGCGATACAGCTGTGCGATGCATTGAGGATACGGATTTTCGCCTCTTCGTAAGGAATGACAGAATCCACCATTTCCACACCAACATTTTCTAACGCTGGTCGTGCATCTATAAAGTTATCTTCAATCACCCACTGGATAAAGGTTTCACTCATCACTGGCGCTTTATCATCAATACCAGTTTTAGCTTTGATTCGTGCGGGAAGATCAGCCGCAGGACGAGGAACAATGCGATCCACCATAGTATTTGGACATGTGGTGTTTGCTTTTACCCACTGCAGCACCTCTTGTTTTCCTGTCAAAGTGAGAAACTCCATCAAACCATAACGGAAGCGCTCACCGTTGTGGCGTACGTTGTCGCAGTTTAGTAATGTCACCGAACCTGTGTTATCGGCGATACGGCGCTCCAAAATTTTCGTCACCGTCCCGTAAATGGTTTGATGAGCACCATTTAGATCAGCATTTAATACCGCATTATCTACGTCTAATGTGTGGTCGGTTTTCAGATAATAGCCACCTTCTGTGACGGTAAACGCGATTACCTTCGTCTTCGCTTTCGCCCCTTCGTTAACCAAAGGCGCCAAGTCTTCCTGCCAAGGTAGGAGTGTCTGAATAGACTTGATCACTTCGTAGTCGCGTTCGCCTGCTGGGCTGACCGTTTCCAGTACATACTCGCCATTTTGAGATCTTAACGCTTCAACGGTCGCTTCCACATCATTACGAATGTTGGCTGCTGCGATATGCCAACTGTTATCGTCCGATTCGAGCAATTTATGTAGATACCAGGCCTGATGCGCACGATGAAATGAGCCTAGACCGATGTGAAGCCACGTATGTTGGTTTTTCATAATAGTTCCTTGTTTTTGTTTAATGACGCCACTCTAATTGATCAAAAAGACAATTAAAGAGCCAAAGATCACAAATGAACAAAAAACCAGTGTTTGGTTTTTTGTTCATTTTTGAATAATTGATTGCTATTGCATTCATTAAATATTCGAGAGAAGATACAAGCTATTGACGCGCCAAAGAAAGAAACAATGACTTCACTCGTGTCATCAGGTATCGAAAATAAGGAATTAACGTGGCTAGAGATGACACTTACAAAACTGACCAGATGGTTCGTGCTGCTTGGATGTACTACATCTCTGGCCGTAACCAACGCGATATTGCTGCTGAGCTAGGATTGTCACGCCCAGTGGTTCAACGTTTGATCGCCGCAGCGAAAGAAGAAGGGATTATATCGGTCGGTCTACACCACCCGATTTCAACCTGTTTAGATTACGCAGAACTGCTCAAAGAAAAGTATCAGTTAGTGGAATGCAACATAGTACCCACCACCAATAGTGATGAAACGCTGGATAACGTCTCGTTTGGTTGTTTTCAATTGATGTCCAAATATACCAAAGACCAGCAGGAGCAAGTCATTGGTATCGGCTCAGGATTGACGTTGAAAAAGGCGATCAACCGTATTGATTTCGAATCACCAAACAGCAAATGTGTAGCGCTTATCAGTGCTATGGGTGTCGATGGGCAATGTAATTACTATGACGATGTGCCGCTGATTTTAGCGCGTAAAATTAGGGCTAACTATTACCAATTACCCGTTCCGCGTTACGCCACTTCGAGCGAGGAACTCAAGCTCTGGACGAGCATGCGCGTATTTCAAGAAGTTGCGCGTGTTGCTGACAGCGCGAGTGTGGTGTTTACTGGCATTGGTTCACTGAGTAAAGCTAGCCCTATCATCAAAGATGGTTTCATTTCATCCGACAAGGCTGATGAGCTTAATCAGCAAGGTGCGGTTGGTGAAATTTTGGGACGCTTTATCAACGCCGAAGGCGAAGTGGTTGATTGCACGATCAATACCTTCATCACCAGCTACGACATGCGTAACAACGATTGCCCCCGCATTGGTGCCGCGTTTGGCGAAGACAAACGTTATGCGATTCTAGCAGCGTTAAAAGGACACTGGATAAATGGATTGGTTACCGATGAGACAACCGCTAGATGGTTATTAACCCAATGACAATATTACCAATAAGAAACTAAAAGTCCTTTAAATCTGTGCTATTAGCTCTATTGAGAGTTCATAAACTAATAATAGGAGCCACCCTTAATCTTTAGCCTGCGTGCTTACCTTGATTACTAATACTAGTCTTCATGAACCGTTCTGAACAAAGAAATGGTTGTGATTCCCTGAGTTATCTTTCTCCAAATGCAACACTGATATTGGTATAAATTGGCTTCCAAAGGTAATAAAAAAACTGACTTCTCGCCTGTTGTGATATCTACCTCACCCGTCATGCCAGGCAAGATAGAAAAAACATTCAGGGTTATCGCGGAACTATGGCGTTTCTACTGACACGACCAAGTCACAAAACGACTGTAATCAAACGCATCAATCTTGATTCGAGTTGGCTGCCCCACATTCACGAAACCAATATCTCTTGGCGAAAATCCGCTTCAATGGCCTTATTGGCCATCATTCCCCCGGGGTGAAGCTTAAGTTCTATATCGCTGCGATCAGCAATGGCCTCCAGCAGCGACGTTGCGCCATAGCACCAACCACACATCGGGCCGAAAAAGTAGTGAACCGTTACCATTGCGTCTCTCCCATATTTGCCATCGCTGCGATTGGCAGTGCATTCGGCTTAGTAATGCCGCTATCTACTGTCATGGTTAAGTTTTTCATATTAATCTCCTGCCCTCTATTGGGCGACGGCAGAGAGAATATGAAATTAATAGGTTCAGAAAAATACACCAAAACAAACATGATTATTTCTTAAATCGTACCAATTAATTCATCATTCAGTGAATTACCACCCACCTTGGGCTCCTCGCCCTTTTGCTCAAGCCATTTCAGGTTTAATGGTTACAGGGAGGCATTTAAAACGAAAAGACGTCCTTGGACGTCCTTGGACGTCTTTTTACTTTTTTATACGCCTTTGTGGTGAGATCGAAGAGTGAATTCGTGGCTCCAACCCCACTCTCTAAGGATATGAGACACACGAAGCGAAGAAAGAAATATCCTTTTCGTAGTAGCCCCATTTCGCTTTTTCGTATTGCTTGTCGTAGAAATGGGCGGCCCGTTTGTGTGCATGACCTTCCCAAGGGCTCTCGCTTGAGGACCAGTAACGATTAGTATTATTCCACCGTTTAGGGAACTCATTCTCATATAAACCACGCAATAAATGAATCGATGGTAAATTCCAATTAGTTCGTCCGTGTAGACTCATATCACTGTATTTGGAGCACAGATGCATTGCTTTGGAATGGTCAAAGGTGTAAAACATCCCTTTAGTGCCACTGGTGTAACGACCTCCACCTAGGCCGACACTGTTAAGGTAGGCTACCGAAGGGGTACTGGTATAAAATACACCATGGCCAACATTCAAGATGTAAATGCACTTACCCGTCACATTGGTACCATCGCCACTACACACGTTAACTTCAACGCTGTCTGTAAAACCGTCGACAACAGCCGTTATTGTGGTGCTCCCTTCACGCAGCGCTGTGACCAAACCATTGGCAGTCAATGACGCAATGTGACTGTTTTCAGGTGGCCGCCAAGTCACAGAATCACTAACATTGGAGGAACTACCATCACTATAATGTGCGGTAGTTTTCATTAATTGGGTGTTATTCACCATCAAACCCACTGCCTTAGGAGAAAAAGTCAGGTCCGTTATGATCTTATTGGTGACCTCAACGTCAACCGTGTTACTGGTAACTTGATCTTTCACCGCATTAATTGTGGTGACGCCGACCTCTACTCCCGTCACTTTACCCTCAGGGGTGACAGATACGGTACTTGTATCGATGGGCAGCCACGTCACGGAGTCACTGATGTCTGAAGAGGTATCATCACTGTATGTGGCTATCGCTGTCAGTGGTTGTTGTAATCCTTTGGCAAGACTAAGTGTCTCTGGCGACACGTCGATGGCAGTGATTACAGCACCGGTAACGTCAACTTCAATGGTATTACTGGTGACGCCATCTTTAGTCGCAGTCACTGTGGTTGTACCAACTCGCCCTCCAATCACCTGCCCTTCAGGAGTCAACGTCGCAGTATTCGTGTTGACGGGAATCCAAGTAGCAGAACGACTGATGTCAGATGAGGTGCCATCGCTATAATCAGCGATGGCCGTCAACTGTTGGCTCAAGCCTTTGGCAACCGTGACCTTTAGTGGGGTGATGCTGATATTGCTGATCACAGCGTCACTGACCACCACGCTCGCCACATTGCTGGTAACGCCATCGATAGTGGCAGTCACATTGGTGGTGCCTATTTCATTACCCGATAGTAATCCGTTAGAGGTGACTGTTGCCGTATTGGTGTCAGCCGTTTCCCATGTGACTGAAGCAGTGACGTTGGATAAGGATCCATCACTGAAAAACGCCGTTGCGGTCAAAGGTTCACTCTGCCCCTTAGCAACCGTGACACTCTCGGGTGTGACGCTGATAGCCGTGACTACCGCATCGGTAACATCAACATTGACCTTGTTACTGACGATATCGTTTTGCGTTGCTGTGATGGTCGCATTGCCGACATCGACCCCTGTCAGTAAACTATTTTGAGAGTTCACTACAGCTGTCAAAGGTTCGGAAGATGTCCAAGTAACGGAATCACTGATGTTCGCTGATAGGCCATTGTTGTATGTGGCGGTGGCGGTTAACACTTCGCTAAAACCTTTGGCGACACTCACCGCCGAAGGGGTGACGATGATATCGGTGATCTCTACTTCAGTGACCTTAACATCGACGGAGTTACTGGTGAGGTTATCATGGCTAAAAGAAACGGTAATGTTCCCCTGCGCTTTGCCCTTTATAACACCAGATTGAATAAACTCCCCCAACTCACTATCACTGGAATACCAATCATTGAGGCTCAATTCCTCAGTCAACACTTTGGACTGGCCATTCGAGTATTCACCCACGGCAATGAAAGATTGCTCATTGCCTACGATGAGTGTTAACTCGCTGGTCCCTTTGGTTTCTATCGGCGAGGCGGTCAGCGTTAGCCTTTCTAATTGGGCGGTGCTATCGGTTGGGTTTGGTGCCGAAATTTTAGAAGGTGGCGACGAAGAGCTGGCTCCCTCTTCTCCCCCTGATCCACCACAACCAGAAAGGAACAGCCCGACTAAGGTTAAGGTCATGAGCAATCTCCACTCCCTAACCTTAACCTTGCGTTGTTGTTTACCCATTTCAGTTTCCCCTTGAGTTTAATTGGTTTTAATCAAAAAGATTAAAAATCAATCCAAGGGCTGATTTGATTAATTAATGGGTAATTTATTGAATACAAATAATCAATGCATTTTATAAAAATGATCAATATGAATTATTAATTTATTTCAATGACTTTTAGTGTTAGGGCTAATAGTAGAGTAACGGCTTAGTTTAAGAGATAAACCTCTTTACTGAGGTAGAATGTCGCTTTGTGGGTAGGCTAATGTGTACTGACTCATACTCGATCTTATAAATTCGCTGATAAGTCACGACCAGCTTATACATAATGCCTATTGATGCCGTGACTTATAACTGGACAAAACTATTTTAGGTAGTTTGCTAATTTAACTATTCATAAATAAGTTCTGGTATTGAAAACTGGCTAATATCTCTAAATCGTCCGCAGTCCTCATTACTCTCATCTCACTTCTGCCACTGTTGGTGAAAAAATCGAACAAGTCTACTTGACCTGTCTACAACTCTACAGTTCATACTATCCAAATACTAAGAACACTTAGGTCACCTCTCACATGTACTTGATTTCGGAATTGGCAGCAAAGGCTGGTATATCTCGCACCACCTTACTCTATTACGAGAAGTTAGGGCTGATTACCGGTCAGCGTCTTGATAATGGATATCGCTATTACAGCGAAAGCGATTTGCAACGACTGTATTTGATTCAGCAACTTCAAAGCGCAGGTCTCTCATTGAAAGAGTGCGAACAATGCTTGGACGCGAAGTTAAGTAGAAGCTTATTGGAAAATCGACTGACGCAACTCAACCATGAAATTGATAAAAAAATCCAAGCTCGTGAGTTGCTACTGGCACTACTTGGGGAGCGTCCACAAAGAGAGTTACACCATTTTCTCAGTCAAAGGGCGCCTAGCGCTTACTTAAACTGGTTAAGTAAGCAGGGTTACAGTGAAAAAGAAGCACTCAGATTGAAGTGGTTATCAAAAGATATGAACGAACACGAGAGTTACATGAAAGACTTTATGACGGTCTTTGCAACATTAGAAAGATGGGGGCCAGGGAGTCACAAGGACTCGTTAAAAGCGATTTCATTAATGTCACCTCAGGCAATGACCGATATTTTAGACATTGGTTGTGGCACTGGCATCTCAACGTTACTACTAGCTAACAACAGCAACGCACACATTACAGCAATGGATAATGAGCCTGTTGCCGTAGAACAGCTGGATAAAAAGATCCAAAACGCACAGTTACACGATCGTATTTCTCCTGTTTGTGCCTCCATGACGGAACTGCCATTTCAGGCAAAATGTTTTGATGCCATTTGGGCGGAAGGCTGCGTCTACATCATGGGAATGGAGAACGCACTAAAACAATGGAAGCCTATGTTAAAAGACAATGGCGTCTTGATGGTGAGTGATTTGGTTTGGCTCACTGACTCTCCCGACGAAGAGACAAAACAGTTTTGGCTGGCAGACTACCCAGACATTCAATCGATACCTAAACGACTAGAGCTGTTCCAAAAGCATGGCTACGACGTGATCGAACACTTCTCATTAGGCGTCGATGCATGGCAAAACTACTGGCAGCCGCTGCAAGACCGAGTTGAGGAATTACAAGCTGTTATGCCCGTGTCCCAAGCGTTACTAGACATTAAGAAAGAGATTTCAGTTTACGAGCGCAGTGCCACAAAAGACTTTACCTATCAGTATTTTATTTTAAAACTTGCAAACTAGAGATAGAGATAGAGATAGAGATAGAGATAGAGATATGAAATACACTTTGTACAAACAAGAACAAACTCAAGAAATTATTACACTGTTCAATGACACATTTTCGGATTCAGAAGGCGAAAAAGAAGGTGCATTGATTGCGAAACTCGTAGAAGACTTTCTCACTTTGCCAACCAAAGATGAGGATCTTTATGTGTTTATTGCTCAAGATGAAAGTGCACGCATTGTCGGTAGCATCATTTTCTCTCGCCTATCGTTTCCTAATGGTGAAAACATATTCCTTTTATCCCCCGTGGCTGTTGCAACAGATTGTCATGGGCAAGGTGTAGGTCAAGGATTGATCAAATTTGGGTTAGCGACAATGAAAGAGAAAGGTGTGACCGTTGCCATTACTTACGGTGATATCAACTTTTATTCAAAAATAGGATTTGCCCAAATCAGTCAGGACGTAGTTCAAGCTCCGCTAGGCTTATCCTACCCTGAAGGATGGATTGCACAATCTTTGGTTGGTGAAGTAATCCCTCACGTTGTGGGCAAACCAACATGCTTGAAAGCGATAGATAACCCAAATTATTGGTGACATTCGATATAGAAACACTTTGGGAATCGCATTTACGTTCTGATGAAGATTACAATTTGTAGGACAAAATCTGTTAACTAGTACTGTAGGAGTTTTGCCCTAACGTGATAAGGGGCAAAGGCGTGATAGACCAATCTGGCTAATGTTCGCGCTATGAGCATTTCTGTTCATTAAGTGGCGGCGTATTGCCTTTCACGCCAATAACCCTTACCTAGCTTGCGTTAGCAGCACCAAGGATTTCAGCTACGAACGTTCAAACACCACCGTTTTATCGTTATACATAAATACACGCTTCTCAACATGGTATTGAATCGCTCTGCCTAGCGTGAGTGACTCTACATCCAAGCCTTTTTTGGCTAAATCTTCTGGATAATAGGTGTGGTCAACCGTCTCTAGGCCTTGAGTAATAATCGGCCCTTCATCAAGGTCATCACTCACGTAGTGGGCAGTGGCACCCACCAGCTTAACGCCTTTGTTGTAAGCTTGATGATAAGGTTTTGCCCCTTTGAAACCAGGTAATAGCGAGTGGTGAATATTGATCGCCCTACCCGACCATCGGCTGCACATATCGTGTGACAACACCTGCATGTATCGTGCAAGCACTAATAGCTCACATTCGGTTTCATCGAGCACAGACTGCACCAAGGCTTCTTGCTGGGGTTTGGTTTCCGCCGAAATGGGAAAATGGTGATAAGGGATATCATGCCATTCCACTAAAGACTGCAAATCTGGATGATTGGATATTACCGCTTTGATATCCACTTTAAGATTGCCTGTACGGTAGCGATACAGCAGATCATTGAGGCAGTGATCGTACTTAGACACCATGATCACCACTTTGGGTCGATAGTCAGAAGGGGTTAGTTCCCAGTCCATATCAAACTCTGATGCCCGCACTGAAAAGGCTGAATCAAAGGATTCTCTATCGAGTTCTTGACCACTTTGGACACTGAATACGGCGCGAATAAAGAAACGTTGGTTGAGCGTGTCATCAAATGAGTTTAACTCTTTGATGTAGCATTCAAATTGCAATAAAAATCGTGTGACAACATCGACTGTCCCTGCGCGACTCGGGCAGCTGGCGGTTAAGATATAGGTTTTCATCTTGTTTCCCAACGCTGTATTCCACAGCTTTTTCGTTCCTATTTGACATACCGCGACCTAACTTGCGCTGTACGACTCTGTTTTTGCCTATTCTAAGTCGATTTCACTCAAAAACATCAGTGCGATGCCACAATCTTGATCCGCATCGAACAGCTTGCTTGAATACTGACCGGAAAGCACCGGGAAAACTCATCATAAGATGCGCCAACTCATGCCAAAACAAAAACAACAAGGCGAGCCCAAAACTCGCCTTACCCTTTTCGCATTCACTCTGCCGCAAGCGTTATTCTGATAAGGGGTTATCGTCCGTTATTTCAACGGAAACAAGCATAAAATGGTGCCTTTTGTTGTATTTATACATTGCCATTAACAACACAAGCAGTGGCATAACCAATACTGGCCTTGGGAACATCATCATCAAAATACCAGAGAAAATGGTCAACATCTCACCAAGCAATAAGACACCATTTTGTGATTTGGTATAGAGCGCAGAACCTGGGAGGAGTTTAAACTTGGCTTGCATGAAAATACCCTTGTACAGCTGTATATCCAGTTCCCCTGCTGTCGGTTTCACACTCTTGACCCGAATGGTGTACCAGTTGCCATTAATAAAATAAACCGTTCTGTGTACTTGGGAGAAACTTATTTTATAGTGATCGACGGCTTTGCCATTGACTGTAATGTCGAGCGTGCCTTTAAAGCTGAATTTCATTTCTACTTTTTGGTCATCGACAACGAAGCTGCACTGGTGATTGCCTACTACAAAACTGGGCTTCATTTTGTATAAGACATTCGCATTTTTTACACAGCCGATTTCTTCTGGTACTTCATTTTCATCATGTGCGGAAATGAAAAAGTTAGACTCTAAGCCATTGTCAGTTAAATGTTCGGAAAGTGATGTCCTTAATTGTTCGAAGTAGCGGTCAGCATCAGGTAGAAAGACGTTCCTCTCTGTTGCTATTAAGATAATCGGAGTATGGTCTTGGCATATCATCGTCATTTTGATTTGACCAGAGACAGCCCGACTTGCGCCAGAAGCATGTGGATGAGCGGGGAGCAAATGCTCATTATCCATCCATTCGTAGACTATTTTACCTATATCATCGAAGCTGATGGTGCTAGAAGACGGCACGGGTATCCCTATTGTGAATCCCGTATGGGTACAATCCTGTTCCGTCACTTCATCATCTAGGTTATTCAGGTAACTCGCTCGAAGGTTAAACGGGCTGGTATGAAAATCTCCGGACATGGGCACATGAATATCAAACGCCTCAAGCAATCCAGTCCCATGCTTGTTGGCATACCTTAATGCCGAAAGCAAACCGTTTGGCTCGTCAAACTCGACAACCGCACTCAACTCTTCGCTGCACAGTTGCTCAAGTAGTGCGCCGACGTTCTCTTCTTTTACATAGACCCCTGAACGATAGTTAGGACTATACGAATCACCACAATGTTTAACCGTTGGAAAACATACAGAGAACTCATCAAATAGCGCTAAAAGAGATCTAGAACACGCGCTGTTCGCGGCAATATCGATAAGAGATTGCCCCCTGTCGTAATAGTAAGGGCGTAGGTAAGCCAAAATGCTACACGCTGCAAACCCCAAATAGGCGTCAAAGGGTTGCTCTTCATTCTGATTTACAACCGTGCTGTATAAGTTGTCTCTTAGAAACTCTCGGTCTTGTTTAGATTGAGTTAATAGCGCGACTCTTTCATCGAGTAGATTCGGGTCCCTTACGACATCATCAATAAAATAATCAATGTCTTGTTTTCTCACAGGCACATAAGCAGTATCTAACCCCAAGACTTCTCTCCTTAGATAGGTTTATTTTGCCGGGTGAGTGTAAGCAGTTTTAAGCGTAAAATCAGTATTATTTTATAAATTTATTATTTGCTGTCATCCAGCTCGAAAACGCGATAGCAACGATAATAGAAATCAGTAATAAAAAGTTTTGCGGCGTTTTCTAGCTCGCATTCGGTGCACTCATAGCAGCCAAATCCTGATTGGTAATCTTGCTTCTCTTGAATCACAAATCACGAACATCTCTGAAGAAGTTTAAATGACACGACTTTCATTGTTTACATAAAGCAGTATAAAAATGCAAATCAACGCCTTGCATTCTTAAAACATTATGTTACATTCGCTCGATACTTGATCACAACCAAGTGACGGGAATAACAACTCTGCGTAACACTCCTCTCTACTACGCGCATCCCAACATCAAATTTAATTCTAAGCCTACCCTGCTCTGCAGCGTCTGCGCTTATAACTTTTATAATAACAACGCATTGGATTAACTATGTTTCCCATCTCTCATGAGGGAAAGTGGTTTCGATTTTTAATGGTATTCATATTCCTTGGTGCTGCCATGGAAACGGATATCTATCTACCCACATTCCCCGATATATTAAATGACTTCAACACCGACGCGGTGATGGTGCAACGCATTCTGAGCTATAACTTTATTGGTATCTGTATTGGTTCCTTGCTCTACGGACCACTATCGGATCATTTTGGTCGCCGAAAGATACTAATGTTTGGTTTTAGTGTCTTTCTTACCGCTAGTATCGCCTGCATTTTTGCCTCGACTATCGAGCAATTATTAGCGTTTCGACTACTCCAAGGCTTCGGCAGTTCGGCGTGTGTGATCGTCGGCACCGCAATGATATTTGATCTGTTCGATGAAGATTCAGCCGCTAAACTGATTGCCGATCTCAACACGTTAGTGGTCAGCTTGATGGCTTTTGCACCTCTTATTGGTGGCTGGATAAGCCTTCATATGGGGTATAAAGCAAACTTTGTCTTTATTGCCATTTTAGTACTGCTTTCTGCGGTCAAATGCTTCTTCTTCTTACCTGAATCTTTGAGTACAGATAAACGAAAGAAGGTCGCACCTAAACGAATAATAAGCGACTACAAAACCGTATTGTCTTCTTCTGCCTTTTGGTACAACACGCTTGTGACGAGCTTAATTCTTGCTGCCTATATGATTTATGTTTCCAACATGTCGTTATTGTATATAGAGCAATTAGAAGTCAGCCCCGAACGCTTCCCGTTTTTCCAAATGGCAACACTGGGCACATTCGTCTTGGTGAGTTTGAATAACGCACGCTTAATCGACAGGTTCGGTATCGATAAATTAAAAAGCACTGGGCTTGGCTTAATATTTACCACCACGCTCGTCTTTTTCTTATTACCGTCCGAGCAACTCAACTCACCATTTATCTTAACAGGAACGATGTGCTTGTTTTCAATAGGTGCAGGGTTATCGATTGGATTGTTCTTTGCGAAATCGATGCAAGTTTTCCCGGATCTAACGGGAATCGCAGCATCACTCGTGACAGCTATTCGCCTATTTATCGTTTCTGCCGCGATTGATTTAGGCAGTAATGCGTATGAAGGGACGTCGGAGTCAGTCATACATGTGATGACCGCCGTCGTTATCTTTTTAGCGGCTATCTCATCAGTCAATTACTGGCGTCAAAGCCAATTGAAGCAGGCTGAGAGCTCTTGACTAATCAGCTCAACTACGAAAAGTAGGTAAAGTCGCTAACTTAGGTCCTCGAATACGATTTAGGTCGTCCTAGATCGTGTTTGAGGTCTCGTAATACCTAGCCTTGGCTCATATTGGCACTCATCATCTCAATTGGAGCTAAAACCATGAAATGGACACATTGGCTGTTTGTATCGATTCTTTTTCTTTCTCGTTGTGCCCTCGCCACTGGTGTGGGGTTCACACAAATCACCTTAACTGACGATCCTCAACGCCCTCTGGGTACTGCCATTTGGTATCCGACAAACGAGATGTCACATTCAACCTTGATTGGCGATAACCCAGCCTTCGTCGGCACGCATGTCATTAAAGGTGCCCAGATCCTATCCAACACTTTTCCGGTGGTGCTGTTATCACACGGCTACCGAGGAAACTGGCGCAATCAAAACTGGTTAGCGACCGAATTGGTTAAGCGCGGCTATATTGTCGCGGCCGCCGACCACCCCGGAACCACGTCTTTTGATCACTCTCCCCTCCAAGCCGCAAAGTGGTGGGAACGACCTCGCGATGTATCACGTGTTCTCGACCACTTGTTAACGACAACTCGGTGGAAAGCGCATGTCAATGCCGACGATATCACGGCGATAGGACACTCATTAGGCGGCTGGACGGTGATGCAATTAGCCGGTGCTAAGGTGGACAGAGCAACCTTCAAGTCTGATTGTTTGAACTACCCGAACCCACGTACTTGTGGCCTTGCTACAGAGCTAGGGCTAGCGAGCATTCAAGCTCAAGAACCAAACCTGAAAACGCTGCAGGATAGGCGGATCAAGCGTGTGGTTAGCCTAGATTTGGGCCTTGCTCGTAGCTTTTCAATCGACAGCTTAAGTGACATTCGGATACCAACTTTAATCCTGGCCGCTGGCATCGATATTGGCGACCTACCACAAGCGTTAGAATCGGGTCACATTGCCGAGCACATACCAGTTTACTCAAGACGGTATAAGGTGTACCAAAACGCTACGCATTTTAGCTTTATCCAAGATTGTAAATCGGGCGCACAGTCTCTTCTTGAAGAGGAAGTACCGGGTGATGGCATTATTTGTCAGGATGGCATCGGCACATCACGCAATGAGCTACATCAAGCGATGTTGGACGACATTGTTGACTTTCTCAAGCGATAAAGGCTAACCCTAGCATTCAATCTCACTCTGGTGGTAAACGTCGGAACTCACTCGGAGTTTGACCTGTTATCCGTAAAAACTCACGATTGAAGTTAGATTTAGTGTGAAACCCTGAGCTGAGGAAGATATCTGTTATCGTGTCGTCACTTTGTTGCAGCAACATCTTGGCATGTTCAATTCGATACGTGTTAATCACTTTAGAAATGTTTTGGTTATGAACTTGGTTAACCGCTGAGGATATTTTTCTCGCTTGAATACCAAGCTTTCGCGACAGTCTGTCGAGCGTTAAGTCAGGATCGGTAAAGACTTGTTGCTCTCTCATCAACGCATCGAATTTAGCCATGATGTTCGATACTGCTTGTACTTGGTCTTTATCCAAATGCCCCGTCGACGTAACCGTCGTATCGATTTGTTGAGGAGAGGATATTGGCGGTGAAGCTTGGTGATCTTTGACGGGCGTGCTCACACTGATCACTATCACCGCAGCGACAATGACAGGAATAAGTACAAGATAGCCTATCGATAATATCAGGTTGCTGTGCTGCGCGTTAAACCACAATATATCGTATGAGAGCGCCGCATCGACCAGAGCAGAAAACAGAAGAAGCCCGCCTGCCACTCGTTCTGCGACCTCCACTCTGGATACATCGCTTAATCGAACTCGTTCTGGCGTGCTGAATGATGACTTCAACAGCAAACTACCGTAGGTGAAATAGAGTAAGATTAACAGTATATCAACGCTTCCAACCCAGATATGCTGATGCAATAAGCCGCCAACTAGCACAGTAATAGGACCAATCCAGTGTAATTTTGAGCTTGTTTTGTTTCGATGAGCCCCTGAAAAGCAAAGCCAAGCCGCGACTGGTATACTGGCGCCAAGAATGGGTTGAAGAAATCGGAATAAGGCAATATCGACTACCCATCGCAACCCCACCATGGTGATCATCAATGCACACAACATGATAAACCAAAATGGCTTTTGACCCGTGTGTGGACAACGGCATCGAAGCAATACGCCTGTGATGAACAATAACAACGCAGCAATAAATGGTAGGGGTATGGCGAGCATTAATAGTCCGTTTAAATTCGAGAAAAGATCACTGACCTCATGTCAGTCACTGCATTGGCGAAACCACTGAGTGAGCCTAATGATACCTATTGAATACCCATCTATAGTAAAATAACTTTTTATAGAGTCAATGCAGATTAACAGGCGATGAATGGCTTTACGTCGCACTGAAACCTAGTGACCTTGTATATGGAAAGCTTGGTCTGTTTTTTAACAGTAGAATATACATCCATATATAAAAGGTTACGTTTTGTTGAATAAGGGAAGATAATGCAGAAGTTACAGCCAATTCTTTTAATAGGATTATTTTTACTGGTAGGCTGCGAAAAAGAACCAACCCCAACACATCCGCTTAATCGGCAAGAATTGCTTGAAATGATCAAAGCAGGTAGAGACGTTACTCAGGTAGATGTTTCTGAAATAAAAGACATGAGTAGTCTTTTTTCTCATAAACGAAGATTTAACCAAGATATCTCTGGGTGGGACGTGAGTAACGTGACTAACATGTCCAACATGTTTTATGAAGCTAAAGCATTTAATCAGGATATCTCTGGATGGGATGTAAGTAACGTTACCAATATGAATGGTATGTTTAGCTTTACTTACTCTTTCAATCAAAACATATCGAGTTGGGATGTGAGTAATGTGAAGGACATGACGGCTATGTTCTTTGCGGCTAGGGCTTTCAATCAGGACTTGAGGGCTTGGAATGTCTCAAATGTCGCCAAATATATAACTTTTAATTACGACGATGGCAAAATGACTTCGGCATTAACGGATGAGAATAAACCCAAATTTCTTCCAATGAAGGTTACTGTCAACGATATTAAGCATATGCTCTTCTTCAAAGAAGATATATCAAACGTTGATACTTCTGAAATAACAGACATGAGTATGCTTTTTCATGAAATGCATTCCTTTAACCAAGATATTTCTAATTGGGATGTGAGTAATGTAACCAACATGGCGGGAATGTTTCAGAAAGCTGAATCTTTTAATCAAGACTTATCAAAGTGGAATGTCTCTAATGTGACTAACATGAGAACCATGTTCGGTGGTGCCAGCTCTTTTAACAAAGATATTTCAAACTGGAACGTTGGCAAGGTCGAGGACATGAATGGGATGTTTGCTAAAGCAAAGTCTTTTGATCAGGATATCTCAAGCTGGAATGTAAGCAAAGTGAAGACGATGGAAGGTATGTTTGCTGATGCTGTATCATTTGATCAAAGCATAAATCTCTGGGATGTCAGCAATGTTGAAAATATGTCCTACATGTTTTATCTGGCGAAAAAATTCAACCATGATTTATCAGAATGGGATACAACGAGTGTTAGATACATGTCGTATATGTTTCGTGGTGCAAGTAAATTTAATGGCGATATCTCGTCTTGGAATATAGGTTCTGTGGGCTCAATGAAAGGTATGTTTTATCGAGCGGAAAACTTTAACCAAGACATATCCAAATGGGATGTTTCGGGAATATATGATACTCATGCCATGTTCTACGGCGCCAAATCTTTCAATCAGGACATAAGAGATTGGGATATAAGAAACATTAGTACAATGTGGGGGATGCTTTATGGTGCAGACTCCTTCTCTTATGATTTATCCCATTGGGCTCGTGACTCTATTATATACGTAGATCCTGAAGCTTCTGATTTTTAATCTTTCTCTCTACATTTCCTATAGCAAAATCACTTATAAAGTATGTGCCTTTACGTGCATACTTTTTCTCTAAGTAAGCGGCATGATAAACGCATGGACCTAATTGGGACAGACACCTGAACAGGGATAGAAAACTTAACAAATGCTTGCGGCAGGAAAACCAAAAGTGCGGCAATCGTTGCCTGTATGAGAAAGATGGTTGTTATATTAAATTCTATGCTTCGAGGCAGTGTTATCTCGGATAGCCATGGCGCCAAAGATTAACTATCGACGCCATCGTTCCTTGTTAGCACCTAGATTATCGCTGCTTCATAAACGCCACTGCCAAACCAGAAGAAACGAATGTGATACCTGCACCGATATTTAACCCTGACACTAGTCTAGGTTTGTTTCTAAACCACTCAGACAATTGAGACGAGAAAACCCCCATTAAACTAAAGCCAACGGCCGTTAATAACGCAAACCAGATGCCATAACCGATCATTTGAGTCGTCACTGAACCTAAGCTTGGGTTTACAAATTGAGGTACAAAAGCAAGAACAAACATACCTGGCTTCGGGTTAAGCGCTGCTGATAGAAAGCCAGTTGAGAATATCACTTTCAGTGGCTGTTTTTTCGCAGGCTCCAATGAGAACAGGTTTCTCGAACGAAGCACTTTCACACCCAACCAAATTAAGTAAGCAGCACCAACGAATTTTACTACGTAAAATGCCACTTCAGAGGTTTGAATTAGAAGAGTGAGCCCAAAGGTAGCTGCCACGACATGAAACAAGATACCGGCCCCAGAAGACATTCCTGACATTATTGCCGCCAATCGACCTTGACTTAAACCACGGCCGATTGCGAGTAAATTATCTGGCCCGGGCGAAACAACTAACAATAAACAAGCCAATGTATAAGTGACAAATACCTCTAATGGAAACATAAACCCTCCTTGTTGTATGATCCTGAGTGCTAACGCCCGATTAAGTAGTGAGCAAGATTACCACCTGCCTAAAGCATTGTGCCGTAAACACTAAATCTAATTAGGACAGACACTGTAACAGATTCTTTCGGTAGGAAAACCAGAAAATGGCAATCGTTGCCTGTGTGTGAACGATGGTCGTGATATTAAATTCTATGTTAGGAGAGATAGTAATGGCGCCAAAAATTAACTATTGACGCCATCGTCTAATGTTACGCCTTTACATGAAATTTAAGGTCAATGTAATTTGTTGTAGCTGCGTGGCTACATTGCTCTTTGGTAAAGGAAATACGTCAACTCGTTTGACCGCAGCTTCACCTGCTTGGCACAGCTTTTCATGGCCAGATGAGCTAAGCGACATAACTTTACCATGAGAGTTTAACGAAATCTGAAACTCACATTTTTGGCCATTAACTTCATTGATGTTACCTAGTTGATTTTGAATCAGCTGAGTATAGATTTGACCATATTTTACTAATTCAGAGCTCTGAGACTCATTTGTGTATCCCAAATGTGGAGTTGTTAGACCAAGTAGTATCAACACACTCCTCAAAATCGGCTTATTCATTTGCATTCCTAATTATTGGGGATTAGCCATTATTCCAATTAAGTAGAATCTAATTGGGACAGACACTATAACAAGTTGTCCAATTCAGTGGTGAGCAACACCATACCTTTTCCTCCGCATAATACCCTAAACACATCAAGCGACGCATATAAACAATGCCAAGGGTTGTAAATCTGTCTTAAAGGTTTGTATGCGTATCATCCCACTCGCACTAAACTAAGATTTTCACTCGCTGCTGGAGCTTCAAAATACTGAGTGACATGATAAAACACAGCCTCTGTATCAAACATAGCTCTTTCTGGTTGTTCAACTCGGCGTTTAGCAATATGGGATAAGCATTGCTCATCTGTTAGGTCTAAATACCAAAGCTCATGCTCACTCCCTACTTCGACGCACAGTGATATGAACCAAGCTCTTTGTTTAATAGTATTCGCTGGAAAATCCATGACAACGTTGACCCCAACGTTCAACAAACTTTGAATATGGCTTCTAACAAAAGGTTTGATAAGAGTTGAGTACTTAATGTAGTCATCAAACGTTTGAATTTGTGAGGGGTAATGAGCTGACAGCCAATCATCTTCTGAAATAAGAACTGCATTGTTTTCAGCAGCAACACACTTTGATTTGGTTGATTTACCTGCTCCCATCTTGCCACAAAAGGAGAACAACTTTCCCTGATTTTTCATGTTTCCTCATTTACGTATCACGCCAACTTAAACCCTTTCTAGAGCATGGAATGGCTCATCGGGTAACTCAACAACGATGCTATCGCCTGCAGAAACTCGACCACCGACTTTGACGACTCCCATTACCCCAGCCTTACGAACTAACCTTCCTGAGCTATCTTTGCACAAAACAGCAGACAATAACCCAGTCTGGTATGCCTCGATTTGAGGGCAAGGGTTGCGGAGACCTGTAATCAAAACCTCTGCCCCACTGCTAAACCTAATTACGCTGTCTCTTGGTAACCCTAGTAAGTCGATGCCTGATGTTGTGATGTTTTCCCCAAGTGATGCTGGCTCAACTTCAAACCCTTTAGCTTTAAGCTCGGAGAATAGTTCATTGTGAATAAGGTGAACTTGTCTAAGATTTGGTTGATTAGGGTCGACTTTTACTCTTGAACGGTGCTTTACCGTTTTTCCTCGATGGGCATCTCCTTCAACACCTTCTCCCTCAATCAGTAATATTGAATCAGCAATTGATTTAGAAAAAGTGTGCTCAGCACATTTACTGACTGAAACTACTTTGGGCATCCTTTCCTCCTGAGACCTCACATGCTTAATAACAGACAGTCTCGTTTTTCCGTCTGCCTCATTTACGATCACAAGTGACTAGAAATTAATCATTGACACTTTGATCGTTTTTTAGCCGAGTGTTATACGACATAGCTCATTAATAGGCTTGTCTACAAAATACTCCCAAACGTGCTTGAATGCTGCATGTTGTGTTGGAAAAGACGATAACTCTAACGCTTCTTCTAAGCTACACCATTTAAAATCCGTGTGTTCATGATTAAGAACGACTTCTTGATTCGCTGGACACTTAACTACAAAGACTGGAATGACTTCAATAACGTTCGAGTAGGACTCATAAAACTGCTCTAGGAATTGGCCATTGTACAGTTCTGTCACTTCAATCTGGGTTTCTTCCTGAAACTCTCGAACGATGGTTTGCCAAGGCAATTCACCTTCTTCCATTGAACCTGCGACATGGCACCAAAAGCCGCCTTTCACTCGCTTCATTAGAAGCATCTTTGTTTCACCGTTTATTTCCGACAGTGCTACTCCGGAAACAATCGAATTGTTTATTGGAATCATTTTTATACCTAGAAACTACGATAGTTGGCTAATGCCCAGCTAAGTGGCTAGCAACGCATTCCAACACACTTAACCTAAGTTACCGAGCGTTGGTAGTTCGTCATATGCCTTTACGATTGACTTAAGTATGGCTCCAAGAAAGCACTGACTTGCTCTGCACATAAACCAACTTGTACGGAGACACCCGCCTGCCTTAGGATTTCGATACCCCTTCCACTATTACGAGTATCTGGATCCAACATAGCGACAACGACATGCCTTACGCCCGATTCAACTAATGTGTTGGCACAAGCGGGAGTCCGACCAACAAAGGAACAAGGTTCCAACGTTACATACGCGGTAACACCTTCTTTTGAAGCAGAATAGGATTCAAGAGCCTGAACTTCTGCATGGTTACCGCCTATTGATTGTGTATACCCTTCGGCCACCACCTCGCCATTTTTGACAAGAACACAACCAACAGGGGGATTTGGAATACAAAAGGGGAATGCATTCTTAGAAATTTCTAAGGCTCTAAGCATATATTTCTCTGACATCTTTTCGTATTCCTTTCATTGATATATAACATTATTAATAACAGGCGGTCTCGTTTTTCTGTCTGCCCGACTTGCCATTAATCTATCATAAGTCACTAAAAATTAATGTAAATATATCAAGCTATATATTCTATGATTATATAAAAACGAGCGTACAAACTAGTTGGGACAGACACACTAACATTCGGGCATAAACTTTCTCGCTGTGATCGCGCTATTACACCTGATTCAGTCGTACAACTGCTCTGCGTAACGTTTTAGAACACGTTTTTTTACTTTATATGGAGTTTAAGTGTCAGATTTCTGCTACTGCAATTCACCCCTCACCCAGAGATTTGACTCAATAACTATCTAAATCGAAGCCGCCGCTTTCTTTAGTTGATCAAACAGTATTTTTTGATTGCTATTGTCTGCAAAAGCTGTCGGCTTTGACGAGTAGACCTGATGCTTTGTATCTAAATTTATCAACCTGGCTTGTCCTGTACTGCCCCAAAACGCATTGACCAAGTTTCTGTCTTCCACTGGCATCTGATGCAGTTCATTAGAACGATAGGTCAATAAACGAGTTGACGATGGAGGCAGTTCTGATGAATTTTGGAAATCGACCAGTTCCAATTTGATATCTACATAGTTATTGCCGCTAATATTGACCCTTACCATCCCTACGGGACGAAGCGATGCACTCGCGCGTCCATTATTGGTGGCCACTATGTCTACTTCAAAAAAGCTATAAAGCCCCTGCTGTTCTCCCTGAATTTTCGCCAATTGCGCGTCAATACCTCGCATGTTGTCACGTAGATTTTCCAACGTCGTATCATTTTCCTCAATCACTTCTTGCAGATCTTCTTTCACATCAGACAACAAAAACTTTAGCGCTGGTACGTTCAAGGCTGGGCCACTACCCGTTTTAAATGTCATCCCTGAGTAGTTTCTTGTTATTGATAACACTTGTCGCTCATAATAAACCGCTTCATCATCATCAATATAGTTACTTAAACCCCAGCTTTTCATTTCACCTACACGGAATTCCGTCAACAAAAACTCATTATTTTCCGGATCTAGGTAGGCATCAATCGTCGTGATGTACCGTGACAATTGTCTTTTTGTTTCTGCAATGTTTTTCAAATCAACTTTTGCACTGTCATAAGCTTCTATCAGTGTGTTTACATCGAATGTAGGGTAACGAATCTTATCTCCCCTATTTCCATTTGGCTCCACTTCATAGAATAAGGATTCATCAATATATGGTATGAGCAACCTAAGTTCTTCTGTTGCCAATGCAACGCGGTACGTATCAGCATTAACTCGGCGTATCTCTTCGATTTCAACATTTATGTCTGATGTTTCTACAAAGTAAATCTGCCAAACTGGAATAGCGATTGCGGATAAACCACCCAAAACAGCGACTGCGACTGACTTAGCGTGTCCTTTTAGCTTGTTCTTTATTTCTTCGAATGTCATTTTTCATCTCCTTTTCATACGCTGAATGTTGCAAACGCTGCTTTTAGCCTCTCGTCATAGCGATGTTCAGCGCGAGCCAACATCGACCAATCCAACGCTTTGTTCGCTTCATGCCATTTAGGATTTGCTTTGATGGCTCTCATGAGTTGATATCGACCATATCTTCTCGCAGATTTACACCACCTTTACCGTCTGAACCATTGAGTTCTATGGTTGGCATGCCAAACCTTCAATTTAAATAACAAGGGTTAGGCTAACCACGGCCTGCGCTGAAGTATTGGCGCAAAGCATGATTTATTGATATGAACTAATGAAAAAATAACCTTGTGAAAGTTGACCCATCGATAGAGCGCGTTTTAGGCGTAAACGGGCTCATTGCATAAAGGGTTGATTGTTTTCTCCGCTATCCTTGGCAGTCTATTTTTACTTGGAAGTGACTTGATAGCGCGAGTCATACTCATTCCTCAGGAGCTTCCTGTCGGTATCGTCACCACTTCAATAGGTGGTGTGTTTGTGTTTTTCTTACTGATGAAGAACAGCGCATCAAGTTAGCGCTCAGGGAAGGTATAAGATCTCAAGTTCGTGGATTGAACAATAGAAACCCTCTTCAAGTTTAAACATGAAGAGGGTTTGTTGTTTTAGGCTAAGCAATCAGTTCTTGTGCTTCTACAGACGCTTCCGATTCTGGTTGCGAAGCTGTCTTGCCTTTCAGTTCCATCATGAGTTGTTTAACCAAAATGCCGTAGATAAACATCATCGGTAGTCCCGCTACCACGCACAAAGACTTAATGGTATTGATGCCGCCACCTGTGAGGAATACGCTAAAGCTGATAAGTGCAATCGCCCCTGCCCACATCAGTTTGACTTTGTTGTCTGGGTCTCCGTTTAGGGATAACTGATTCGTCGTCAGCATCGAGGTGGCAACACTAGCGCTCGACATCGTCGTCAACATCAAGAAGAACTGAATCACCAAAAACACCGCAAGAACCACATTGTTTGCTGGCAACGTTTTGATCAACGAGACGACGGCAAACGTCAATCCACCATTGCTCATCCACTCTTGAACAGGATAACCACCGAATAACTGCGCCCAAACCGCGTAGCCCCCAAAGATAGAGATAAAGAAAGCACATCCCAAAGCGCCCATCGAGATGGTATACAAGATGACTTCACGGATAGTACGGCCTCTCGATATGCGGGTAATAAACAACCCCATCATGATTAAGTACGCGTAGTACCAGAACCAATAATATTGAGTCCATGCTTGAGGGAAACCACTCTTTTGCACAGGATCTGTCCAAAGGGACATACGGAAAAAGCTATCGAGCATCACTCCAAGTGAATCCGTTACGTTGTTCAAGACAAATTGGGCATTTGATGAAAACAGCACAAACAAGGCAAAGAGAATCGCAGCGATGACCGTGTAATCCGATACCTTACTGATGCCTTTGTTGAAGCCCACCAGCGTCACTGCAAATAAAACCAATACAAACAAGAAGATGATGCCACCTTGAAGCAACAAGTTATTCTCTATTCCAAATAGTCCAGCGGTTCCCGTACTAAGCAGAGTAACGGTTAACGCCAATGAACTCGCAAACGCCGCGAGTGTGCCGAAGATGGCCAAAAGATCCACGCATTTACCCACGATTGGATTGTTACCAATTACGGGTTCACAGAGTGTCGAGAGCTTCAATGTACGGCGTTTTTGTACATAGAAAGCGTAAGCAAAAGGAATCGCAGGGAAACAGTAGATCGCCCACCCTGTTATCCCCCAGTGGAACATTGAATAAGTGACCGACCACGCAGCTGCGGTATAACTGTTGGCCTCGGCAAATAACGGAGGAGATTGTAGGTAGTACATAGGCTCCCCAATCCCCCAATAAATAAGCGATGCACCAACGCCAGCCGTAAAGATCATGCCGCCAAAAGAGAAGTTCGAATATTCGGGCTTTCCTTCCCCTAATCGAATGTCACCGTACTTGGAAAACGCCAACCACAGTAGAAAGCCAACAAGAGCAAGACTGAAGATTTGCACTAACCAACCAAACCAATCGGTCACAAACGTCATTGCGTTGTTCGCCATCGCTTGAGACTGTTCAGGGAACATCGAAGAGACAAATAAAATGATCAGGACAGTGCCAATCGCAGGAATGGTGAGCCCGAGATTAAGATTCTTCAACAGTATCTCTCCACGCCGTCAGTTCAGCAATATGACTTGGCTCAATGCCACAACAGCCGCCAATGATACTCGCCCCTAAGCGATGCCACGTTTTCGCGTATTCCAGATATTCTGTTGGTGAGAAGTGTCTAAGTCCTTGATATGACTCATTCGCTTGGTGATTCACTTTAATTGGCGCAAAGCTGTTCGCGTAAACACCAATAGTTAGCGTCTTCCCTGTTCGTTCCAATACCTGATTCACGTCTTTAATCGCTTGTTCAATCACTTCAGGAATTGAGCAATTGAAGAAAACACCCTGCGCATTAGTATCAAGAAGCGCCTCTACAGCGTCTATGACAAGCTCACCAGAGCGCAGACGCGAGACTTTGCTGACTTCATCTTCTAACGTGAAAGCGATATAAACTGGCTTGTCGGTTTTAGACAGAACTTGGCTGATCACTCGCGCTTCGCTAAGGCTTGCAACGGTTTCCGCCAACCAAATGTCCACATAAGGTTCTTGCGCTTTAAATAAACTCACACTGATGTCGTAAGCACTCTTTTCTTCAAATAAATCAGGTCGATAAGAACCAAAGGCAGGAGGGATAGCGCCAGCAACAAGCACTTCTTTTTGTGACAACGTCACGACATCACGAGCAATTTTAGCCGCTTTCTCTGCCAGCTCGCGTCCCTGCTGTGCATACAAATCCTCACCTAAATGAAACGGAACACAGGCATAACTGTTGACGGTAATGATTTGTGCCCCGGCATCAATAAAACCTTGGTGCGCTTGCGTAACATGTTGTGGGGATTCAATAAGCGCTTGAGCACTCCAAAGAGGTTGAGAAAAAGGAGCACCGATGCGCTTTAGCTCGCGCCCCATACCACCATCCAATATTTTCAGATTTACCATTTAGACATCCATACCGCTAAAATCTATTTGGCTATTCAATCACAATATGACAGAAGTGAAAGTTACATTTCCTCACACTCAACATGAAGAATATTCATGTTGAGTGAAAACAAGTAATGTTTTGCACGTTATTATGCGACGCAATGATAATTAAAACCTACTTTCCCCTATTTACTTGGGTGGTACCTTACTCCCTGTACCAGTGTTCTTTTGACTCCATTTGCGCTTTCACTTCTGTACTATATTCAGCTGTAGGTCGCGCCAATAGCCTTGGAATACCGATAGGATCACCGGACTCTAAACAATAGCCATACTCCCCTGCGCGCAAGCGAGCCAAAGATTGTTGGATCTTAGGTAACAGCTTTTGCTCTCTATCTATGATCCTTAATGCGATTGCAGATTGCTCCTCGCTGGAAGCCCTGTCGCTTTCATCACTGAATTCCATTGGCGCAATCATCTCTTCTTTAGCGCGTTCAATATGCGCTAACGTCGAGTCATATAGCTCAAATAATCGGTTTTCAAAAAACGCGGTCTGAGATTGATTCATATAATCCGCCTCGGGCGCTGCAAGAATTTCTTCTTCTGTCATGACATGCTTTTTCTCTTCGTTCATAGAAACCTCCACACCGAGATAAGAGTTCGATGTCTAAATTCCGCACATCTAAGTCTGTACAACTTAACGACGAATAGAGGCGCCGATAAGGTGCAGTGCTTGACACAGTCACAAACTGCTTGATGCCAGAGTTAAGATCACCGACCATATTAATTGTTATATTATAACATTACACTATAAAGAGCATGAGCATGAACACCCAGAAACTCCCTGTTACGGTTTTGTCCGGCTTTCTAGGCGCAGGAAAAACAACCGTTTTAAGTCATATTCTTAACAATAGACAAGGCAGAAAAGTAGCGGTCATCGTCAACGATATGAGCGAAATCAACATCGATGCAGCAACCGTTCAGAATGAAGTTTCTCTCAACCACAGTGAAGAAAAGTTGGTTGAAATGAGTAACGGCTGCATCTGTTGTACCCTGCGTGAAGATCTACTTGAAGAAGTCACTAAACTCGCTCAAGAAGGCAGATTCGATTATCTAGTTATCGAGTCTACCGGCATCGCTGAGCCTCTCCCTGTTGCCGAGACTTTTACTTTTAGCGATGAAAACGGGCTTTCACTTTCAGACGTTGCGCGTTTAGACACCATGGTTACGGTGGTTGATGCGATTAATTTTCTGCGCGATTACGATGAAGCTAAGTTCTTAACAGAGACAGCCGAGTCCTTAGGTGAAGACGATGAACGCAGCGTCGCTGACTTACTGGTTGATCAAGTAGAGTTCGCTGACGTGATCTTGATAAGTAAAACCGACCTTGCTGAGAAATCTGAAATCGAAAGGCTTGTTGCGATTCTTAAAACCCTAAATACATCGGCCACCATACTTCCGATCTCGAATGGTGAAGTAGAGCTTGATGCAGTACTCGACACACAAAGCTTCAGTTTTGAAAAGGCACAACAAGCTCCAGGTTGGTTGAAAGAAATGCAAGGCGAACATATACCTGAAACCGAGGAATACGGTATTTCCAGCTTTGCATATCATGCGCGACGCCCTTTCCACCCAGAGAAGTTTTATGACTTCCTCCATAATGCGCAAGATTATGGAAAACTGATTCGTTCCAAAGGTTACTTTTGGCTAGCAACCAGACCAGATTTTATCGGTCAATGGAGCCAAGCAGGAGGCATCGCACGTTATGGAGTCGCGGGTATGTTTTGGAAAGCGATTCCGAAAGAGGAATGGCCGACGGATCAAGATTACCTCGACGCCATAAACGACATTTGGCAAGAACCTTATGGCGATATGCGACAAGAACTGGTGTTTATTGGTCAGGGATTAGAGCAAGAGAAATTGATTGCCCGCCTCAACGACTGCTTGTTAACAGAAGATGAGATTGAGCAAGGACTCGACTATTGGTTATCTTTGGAAGACCCTTTCCCTGAATGGGAACAGTAAGCCACTGAGATACAAAACAGCCTCCCATCATTCGGGCGGCTGTTTCTGTACTTTAATATCAATTACTTTGATTTCTGTCGTTTAACCCATTCTTCTGAGGCATCCCCCATTGTCAAACCTGTGGCATTGTTAATCCAATTCATGAAATCACGATCAAACTTAAAATTTTCACCAAATTTAGATTTGAAATATCTGCGAACATTCTGAGTCGTTTTATAGCTATCTGTGATAATTGTGCTGTCATCAATATAGTTTCTATGCCAATCAACCTTATCCATGGTTTTGAAACCTCCTCTTGTATAACAATGTTAATTACAGGCCATTTCGTTTCTCTCTCTGCCTGACTGACCGTTAGCCTATGATAAATGGCTAACAATTAGCTCTTGACGCCATAGCGTTTTGTTAAATTACTATTTCCGTAGCCTTGCATTTGCAGACAACAGGATTGAGTTACCTGAAATACGCCTTACGCTAAAATAGCCACCAGACGACGAAAGTTGGTGTACCCGAAGTGAATCTGAGTTAAGCCTGTCAAACCAGTATGGAGCTAAAGAACATTGAGCAGAACCTGTCGCAAGATCTTCAGATATACCAATTTTGGGCGCAAAATATCTTAATACGTACCCATTTTCGCCATTCTCTGCAGTCACGATTAAAGCATGGTAATTACCAAGCTGTTTAAAGCGCATATCATCAGGCTTGAAATCTCTTACGGATTCTATTGAGGGTAAGACTATAACTAAGTCTCGAGTTGAAAATACGTCAATAGCATCAACAGCCAAATCCGCTATTTCTGGTGGAACGACACATGTTTCACCTTTCCAGCTAGGCAACTCAAGAGTATACAGGCCATTCTTTTTGGTAATAGAGATGTCTCCGTATTTGCTACTGAAAAGTACACTATCGAGTTTGTACTTAGAGATGATTTCAGCACCAGCCCCCAAGCTACCATGCCCACACAGGTTAATTTCCCCATCCAGCGCAAACCAACGAATGTGAAACTGTCCATTAATTCTGATAACAAAAGAGGTAACTGGAAGTCCTGCTTCACAGGTTATTTGCTTTAATTCTTCATCAGAATGCCAACTATCAAGCTCTACTACCCCACAAGGGTTACCAGAAGCAGACGCACCACCAAACACATCATAAGTTTTTAATTTGATAATTCATCACCCTCGATTTCAATTGAACGCCATATTAAGGTGCTAACAACGCCACCACCTAAACCTTAAGCATTTTGCCATAAACACTTAAATTGAAGTAAGCCGAAAATGCCACGTGTTTGAGGTCAGTTTGAGTGCCTTGTTAGGACTTGCGTTGACCGTTTACTTTATTTAAATCTTTAATACTTGGAGCATTGGCTACAAGGTTTTTAGCTAAATCTGAAGGTAAGTCTATAAATAAGGTTGCGCTACTATCCCAACACACAATCTCAAACACTGCATTTTTTAGCTGCTTTTCTGGAATGCCCTCCCAAAAAATAGAGTTTCCATCCGCAAATGGTTCATCAGTGGTAAAAGGCCTCGTACCTTTAGGAAAAGCAGAAATGACAGCCCACGAAAACTGATAATCAAATTCACTTATTTTTGACGCTAATTCTTGGCCAGTGACCCAAGATGGGTCATCTAACTCAGGCCAAGCACCATCTATGTCAGAGATATGCCAATCATAATCCGATAGGCTAATTTCGAGCCAATTCTCAACATTTATTAGGCTTGTATAGAAATCAATCCCTTTTGCTTTTTGTTGGATATAGTTCATTGGACCCCTTGAAGTGCTAGCATTCTTAATAGTAAGCAGTTTCGTCTTTCTCTCTGCCTGAGTTACCATCAACCTATCATAAGTGACTAAAAATTAATGTAAATGTATCAAAATACAGATTCTATGATTAGATAAAAACGAGTGTGCGCGAATTCAATTCAGCAATTCAGGACACACTCCAAAAGATTTCTTGAACAGTTTGCTAGCTATGTTTTTCCAACGCCTCTCGGAGTTTAGCTATCGTATGTTGACTGTAAACTTTAATTCCATTGCGCTTTAACAATGCAGTAGCTACGCCTGAGCCATCGACCTTGATGCCGTTAAATGTACCATAATAAATTTTTGAACTGCCACAGGAGGGACTGCCTTTTGTTAAGTGCGAAGCTTAGTACTCCTGTGTAACCTTAACCCATTTTGCTCGCCACTGCGGGGCTTCCATTGGCCCAGGCCAGAACTCTTTTTGCTTCACAATTAAACCATCTTCTACAGTGTGAAATGTTATCGCTCGATCTTTTTGAACACTATCCGTAATCGAGACATCAGTTACGACTATTGCACCATCACAAACCACAGAATGAACGTCAAACTCCCAAACACCATTTTCTGGGTAGTAAGAATTAATAGCGGTGAAGTTTTCTCGACCTACAATTAACTCACCTGACTGAGGCCAGAATCCCTCAAAATCAGGGCTGAGCCACTCACTGGCTTTCGCAAAATCATTTGTTTTCATTGCATCCCAAAAAGCTAGGACAACTTCCTTTGGACTCATCATTTCCTCCGAGCACCTAATACCAAATTATGTAGTGAGCGACGTTATACCGATGCCACCGCATACTACCTTAAAAACCAAAACCAACATATAGTGAAAATGTTACGTTGCGAATCACTCTAAAGACTTTTTGTTTAATAAGAATGCTCCTGTGTGCGGTGATAAAAGTCGGGAGCTAAGTTTACAAATTTAAAAAGATCGCTAGACATAATTAGCTTGAGCAGAGCTTGCATTGCGACTCCATATTCACTCACCTTTTGATCTTCATCCCCCAATTCATAATGCTCACAATATGCTGCCTCGTCGTACCCAGACATACCATAAAGTGCTATAGAATATTGGTTGCTCCAATCTCCTATGTTCTTCCTTACTTGTTCACGAGTTTCTTCTGACCTGTAAGTGTCCTCTAGCCTTTTTTTCTGGCGATCGGCATTAATTAACTTCAACAATTCAACTTTATGCGTGTCGGTTAACTCAGATTCATTATCCTTAACTTTCTTTTGAATACGCCAACCAACAACTCCATCCAAATCAGACCAAGTCTCTAACTTATCCTCTTGGTATTGTTCAAGCTCTTCCCAGCTGTTTAGGTGTTTATTCTCTAGATCCCACCACTCAATGTACTCATTTAGAGTTTTATTAAGACCAACTTCTGTATTGATGTACACAACACCCTCAGAAATAACTAATGCATAAATTATTTCACTTTCATACTTATCAATTAATACTTTTAGCTTGGGCTCAAGTTCCTGAAAAATTAAATCCGCATCTAAACTATTTCTCATAAGATTATCCTATTAAACTAACATCCTTAATAACGGGCAGTATGATTTTTCGTCATGAAAATTTCAACGAAGGCGTAACTTCCCAATGCTATTTATACGACTGTAATCGTATTTGGGATAATAAATCCAGAATATGTTATCATTTTTCGAGTCCTCAGCTATCAGTAACTCCATCTCACCGTTGTTAACAACGATCCGCACTTTACTTTTACGTAAAGGTTTCGTCCTATTGATAGTCACATACTTTTTGTTTTTTAAAGCATACAATAACTTAGATTCGTCAAAATTTTCATCAGATTCTATAACAAAACTGTAATCACTTAATTCTGAAGCTAGTGTCGTTCTGATATGATATTTCAGGGAAAAGTCTAGGGTAATGCCTGATAACACTGTCCCTACAAATACTACTACGGTTGCTTTCCCCTTACCTAAACACCCAAGCACAAAAACTGAAAACAATCCTAAGACAAAAATTATTTTATTAATAGAGAACCAAATATCTATGTAGTTATCCATATTTTCCCTCTTTTCCCTATTTTCATCACGCCATATTCAGAGGCGACAAGAATCTAATTGGGACAGACGCCTTAACAACTACATTAATAATCTCAACTGCACTTTTTCGCAATAACTAAACCGTGATTACTACTACCTAGCAATGATGGTTCAGCACAAGTAGAAAGGTGATATGACAACCAAGCTTGATATTGTTGTTCATTCAAATGGTTAACCTCATGACCTATAAAACGAACAAAACCATCAGTTGCTATATGCTTTTCAACGCAAAAACCTGATTGAGTTGCTATGGATTCAATTTCGGATGGCTCAGCAAAGTAGCCAGTTCTAAAAAATGGGTCTACATCTGGTGAAGTAACTAAGCCACTTTCTTTTAGCTCACTCAAAACCGCCGGAGAAACCAAGTCACTAGACATTTTCGCTAGTAATCCTGAAACAAAGAATCGGCTTATATATGCTATTGCAACGACTCCATTAGGCTTTAATATGCGATTAGCTTCTCGCAATACAGCTTCTCTGTCTGACTTTGACTGTATATGGTAAAGAGGACCTAAGATTAACACGACATCCTGACTACCATCCTCTATAAAACTGACGTCCGTTGCGTTCGCTTCATAGACAGATAAATTCAAAGATCGACGTGTGGCATTATCTTTGAGTTGTTCCACTAATTCAGGAACTAACTCGACCGCTGTCACACTCATACCCAGCTGAGCATAGTGAAGTGAGTATCGTCCAGTCGCTGCACCAAGCTCTGTCACATGACATTCTGGAGTAATATAAGCACCCAGCACACTCAATGTCGTATCAAATTCAATACGTGTTATATTTTGAGAAATAAGGCGCTTCTCTTCATCAAATTTCGCGTAGTATTCCATATATTCTTCTTGCACGACTTCCTCCTGTACAGTTAACGCCAAATTCAGGTTTGAACAACACGACCGCCATACCTAAACCATGGCGAATCTAATAATCCAATTGGAACAAATCTAATTGGGACAGACACCATAATAATCCATGTATTTTGAGAGGTCAGGTCTTCATTATCGGCCATCTGTTTTGCTCTGAACTACACGCTTAAGGCTGTCATTGGTATCTCTGAGATCGGCCGATTCAGTATGGTTTTGGTGCTATCTGGCTTGCTTTTTTTCCCCGCTTTTGATGTAGAATACGTTACAAAATTATAGGTTCGAGTGGTCTGGTGTTGGTTTTGTGCACCGAGTTGAATTCGGAAATGACAAAGGAAGGTTTAACGGATGCACAGTGTAGATCCACTCAGTCTATTTATTTCACATTTAGCGCCTCAGTGTGAGGTGTTTTCGCATGTTCAGCTAAGAGCTCCCTGGGGGATCGAAGAAAACGTAAATTCAGGACATACACCAAAAGGCTGTTCGTTTGGATTAATTAGTAAACTGAACACAACGCTCGCATAAATGCCATTCAGTTGTTGAACTAAAAATCTTATTTCTATATAAAATTCATATTCACCGAGTCACATATAGGAAAAATCAATGTCTAACAAAATTAGAATCCTTAACAATTCGGACCAACCTATATATGTAATAGCAACACTAAATAAAGATTGGCTTTTTTTTGATTCTGCCATGTTCGCTCTCAAGCTAGCAAAATCTGCCTCATCACTTTTATCAAGCACAACGAATGCTGCAAAACTTACATACAAACTAGGTAAGCTAAGTCGCAAGATACAAAAGCAAGCCAAAGCTAACAGGGATTTCTTTAAGAAGAATGGACTCCAAATAAATCCTCAACAACAAGTCAAGGTACTTGATAAATCAAACTCTATACTAAAAATTCTCGAACCAAGTCACCTTGCAGGATTGTTAGGTGCAAGCGATATAACTTTGACAATGATGACTGAAGATGGCGAGAAGTTCATCCAGTTCAACACAAACAGTGACCGCTCTTGGATTGCTTTTGACAACAGGATTGTCGCCGCTAAAAAAGATGACACCAAAAAAGAAGAAAGGCACTCAGGTATTAAATACTGGGATACATACGGAAGGCCCAAAGCGTCAGTTTTCGGAGATCAGATAGGCGAAGGGGATCGGTACAGAATATCAGAACACATGGGTACCTATGTGGGAGTTTGGCAAGATTATCAGATGAGGAATCTGTTTTATGGTCTTGCGGAAATGAATGACCATGTAATCAAACCACTGACTTCTGCAAACAAAAAATACACCACCGGGCGATTCCCTTCGGTGGCTGTTTTAAAGAAGAATATTGTTGTGGAGGTTCATGAGAGTGAAAAAACCCCATATCTCTGGAGCTCGATTGGCGACGTCAAGGGTTCGGTAATAAACTTCTCTTCGTTTCAAAAATTATTTAAAGGGGTAAGCCCCTCAATTGTTAGAGTAAACGATGAAACTGTCATACTTACGTACAATGAGAGCATGGCATCTAGCAATATCTTTTATCGAATAGGTACAATCCTAAAAGATGAAATTCGATGGACTGATAGCAATCGTTGTGGGTCTGGCACTCAACCAACCATCCTCTTCAATGGTGACAAAGAAGCAATTGTAATCAGTAGTCATAACGGTGGTTTGTACTATCGCGTAGGCCGTATCCACGATCAACAAATTAGCTGGGAAGAGAAACAACACAAGTTCATTGAAAAAGGGGTGCTTTTTTCAGCCTCACAAAGGGGTGGAGATATCATTGTTACATATCAAAAAGGCTCGTCCGGGACCGCCAACCAAACGTATCAGATATGCGGGGAAATTGATACAAAACAGAAAGGGACGAATAACTACATAATGTGGGAGAACAACATATCAACAGGTACTGGCCCAACGGCAGTTTGTTTTGACTCTACAGGTTCAGTCGTAGGGCTTAAAGGCGAAGTCGAATTCAACAAGGCGAAGTACAGTTATTCTGGTGAATATGATCGTATTAAACTGAAACTAGCAACAGACTAATTGAAACTAATAATATAATTCAATTCAGAGAATTCAATTCAGGACACACACCAAAAGATTTCAATTTAGTGAGCCCCGTAGTTAGAGCCACGGCAAGATTCGAATACCACGACACAAGGAGATTGTTGACGCAAAAACTCACTAAATTGCTGAGGTGTCAGGTCTTTATTGGAAAGCACCTTTGAGTTTAAATAAACACATACTTGGATAGCCTTAGTGGCTAGGTCAACACCAATGATCGTGGTTTTCATCTTGTTATGCTCGTGCTGACTGATATCCAAACCTAGCCAAGTAATGCCACACTTTTTTGACTTCTTGCGCATCGTAGCCCCGCTTTGTAACCGCTGAACCCAGTATCTTTGCGTTTATGCTTCCGTTTTGAGCTAATTCTTTAGCGAGTTCAATATACTTTTGGCCTCGGTAGTCGGGATAACGACTCATTTCTTCAAGACTAAGCCGATAACCATTATGCCATTTAACTGGGATACCTAAGTTCAAAGCTTGTTGCTCAATAGGGCTACTGCGAAAAACTGGATCAAGAACAAGACATTCAATGTCGTCTTTTACTGAAATTTCGCCGTGTATATGCGCTTCGATATAGTCGTCTAACAAGTCTGAGTTTGAAGCTAGTGCTTTATCTATTAAAGGGCTAACTCGATTGAAAACAGCAAAGTCTTCAGGTTCAAAATAGCTGTCGGGATAGCAAAACGTTGTTCGAGCAGAAACATGAGGCTTAAGTTGGAAATACGATGATCCAAACCGTGGAGACGCACCTGTTTCATAGTTTCTGAAGTTTAGAGCACCATATTTTGGTCGAAGGTTGTTTAAAGCATTATCATATGCCCCATCAAAGACCTTTTGTTCCCAAAGCCAACGTTCACCACCAGTATAAGCGGTCAAACCACCATTACTTGTGCCTGTTTCAAATTGAGATTTCAGATAACCGTCTTCTGCTATTGCTTGAAGTATTGGCTTATTCTCAGTAGTAAAGCGATCTGGATGGAAGTTAATTGTAACGGCATTAGCGATTGATGAATCAACACCTTGAGACTTGAGTCTGATATTTTCGATTGCTTGCTCTACTACATTTTTAGCCATGAAATCTCCTATTTTCGACAAAGAGCATAACGCCAAATTAAGGTGTGAACAACGCTAACCACCTTGCCTAAAGCATTGTGCCATAAACACTAAACCGACTTGAAGTGAGAGCGCCGAGCGTTGTGAATCACTCTTAAATTTATTGTATGGATAATAAGCACTCCAATCGGGTAAGGTGAGACCCAGGCTTTAGCTGCAACTAAAGTTCTTCTATCTGATAGTTCGATTAAATGATGGCTCCTCTATCGAGAGACCGATAACAAGTACGAACGTCAGATAGAACTCCAAGCACCACACTCGAATAGTCTTCTGGGTCTCGAGCCCGCATTTGCAAGCAAGAGTTAGCTTATTATGAATACAAACACACTTCAAAACATTAATGTCGGCGTTGATACTGGCAAATCACAATTAGATATTTATATCCGTCCGCTCGACATTTACTTCACCGTTCCTAACAATGACAAAGGCATCAAAGAACCCGTCAGAACTATCGCTAAACACCAACCTCAGCGTGTCGTGATTGAAGCTACTGGACGATTAGAAATGCCCTTCATCCTTGCTTGTGACCAAGCAAAGCTACCCTATGTCATCGCTAACCCTTTGAGGATAAAAAGGTTCGCTGGTGCTATCGGACAAAGAGCTAAGAACGACCGTTTAGACGCCGCGCTCATTGCCCACTATGCTGAGAAAGTTCAGCCTGACTTAACCGAGCTAAAAGCCGAAAACATCCGATTAATGAGTGACTTAGTATCAAGGCGAAATCAGTTACTCTCCATACAGACCATGGAAAGAAACCGACTACAAATATTGCCAAAGAACATCGCCTCAACCATTACGCCCATCTTAACCGCTCTTAAAAATCAAATTGAAAAAGTAGAAGCTAAAATCACAAAGCTCATCGATATCTCACCTGAATATCAGACTAAGAATGAGATACTTCAAAGCATGCCTGGAGTCGGTAAGATACTGGCCGCATCTATCATCAGTAACGTCCCCGAACTTGGTTACATCACCAATAAACAAGCCTCTAGCTTGATTGGTGTAGCCCCCATCGTTAGAGAAAGTGGTCGTTACAAAGGAAAGCGCATAATACAAGGAGGTCGGACTCAAGTTAGAACCGTTATGTATATGGCAATGATGTCTGCCATCCAATGTAACCCTGTTTTTAAGACTACATATGAACGATTACTTGCGGCAGGAAAACCCAAAAAAGTAGCCATAGTTGCCTGCATGAGAAAGATGGTTGTGATCTTAAACTCGATGCTCAGAGACGGTGTAATGTGGGATAAAGATAGCGCCAAAAATTAACTATTGACGCCATAGTCTCTTGTTAGGCTTCTGTACGTTGAGGCAGGGTTAGGACCATACAATGCGAACCAATATGGGATTAATAGCCCAAATGCCATTGACCCACCGATAAACGTGGTTGGGAAGCTTTGCAGCACTAATTCAAAAACCTTATCGTACTGCTCTGGACTCAACGTTGACTTATTTACGTATATCTCATAAGAAAAACAAACTGGCTGATATATCGACATTCGTAAAAACCAACTCAAAGCACTTACAGGAAGCAAAAACAAAAACGGTCTCGTCCATACTGAAGGCAATATAAAGTGAATTGCAGGAATCAAGAACAGAAAAGCCACGTACAAGGCATTCGCTGATATGTTCTGGGTACTAAATGTATAAGACTGACCTTCATACATCATTAACACAGAGACCCCGAGTACACTAATTAGAAACAGCTTCCCAAATTCTTTTGTACGTGAAAAACGAAGCAAGCAATAGCCCACGACCAATAGCAAGACCGTAAACCAAATGTAAGCATCCCAGTTCATTTCGAGGAATCGAGGACGAGATGTTTGAATAATGATCAAAAACACATACGCTACGGGCAGGTATAGAAATAAAACAACTACAAGACGTAGAAATGCCCAAACCGCCTGTCTTATCACCTAGTAATCCTCCTAGAAGCCTAACGCCCAATTAAGGTGTGAGTAACGCTACCACAAAACTCAACCAGACCACCGTAAACACTAAATTCAAATTTAACACCAAAAATGCCAAGCGTTATGAATCACTCTTAAATTGTTTGTTATGTGTTTGTTTTCTAATACTTTGCACTTCTTGTTTTACGTTTTTTGAAACCGTGTCAAGCATATCATCTAAGCTTATTGAGTATGTGATAAACGCACCTTGTCTCTGTAAATTTTCAAGAGATTGAATTTGTTGACTCATTAAATTACTCGTAATCTCTAGAGCTCCATCTAGGGCTTGCAATTCAGAAGAGTTAGCAAAAGTACACGCCCATTCTAATGCTGATGTGGACTTAACAAAAGAACGATCCCAATTCCGCTTAATGGCTTCATTATCTTGGGCAGTTTGTTCTAAATCAGGATGGATAATGGCTCCATTTTTCAGTCTACAAGCCCATAGCGTTGACTCTTTGTAATCTTCGTATTTAGCTAATAAGTCATAATATGACTTTTCAAAATTCACAAAAGCCTCATACCTTTGAGAGTGTGCAAATTGATCTTTCCAAGTACTCAGTGCTCGATATGCAAAATATGCTGCACAAGTTGTGGCGACGCCCCCAAGAAGTGCGCCAACCCCAGCTAATACATCTGTCCACTTCACTCCAACAAAGTAATCTCCAACAAATGTACAACCAAGCAAAAAGCCAAAACTAGTTGTTGTTAAAGTAAAAACGGCAACAACTGCTGTTCCTGTAACTTTCAAACATGTACTCCAAAATTGATAAAAACACATAACATTTTTAATAACAGGCAGTCTCGTTTTTCTCTCTGCCTGACTTGCCATTAACCTATCATAAGTGACTAAAAATTAATGTAAATGCATCAAGCTATACACCCCGCCATCACATAAAAACGAGTGTGCGTGTTATCACTTTTTAACCATGCGCGTTATCTTGGTAAGAATTTCGCTAATCCTATGGCTAACAATAACTTATAAAACCCTTCAGCTGCTAAACAAGACTGAACTCTCAACAAAACAAGCCACTTTTCATACTCAAACCGAGTCTAACCCCAATAGACGGTATAGATGAACAGAAAAAAGGCTTAGAGCGAGCACCCCACTCCAAAGCTCGGTGATTCAAAATCTAATTGGGACAGACACCTTAACAAAGTAGATAACTTTGTTGTTCGAAGAGCATTGGCTGCTCACGCAGCCAATAGGATGTTATTGCCTATTGACAGGCAGAAGGCTCATATGTGTTATATTGAACGTGTTCCCTAATTGTATCAATGTACTCCAGAACCCTTTTCCGGTTGTCCGCGTACAGCTCATTCCCACATACTTCTGAGCGATATTTGATAGTCGGGGTAGAGTATATTGGCAACTTAATTTCTTCATAGCTCATTACTGTTCCCGCATTTGAGCATTTATACGCTCGTGCATATGGCTTTATTAAATGCCGATTCTCTGGTCTAGTTGATCTTTCTAATTCCCCTTGAAGAAGGGAAAATAGAAAGGTTTCTGAGTGATTAGCCCACATAAGATGGCCGAACTCATGCTCCAATACATCATTAGAGGCATCGTCAGCTAGTAGGATATAGCTATCACTTAACTCCCAGTCGGTAGCGCCTGTAGTACCATCCTCAAAAATTCGGTGACGATTGGGTGCAACAAATACATAAAAATCCAAATGACTATCACGTAACGGACGTATCACATCACGTCCCACAGCTACGGTAACTTGACTATGAATTTCATCAAAGTACTCCTCGCCAGATAGCGATAAATCGACATACCTAAACGAGATAAGCTCTCGGCTCAAAGGCAAACATGAGTTCGATAATATCTTGTTCGATTGTCTGATTTGTTGCTCAGCTACTGACTTTGTATAAGACTCTTGCAGTGATGAGTCAACAAAGTATGAAACCTTTGTGATTAGAGGGGGGTCTTTCATTAAACAGACAGGCAAGACTAGTTCGCCCTCATCCAATAAAGTGCGATCTGGCCGATTGAAATAGAACAAAGCTATTGTGGCAACAAATGAAAATAAAACTACATACTTTTTCATCAGCTCTCCATTATCGATAGTCAATATAACGCCTGCTAAGTGGCTGGCAACGCATACCATCATACTAAACCTAACCGTCGTAAACGCAGAACCAGACTAGCAATCTAATTGGGACAGACACCTCAATACATTAACAATCCCGATAAGAGATCCTCAATATTTGTTTGTCGTAAGCAATGCTTAATGACCGAAATGACAAAGCGAAGTAGATAACTTTGTTGTTCAAAGAGCATTGGCTGCTCGCGCAGCCAACAGGATGTTATTGCCTATTGACAGGCAGAAGGCTCATATGTGTTATATGCAATTTCACACGCCTAGCTTTTCCGTTAGTTCCGCGAAAGCTATTTCAATACTTTTGCCTGCCGTGTCTATTTTGATTACATCGGCTTTCCAAGCTTCGTAATGACGGTTCTGCACTTGTTTCCAGTCAGGTAAATTTAGGTTTGTTACTTCACTTCTACGAGTGATGACTCTTTGTTCGTGTTCACTGCTATCTGAGCAACTAATTTCAATATTGATGAATTTAGCCCCTACACTTTCTGCGACTTCCTGCCATTCGCGTCGAGTAAGCTCGATAGGATTACAAGAATCTGAGATACAGCTATTCCCAAGATCTAAGTTGTCTCTGGTTATACGATAGCTTAAACGATACCCCTCACCTTCAACTTTGAAGTTACAAAGATCTCGAAGCCCTTGCTCTACTGTATCAATGCGAACATACGCAGCACCCACTTTAGCCGCCAACAGCTTAGCAAGAGTCGATTTACCCGAAGCTGGGAGACCCGAAAATATGTATAAAATAGGATAATTCAATTGACCTCTGTTCCTTGCATGTAAAATCATTAATAACAGACCGTCATCGTTTTTCCGTCTGCCTGACTTGCCATTAACCTATCATAAGTGACTAAAAATTAATGTAAATGTATCAAGTTATACACCCCGCCATCACATAAAAACGAGCGTGCGTGTTATCACTTTTTAACCATGCGGGTTACCCAAGGAGGACGGGCTCAAGTAAGAACGGTTTATACATGGCAATGATGTCGGCTATCCAATGCAACCCTGTATTTAAGGCTACATATGAACGGCTTGTTGAAGCTGGGAAACCTAAAACAATGGCTATCATTGCATGTTTGCGAAAGGTGGTAGTAAGACTAAATTCGATGCTAAGGGATGGTGCTATGTGGGATAACAGTAGCGCCAAAAACTCACTATTGACGCCTTAGTTTCTTGTTAGTTGCCCCACTACAAACCTAGTGCTAACATTTGTACACACGCAAGATATGGAGTGCATCATGGACACTAGAATTCAATTTCGTGTTGATGAAGAAACGAAGCGACTAGCCCAACAAATGGCTGAAAGCCAAGGCAGAACACTAAGTGATGCTTGTCGCGAACTGACTGAACAACTGGCCGACCAACAGAGAAAGGCTTTATCTCACGATGCATGGTTAACTGAACAGGTAAACTTAGCTTTTGAGAAGTTGGACTCGGGAAAAGCAGTTTTTGTTGACCACGAATCAGCCAAATCTCGTATGGCCGAGCGCAAAGCTAAAATACGTAACCGAGGCAAATTGTGATTTTGTGGGAAGAAGAGTCTCTTAACGATCGTGAAAAGATTTTTGAGTTTCTTTATGACTTCAACCCCGAAGCTGCTGATAAAACAGACGAAATCATCGAAGCAAAAGTTGAGAACCTTTTAGAACAACCTCAAATGGGAGTCCAACGAGACGGAATTAGAGGGCGATTGCTCATTATTCCTGAGATTTCGATGATCGTTTCCTACTGGGTTGAAGACGGCATCATTCGAATTCTGCGTGTGCTACACCAAAAACAGCAATTCCCAACGGACTAATTATGTCGACTGGGCAACTAACGCCTCGTTAAGTAGTAAGCGACACCTGCACCTAACCTAAACCACTGCACCGTAGATACAAAGCCCAACTTGAACTGAAAATGCCTCGCGTTGCGAATCAGCTTGAATTGGTTATTAGCCCTGTGGCTGACTAGTACATATAACCTAGCCAATCAAAATGTCCCACACCCCACTGCTTACCTTTGAGTGGTTTCACATACAGTTCATCAATATGCTCTACAGCAACTCCAAAGTTGGTGTGCTCGTGCAGCCTCAACCAAGACTGCATACACTGAACTTTGTTAAAACCATTCGATGAGTAGAAATCATCTAACTCAGATATGAGGATTATGAAATCAACGTCTTTAGTTTCGGCAAATGCCGACAGTTCTGACAACATGAAAGAGCCAATACCTTGCCCTCGATAACGCTCATCAACACAGAAGTCGATTACGCCCAGAACCTTATGTATTTCCCCACCGACGCTAACAACGCGATAATCCAGTCCAAGATAGCCAACCAACTGTTCACCTTGAAAATGAAGGGCGCGCATATGAGGTAGCTGCTTAAAGTAAGAACGACTTACTTGGCTGTCTGGAAAAGCTTGGTTTCTTAATGCTTCGATAGCCTTATGATGCAATTCTGAAACTTCGATTTCTTGAACGATTTCCATATCATTTCCTCGAAAGGGCTAACGCCCTGCAAACAAGCGACAACGCGATGCCACTTAACTTGAATATTGTGCCATTGAATCCAATTGGGACAGACACCTTAACTATCCGTGCTTAATGACCAAAATGACAAAGCGAAGTAGATAACTTTGTTGTTCGAAGAGCATTAGCTGCTCGCGCAGCCAATAGGATGTTATTGCCTATTGGCGGGAAGAAGGCTCATATGTGTTATGTTGATATTACGCTGCTATCCAACTTACCACAGCTACCACATACAACTTTTCCTTTCCTAATACTACTTGAGCAATTTGGGCAAGAACGCTCTGGTAGCCTAGGGTCATAGTACGTATCAAGCTTCTGAAACTCATTATCATCCTGTCTTGATTTACTATCCGTCTTGCTTTTCGATACAGCAAAAATAACTAACAAGACGAAGGCTATACCACCCAAGACCAATAAAACAAACACCGCGAGAGGTAAGATACCTGACATCGCAAGAAACTCTATAATCCCCTGATTCTTATCCATATTACCTCTCTACCAACAGGGTTCGATAGCAACATAACGAATGACATGGATTCCCCCCTACCGAGGATCTGCCACACTTATGTGGCACTTAAATGCATCGGAGGCACCATATCTGGCTATTCTTATTTCTGCGGTATGGACTTAGCTAAAAACCACTTCAGTCTTCATGCCGTAGACCAAAATGGTAAGGTCATACTTCATAAGTCGGTAACTCGCTCTAAACTACTGACTACAATAGCAAATATACCACTCATGCGTATAGGTGTTGAAGCGTGTGGTGGTCCACATTATTGGGCAGAGCACCCAATAAACTGGGGCATTAAATCTAATTGATAAATCTAATTGGGACAGACACCTTAACAACCCCACAGTACTGTACGTGGCAATGATGTCGACGATGCAATGTAATCCAGTGTTCAAAACCACTTATGAACGATTACTTACGGCAGGTAAACCCAAAAAAGTAGCCATCATAGCCTGCGTTAGAAAGATGGTGGTAATTATTAATTCGATGCTAAGAGGCGGCGTCATATGGGATAAGAATCTAGCTAAAAACTAGCTATTGACGCCATACTCGTTCGTTATGTGACTTTTTGAGCGATTACAAATATTGAATCGCCTGCTTCAAACTCTTCATAGACATGCGCCTCAACTACGTTGAAATTAGCTGAGATAAGCTCTAATAATTCTTCTTTCTTATGATATTGCATTGTTAGTCCATCCATAACCTCAGCACCAGTGCCTAACCAAAAACTATGGGCAATGTACCCTCGACTGTTCAAAGAATTACGTTGGCTTTTCAAAGACTCTGCCAATTCACAAACCGTTAAGTGATGAAGGACTTTGTTGGAGTAGATACAGTCTACGTTTTTAGCTAACTTGATTACTTTTGCATCTAGTTTGATAAAACTTAAATGAGGCAGCTTGTCATTAAGGTGGACAAGAAAAGCATCTGAATAATCCGAACCCAAATAATGGTAATAATTACTTAGGTATGCCGCGTCATGTCCAGAGCCAGCACCAAGTTCAAGTATATGACTTTCAGTATTTACGTGCCTACGCAACACTTCATACAACTCTTTACCATCATAGTCTTCGCACATTTCGACGTAGTTTTGTACGCCTTGTTGACTATCATAAATACTCATAATCACCTCTAGTTACCTAACATTCTTAATAACAGGCCGTCTCGTTTTTCTCTCTGCCTGCTTGCCATTAACCTATCATAAGTGACTAAAAATTAATGTAAATGTATCAAGCTATACTCCGCGCCATCACATAAAAACGAGCGTGCGTGTTATCACTTTTTAACCATGTGCATTATCTTGGCAAGAATTGAATCTAATTGGGACAGACACCTTAACACCTTAACAGTCACACTTACATTCCAAAACTATCAAAGGCATGGTTTCTAAAATCTGTTATCGCAGAAACCTTAACGCAAAATCGAACCAGCGTACTTAACAACAATCAGAACCTATCAACAGATCTCTGGAAGTTTTTGGTTACAAAAAAGCTCGTTGCGGTTCGTAAAAACATTCCGGATAGAGCTGTCGATAGCGTCTTTTCCGATTTCAATCACACCAGAACGTTTAACGAAAAAATGAGTAGTACTTATGAAAGTGCTAAGAAAAAAGACAAAACAAAAATATACTACGAAGAAGCCATTGCCACTTCTAGGCTCAGCGTAACCAACAAAGAGAAATTTGGAGAGTGCAGTACGTTAGCTACATTTCTTGCCTGTGAATACTTTCTTGACCACAAAGCCAGTGAGCAAAAGAAAATTATACGAGACACACAAAATGATTCGTCCTATCGAAATTACTGCTTATTTCTACCCGAATATGAAAAAGTGCAAAATGAAGTCTCTCGGTTAACTAAAAATTACGATCTTAATTTAAGCGTCGTTATATCAAGAGACTTACTCCCCAAATAGAACCAACAAATTAGCAGCATTTTTGCCAATTACAGAGCACCTTGCGAAATCAAGGTGCCATTATATCCCTTCCCGAAAATGAATCCAATTGGGACAGACACCTTAACAATCCCGAGATGGAAAGGGGCAAATACGAGTTGTTGCAAATTATGCAACTACTGAGGATTCCTCGGTAGTTGCTCATTAGCTAATCCTATGAGCTGTACTATGAATCCTGAAACTTTTTGGGGTACTTCTTAGATACGAAGTGCCAACTGTGATTACGCCTGCAGCAAAGGTTTTGTATACATATCACTCTGCAATTTCCAATTCTGTCCTATCCTTTGTGTTTAAATCAACGAAAGGCTAGGAACAATGAAAATAGCAACATTTAACCTGTATAACTTTTGCGCACCTCCATTCAAATATTATCAAAAGGCAAACAAATACTCCGAATCAGACTGGAACGAAAAATATGGCTGGATTAGTACCCAGATTTCTCAGCTTCAACCAGACATTATCGGCTTCCAGGAAGTGTTTTCCGTTGATGCTCTTAAAGAGCTCGTTAGCGAACTGGGCTATGAGCTGCATACAGTCGACTCTGTAACGCCTGCCAGAGGTGAATCACAGGACAGCTCAATTCTGGGTAGTCCTGTTGTTGCAATTGCTGTACGCCGGGCTTCTGAGATTTCAATAATGGATATCAATCCTATCCCCTTCTCTGATACGGTTACCGACACACTAAACGTCCCTGATATAGAAGAGAGACGGGTATTCAGCCGCTTACCAATAGACTGCTTAGTGGAACTCGAACAAGGAAGAAAGCTCAGAGTTATTATTGCCCATCTGAAATCTAAAAGACCCAAGTACGAGCTGACGCAATACAGTAAGGAAATTAAGCCTGATGAACTAATAATGCAGGAATCACGGAACAAATCTCTAGGGATGGCAACCAGCCTATTTATCCGCACGGCAGAAGCGGCTTCAATTTCAGACCACGTTCATAAACTATTGTTAGAAGATAACCATACGCCCATTATAATATTGGGTGACTTAAATACTGAACTGGGCACAGTAGACTATGATCTTGTTCTTGGGGAACAGGCATCGCTGGATTCTGATTCTATTCCTGATGACGATCAAGAACTTAAAGACGAACTGAAATCTCTCAAGTATCGATTTAAACTGAACGATGCCTATGTCTGCTTCAGAAAAACCGATGACAAGGTATACCGTTCAAACTATTTACCTGCTGAGCGACCCTACACCTATATCTATGAAAAACAAGCAGAGGTTTTAGACCATATATTTGGTAGCCATCATATATACCCATCCGACGGAGCCATGCTAGAAGTTACGGATTATATAGTGCTGAATGACCACTTGCAGAGAAAAGAGAAAACTAAATCTGACCATGGTATTGTCATGGCAGAGTTTGAGTTTAAGTAGCTGTTGAATCTAACTGGGACAGACACCTTAACTATCCGTTGTTGCTCGAAGAACATTGGCTGCTCGCGCAGCCAATAGGATGTTATTGCCTATTGCCGGGCAGAAGGCTCATATGTGTTATGCGGTTTCTGACAGATGCTAAGTCCGTCATTGATATTTGAAGTTAGCGAGGAGTAATTGAGCAACCAGCTAAAAATTAACGGAAGATTCTTTTGTTATGAGCTTCCTGATTTCAGCTTCGCCACATATGCAGAAGAGCTACCGTCCCAATAACATCTAGTACACCTACCATAATCAAATTTATGCTCGCAATTTTCATAGCCGTATAGGTAATGGGCACACTCTGGGCACAATGACACCATTTCCGATCTAGCACTGAAGAATAGGCTTGAACATTCTTCGCACTGAGCAAGGTTCTGATCTTTCATTAATCTATCCTATTGATTTACAGGATTTTTGTTGCCACATAACATCCTTAACAACAGGCAGTCTCGTCTTTCTCTCTGCCTTACTTGCCATTAGCCTATCATAAGCATCTGAAAATTAATGACAATGCGTCAAAATATACATCATGAATCCAATTGGGACAGACACCTTAACTATCCGTTGTTGCTCGAAGAGCATTGGCTGCTCGCGCAGCCAATAGGATGTTATTGCCTATTGGCGGGCAGAAGGCTCATATGTGTTAGCTGGTTGTTTCCACAACATCGAAAGCTACCAAGTTGAAACTTGTCGCCTGAATAAACCACTCATGCCAAGGCATCGTTTCCTTGAAGCCATCAAAGTGGAATGTACTCCCATCAAACTTCGCATTCATGATTTCGTCAATCGGGTACTCTGGGGTTTTGTGACTGACGGGTGCAACATCATTCAACCAAGTGAGGCTTTTTTCATCGGACACGTTGTATAGAGTCATCGCCCCATTTTGAACAATTAGATCTTTTCCGTTGGAACTTGGGTGCTCTTTGCTGATAAAAATACCACTGAGAACGATGATGATCTTGGAGTCAGCTCTGGAAACATCATTGATCGATACATCATGAAAGCTCATCTTGTCAAAGTCGGTATTAATTTCCATATAACCTCCTGCTAGCTAACGAATGACATGGATTCCCCCTACCGAGGATCTGCCACACTTACGTGGTACTTAAATGCATAGGAGGCACCATGTCTGACTATTCTTATTTCTGCGGTATCGACTTAGCTAAAAACTACTTCAGTCTTCATGCCATAGACCAAAATGGTAAGGTCATACTTCATAAGTCGGTAACTCGCTCTAAAATCCAATTGGGACAGACACCTTAACTATCCGTGCTTAATGACTGAAATGACAAAGCGAAATAGATAACTTTGTTGTTCGAAGAGCATTGGCTGCTCACGCAGCCAATAGGATGTTATTGCCTATTGACAGGCAGAAGGCTCATATGTGTTATATGCCTTTTCCACAAGGCGTCAGAATTTCGAGTTCTTGACTGGGCAAATATGTGATTTCCAAGCAAGTTAATCGCCATATACTTTCACTTAATTCGGCTTTGAACTCAAATAGGCCATCACCTTTCGGACCTTCGATCTCGTACTGCATATAAGCAGAACCAGAAACTTCATACCCTCGAAGGGTTCCTTGAACTAAGTCAATGTCGTAAGGCGTACCAATATTTACGTGAAACTTGTCCGAGCTCTCTAAAGTGCTAAGCGCAAGCTTGGTTGAACCAGACTCTTTAAATGAGCTTTTCATGCTTGTAGAGAAGATGAATGCCAAGATAACTCCACAGGCCAGCATTATCGCAGCTGCAACAGACCACTTCCTTTGAGAGTTTTTAAACTCTTCAACACTACTCCATTGATTATGCTTCCAAGCCCACTCATTGCCTTTGAAACCAAGAATAAATGGCATCGCAATGTTAACTAACGGCACAAACACCAACAAAGCTCGATAGGTACGAAAGCGAATACCCCATATCCAATTGAACACAAACGCGCCCCAATTCCAACCTTTAATCTGTTCAGGGACTTCTTTACTATTGTCCATATAATCCACTAATACTATTCGGGCACATAACACTCTTAACAACAGGCAGTCTCGTTTTTCTGTCTGCCTGACTTGCCATTAACCTATCATAAGTAACTGAAACTTAGTATAAATGCGTAATATATACATTTTATCAATATATAAAAGCGTGCGTGTGGGTTATCTTAGTAAGAAGGGTAAAAATTCTATTACTAACAATAATTTAGAGCGAGCACCCTACTCCACAGCTCGGTGATTCTGTGCCTGCTCGTTGATAACCAATCAACGCGAGGTGAGAGTTTGCTCTGCCTTAAGCGTTTTAACGATGCCGTCTCGCTGACTATCGCTCAATGGAAACCAACGGTTCTTCTGGATCTGCGGTTCAGACAGTACCTCAAGCAGTGCATCTGGGCTCAGTTTCGCCTTTCCGTACGCTACCAGCTCAATCGGCTGTGCACACAAAGACTGCAAACGACAAATACATTGGTCGACGTCTTGGGTAAAACACAAGTTATAGGCATTTTGGTT
>NZ_JXXU01000035.1 GCF_000967495.1 Vibrio neptunius | reverse complement strand
TCATGGTCGATTGGCGCTTTGAGTTCAAAGGTGTAGCTGCCATCTGGGCGCAAGGTCAGGACGAATACTTCACCGTCTGCACTGGAGGCGGTGTACGTTGCCACACCATTGGCATCGACTGATTCAGAGAGCGTGACCGCTTTACCTTGTGAGGTCATGCCATCAATCGGGTTGCTGGTCAGGTCAAGCTCGTAGCTCACGACCTTATCCGCCCCTTGAATGGTGGTGAAGTCGCCATCTTTACTCAGCAAGGTGCCATCAGGGCTAGTGCCACTGGCTAAGTCATTCTCATTGAGGATTAACGCCTCAGCATGGGTTATCGAAGGAGCATCATCGACAATATTGACAGAAATATTTTGGGCAGCAGTATCACCATCATTATCTTTGGCAATAACCGCGAAGTTCAATGTTTGATCATCAGCATTCGCAGCATGATCAATCGGTCCTTTCAACTCAAATGAGTAGGTACCATCTCCTTTTATCGTCAGGACAAATACATCCTGAGCAGACGTAGAAGCGGTATAGGTATAAGTATTAGTTGCGCCGTCATAGGTTTCACTCAGTGATACCGCCAAGCCATCGGACTTCAAACCCGCTATTGGATTAGAGTTCGTATCGAGTCGGTATTCAACTACCGTATCTGCACCTTCAGTTACAGTAAACTGACCGTTTGCCGTCAAAGAAGCCGCGTCTGGTGAGGAACCTGAAGCGAGGTCATCTTCGTCAAGAGACAAAGCGTCAGCGCCGCTAATCGTCGGTGCATCGTCTTTCACTTGGATGAGAATTTTGCCCGCTTCCTCGGAACCCGTGCCGCCCGCTATCTCTGAACGGTCACCATCCGCATCAACCGCGTAAACTGGGAGTTCAATCGTCAATGACTCATCGTTCACACCTAAATGATCAAGCTGTTCAAACAAGGTAAATTCGTAATCACCCTGCGAAGGTGAATCTACCTTAATTTCGAACACTGTGACACGGCTTCCGTTGAGCTCAATCACACCTTCATACGTTCGAACACCGTTCTCATTAGCCTTTAGTTCAAGGGTGACCGGCTGTCCCTGTGAAGTCAGTGAGCCATCGGTATTGAACTCGCTTGGCTCCAGTTCAAAGTGATCGATAATATCGCTGCCTGCGGTGGCTGTAATAGAACCACTACCCGAGACTGCTACTGTGCCGACTTGCGAACCACCAACGACACCTGATTCATCAAGGCTCAACCCATCAACATTGGTAATAACAGGGTTGTCGCCGTCAGTAATCTCAATATTAATGTCATTAGTTACCGTATCCTGATCGTAATCTACGATAGTGGTAGGCAGCGAAAGAGAAATAGTATCAGAGCTATTGTGTTCCAGAGGTTTAAACTGCTGGTACTCATACTGCCCCTGCGTATCAACACTAACCGTCAGTACGGTATCTCCTGAAGCATCAGCCGTTAACGTAATTGTTGTCCCATCATCTGACAGCGTTGCCGTCGTGGTTTGATTATCACTGAGTAAGCCATCAAATTGCTGAAGTGCAGAACTGTCAAACCTTACTGAGGCCAGTGCATCACTGCCAATTTCAACGAATTCACCTTGAATCAAGGTTGAGTCAGACTCGACGTTCTGAACATTGGTCGTTTGAGGTGTTGGATTAACGCCATCGCCGATTGAAACCTGTGCATCAATCGGTGCTTGGATGGCATTGCCACCAGAATCAGCACCAGTAATTCCAAAGCTGACTACGATCTGATCATCGCTGACCGCTACTTGTCCACCGCCAACAGAATCTAGATGATCAATAGGTTGGCTTACTGTTGTGGTCAGTTCTAGGCTGACATCTTTGCCAACCAAGGTGGTATCAATATCAATGCGCAGTACTTCGCCTTGGTCGTTGACACCAATAATCGCATTTTCAGCAGCATCATAAGTAAACGTAACGGCTTCGCCTGACGAGCTAATATCAGAGTTGAGTTCAGCCAGCAGACTGGCGAGGGATGCCGATTCAGGGGTAAAACTAGCAGCATCGAGGGCAAGATCGCCCGCGAAAATAGTGACTGTTGTTGTTGCTGTTTGTGGGTATGTGCCGCCTGATAGAGAGCCTTCTGTCAAGGTTTCTGAGATGCTTTGACCGCCGGCAGCAAATACTAACGTTCTTAGCTCATCCTCTGTCTCTTCTGCATCGTCTTGTGCTTGCGCAGATGTTTCGAAGAAAGTGCTTGCCAACACCTCGGTACCATTATAGTCAATAGTAACAAAGCCTCCATTAGCCGAACTAGCGCCACCAGCTCCTGCTGCTGTAGCTTCTAGAATTTGAGTCGGGTCAGCCCCTTCCAAAATTGCGTCTTGAATCGCTGCAATATCACCCTCACTCAACGCATCGTCGCCGATTTGAGTAAAGTCAAATCCAATGTCGCCGTTCACTTGTTCAGTGTGCCAAGCGTTACCGGCAACATTATCCAACTCTAAAGAGATAGTATTTTCGTCTACAATTGAAGCGACACCGTCAGCATTCAGTACCACAGAAGCATGACGAGCGGTGATCATTATTTCATTCGACTGGATAGTCTCGCCTTGAACGACTTTTCTCGCAGTACCATCTGGCTTAACGGCAATGACGTCACCATTTACTTCTTCTACGATACGAGCCTGGCGTACAATTTCGACTTCCATACTTATCCCCTCAATCTGACTAAGCCAGTCAACAGCAATTAAGAAATTTAATAATATTTAACGAGCGTATTGGCGACAAAAATATCAAAATTTGTACGTGATTCCAGTGCTTATTACCGCATTAGGGCCATTGATCGTTATTAGAGTAAGTATAGTCCGAATCACACACCACTTAGCCTTAGCTAACTGCATGATATTCAACAATTAACTCAAAACCACACTCAAATTTCTCACAAGTGAGAAATTTGAGTAAAAATTACCTTAAACCTTAAAATAGGGCTTTGAAAAACACAGCCTTTGATAGATAACTCTTCAAGTAAATAAAATACTATACGGACATTGATGTCTCTATGAATTACAAAATTCAGCGATACTTGGCTAATGGAAGAGAAGTTTTCGCACACTTACCCAATTTGTTTCCCATCGCAGGTCTATTCGGTGCGGTCTTTATCGTATCCCTGATTTGGAACTATCACCAAACGCGAGAACAAGCAATCCTCGACGGAAAACACTCCGTGACCACGCTGGAGAACTATATCGACCGAGTCGCTAGCGATTTAATTGTCCTAAAGCAAAATGTAACCACTTTATGTAGCGAAGCAGATAAACTCGCCCTTCGCGCTCATATGTTTCATTCTGATATGATTAAAGAAATTGGTTTGTATAACGGGTCCAATGTCTACTGCACCAGTAACGAAGGACGAACTCGTATTCGTCTATTTTCTTCGGTGTTGCAACGAATTTCAGAATCATCAAATAACATCACCATTTCTCTGACCAAATCTAAGAGCAAACTCAATTCATTTTTCATTTATGTCTCTTCCAATGACGGAACAGGCATAAACGCCCTATTGCCACCTGTCCAGTTTCTTCAGCAAACGTCCTTTCTGTTAGATAAGCAACATTACGGGTATCAGATTCAAGTCCTCAATCGAAGTATTCAAGGGCAACATCAGATTTCTGAATATATGACGACTCCGTTTAACTTTTCATCACAACTCTATCCGTTGTCTGTCAAAATCCAACTTGATAGCGCCGCCTATCTTTATCACTACCAACAAAATATTTGGCTGATCGTGTTATTCGCTTTCGGCCTGTCACTGATTTATATCCTGCTTCGGCATCACACTCTTGTTAAACATTCGATTGAGTTCTGCCTGAGTAAGGCCATTAGCGAACGTCAAATCGAACTGTACTTACAACCTATTGTGGATATCGAAACACGTAACGTCGTCGGTAGTGAAGCCTTACTGCGTTGGGAACATCCATTGAAGGGCAGCATTTCTCCGGAAATATTTATTCCCTTAGCAGAGAAATTGGATCTTATTGATGACTTAACTCGTCACACCTTTCAATCAGTAACAGAGTTTTTATCACAAAATGGCCCTAGCCTAGGCAATCATTATATTAGTATTAACCTAAGCCGCACATCGTTACTCAAACCCGACTTTATGGCCTTTCTCAAGTCTTATGCGAAAGAAAAACCGGCTTTTGTGTCGCACATTCTGCTAGAAGTCACGGAAAACCTCGATTTCCCTGCAGAGCAACTAAAGGGCGCACTCAGTTCCCTGCAACAAATAAGCCAGCTCGGATTCGAAGTCGCAGTCGATGATTTTGGTACCGGATACTCTGGGTTGAATTTGATAAGACAGCACAAGTTTAATGTGATGAAAATAGATAGAGTTTTCATTAATAGCTTAGGCGAAGACACCCAAATCAAACCCGTAATCCAATCGATGGTGAACTTAGCAAAAGAGCTCAACATGAAAATTATTGCTGAGGGAGTAGAAAACGAACTTCAAATCAGCCAATTAAACGAACTTGGTGTCCGTTACATCCAAGGCTTTTACTATTCAAGACCAATAAAGCCTGAGGCACTTGTTGAATACACTGTCACTCCGTTTAGCGTACGCTTTGCCCATCGTTATATCTGTTACTAAAAAGGAGCCAGCAGCACTCGCTCCTTTTGTCTTTCCATTGAGAATGGTTATGCCACACCATGACCTTTGGAGGCGACCCAAACCCGATACCACTGTTCACGAGTAAGCTCAATGTCCATCGCTTCAAAAGCGCTTTTCACGCGTTCAATTTTTCCTGAACCAATAATAGGCAGAGGTCGCGCTGGTAGTCGATTTACCCATGCGTAGATGATTTGATCGATACTCTGCGCACCGACTTCACATCGGATTGCTTCTAGCTCATCACGAACACGTTGCGCCTGCTCGGTTGCACCAGTAAAAATGCTCCCTCCACCGAGACAAGACCATGCCATTGGTCGCACGCGTTTCATTTGAAGCTGATCTAATGTACCATCATGGGCAACCTCAAAATTCAGTGGATTGATTTCAATCTGGTTAGTAACGAGCGGTTTCGCCACGCGTGACTGTAGAAGATCAAACTGACTTGGAGTGAAGTTAGACACGCCAAAGTGCTTCACTTTGCCAACTTTATGTAATTCACTAAACGCATCAGCCACTTCATCCGCATCCATCAGTACATCTGGTCTGTGGATAAGCAGCACATCGATCTGATCTATATTCAGGCGTTCAAGCGAATTGTTCACAGATTCATAAATATGCCCCGCACTGGTGTCATAATGATTGACCTTGCGTTGAGGAAATTTGTCGGTACAGAGCTTAATATCACACTTAGTGACAATCTGGAGCTCATCGCGAACGGAAGGATCTAGCTTCAACGCTTCACCGAATAGCGATTCACATTCGTAATTGCCGTAGATATCGGCTTGGTCGACCGTGGTAATACCTAACTCAATGTGTTGCTTGAGAAAAGACAATCGTTGCTGAGGCGTCATACCCCATTCTGCAAGACGCCAGTAACCCTGAACCAGTTGAGAAAACTCTGGGCCTTGCGGCGCAATTGTGACTTTAGACACCATCACTTACCTCCTAATAAAAACTGCCTTTACAGTATTCTTGTTTAATTCAATGCTCAACGTATACTGACAACAAATTCGAACCAGAGTACGAAAAATTGAGTTTCTCCGAACGGCTAAAACAATTGATTGGTGAAGAGTCAGTTTCTGGCTTTGCCCGCCGAGTCGAACTTTCAGAGGCCCTTATTCGCAAATATCTCAACGGCAGTGAACCTAGTTTGTCGAAAGCAAACCAAATAGCCATGAAAGCCAACTGTTCACTTGAATGGCTGGCCACTGGCTGCGGGTACCTATATAGACAAGCGGAAGTGGTCGACATGGATGCCTATGTAGTAGCCTATCGATACGTTCATGGTTTTGAGCCCAAAGACCATGAACAACACCGCCATGTCATTGCAGGCTATCAATATCTGCGAGGCCATAAAAAAGCCGATGGCTACCTAGATGAATCTGCCATGGTGCAATTTTTAAATCTGCAGATAAAGGCACAACGCTGAAACTGTCATTTGCATAATACAAAGGATGACTACTGTGATGCTGAGCAAACTTTAGGGCGTAGATTAAGGGAATGATGTCAACTTGAAGAAATCGGCTTAGCCTTGTTGAAAAAACAATCAAGGAATGAACGTGAAGCCAACACATCTCTCTCTTGCTGTGCTGACTGCCCTAATCAGCTTATCAAGCTTAGCCACGCCGACTCTTACCATTTCAACCACAACCACAAGTCGGGACTTCCCTTTAAGCACATCGGATCCATTGGTTCTACCACTTAAAAAAGAAACCTATCAAGTTAATATATCGGGGATCGATGGTACATGCCCGTCGGTGACAGAACCGACAGTGAAGTTCCGTAAACCACTCAGCCTCAATTGCAATAGCGCTACCGAATTATCGGTCAAGATCCACTTCAGTGGTGATTACTCCTTTGCCTACGATGATACTCAACACACAATAACAATCGCTCGGGAAGCCAAGAAAATTGCAGCCAAGAAGTTTACCCGCCCTATCCCCGATGTAGCCTGCGAGCAATACAAAGGTGGAGAAGTGACACTTTCTTTAGGTGATACCTTCAGTGAAGGTACTCAACTCAGAGAGGTATTTTCAAATCAACTCGTTACCGTACAAAACAACCAAGTCAGACTAACCCCCTCTCCAAGCAGTGGTGGACTTGTTCTACTTGAACAGGCCGACACCAGCGCTTCCTCTGCGCAATTCAACTATCGAAACGCCAATATCTATTTCGCGATGGTAGATCGATTCAACAACGGAGATACATCCAATGACCACAGCTATGGTCGAAAGAAAGATGGCAAACAAGAGGTAGGCACTTTTCATGGAGGGGATCTCAAAGGACTAACTGAAAAGCTCGATTATATTCAGAGCCTTGGCACTGACGTGATCTGGCTTTCTCCTATCGTAGAGCAAGTCCATGGCTTTGTCGGTGGTGGAGAGAAAGGCAGTTTTCCATTCTACAGCTACCATGGCTACTGGACTCGTGATTTCACTAAAATTGACCAAAACTTTGGTAATGAAGAAGATCTAAAACAGTTGGTCACACAGGCTCATAAGCACGGTATGCGTATCTTTCTGGATGCTGTTGTAAACCATTCTGGTTACTCGACACTAGCAGACTTACAATTCGACAATATAAACGTTGTTAACACCCAAAACATGCCTGATAAATGGCAAAACTGGGCGCCAAAATCAGGGCAGAACTGGCATAGTTTTAATGATTCTGTTGATTACACAAGTTCAAACTGGCACCAGTGGTGGGGTAAAGACTGGGTCCGAGCAGGGTTGCCAGGCTACAGCAAACCAGGCTCAAACGACATCACCAAAACACTGGCTGGCTTACCTGATTTTTTAACCGAGTCTAAGCAGCCTGTAACGCCACCAAAATGGTTACTCGACAACCCGGGAACCCGCGTTCAGGCACGCGAAAACTACACCGTATCTGACTACCTCATCGAGTGGCAAACCGACTGGGTCAAGCGATTTGGTATTGATGGGTTTCGAGTTGATACCGTTAAACACGTTGAAGAAGATGTGTGGAAACGGTTGAAAAGCGAGGCAACAAACAGTCTTGAGCAATGGCGTACCAACAATAATCAGACCGGACAGCCTTTCTGGATGCTAGGAGAAGTATGGGGACATTCTGCCTACCGCTCTCCTTATGCTAACCAAGGTTTCGACGCACTAATCAACTTTGATATGCAGAAGAAACTCGACAAAGGTGCCGCTTGCCTGAGTCAAATGCAGGAGACCTATCAAAACTACGCTGATTCAATGCAAGAAACACCAGACTTTACCCCTGTCAGCTACATGTCTTCACACGACACAGAACTGTTTTTCAGTCGCTTCAACTCATTTGAGATGCAGCGTAACGCCGCCAACGCTTTATTACTTAGCCCCGGAGCCGTGCAGGTTTACTACGGTGATGAAGTGGGACGTGGTTTAGGCCCCTATGCTGATGACTTCCATCAAGGCACTCGCTCTGACATGTTGTGGAAGCTAAGCAAAGAGCGCCAACAGCTTCTCAAGCACTGGCAAACGTTAGGTAAGTTCCGTCAATCACATCCTGCAATAGGAGCTGGTGTACACAAAGAAATTGGCAACAATTCAGCCTATGTTTTCTCTCGAAGTTTGGAAGACGACACGGTTGTTGTAGGTTTCGTTGGTAAATAAATATACAAGGGCTCTCTACCGAGAGCCCTTGTTCAAATTAGTCAGATTAAGGTTCGTAGTTTGTATTCATTAATGAATACCGGTATTGCTGATCTTTCTGTCCTTCAGCCGCAATATAAAGTAAGAATAGTCCGGTATGACCGATGCCACACTTGAGATCGCAAGGGACCTCATAATCTAGCTTCAAAGCAAGTGAAGGTGATGTACTATCGACCTTTACATCAATCGGGTCTTGGTTCATCTCATGGCGCGAGTCATCGTACTTGGGCAGGGTGTAAATAAACAAATCACTTTCGCTTTGGGCCGCATGAGCGCATGGGAATAAAGCCAAGCATAGTATGACAGTCCAGATAATCTTTGACGTTCGCTTCATGAATCATTGGGGTCGATAAGTTTGATTGCCATAATATATTAAACAGTGTTCAATTAAACCCCTAAAACGAAAAAAGCTCCCGAATTGGGAGCTTTTCTTACCAATAAGAGATAGTTTATTTGTTACGACGCGCTTCTACCGCATCGGCTAACTGACGAAGAACCTTTTCAGTGTCTTCCCAACCAATACACGCATCAGTGATAGACTGACCATAGGTTGGCGCTTGACCATCAACAAGATCTTGACGGCCTTCAACAAGATGCGACTCAATCATTACACCAAAAATAGCCTCTTCACCTGCAGAAATTTGACCCGCTACATCTTCCGAAACCAACATCTGGCGCTGGTACTGCTTCGAGCTGTTCGCATGGCTAAAGTCGATCATCACCTTCTGAGGCAGACCTGATGCTTCAAGTTCAGATTTAATCGCACCCACATGTTCAGCGCTGTAGTTAGGCTCTTTACCGCCACGTAGGATGATGTGACAGTCTGGGTTACCAGCAGTTTCAACGATTGCTGAGTGACCGTACTTAGTGACTGACAAGAAGTGGTGAGAAGCACTCGCACTGCGAATTGCATCCGATGCAATTTTGATGTTGCCATCCGTACCATTTTTAAAACCAACTGGGCAAGAAATACCTGAAGCCAGCTCACGGTGTACCTGAGATTCAGTCGTACGTGCACCAATAGCACCCCAACTGATTAAGTCTGCAACGTACTGCGGAGTGATCATATCAAGGAACTCACTCGCCGTTGGTAAGCCAAGATCAGTGAGATCCAGCAGCAACTTACGACCCATGCGCAGGCCATCATTGATCTTAAACGTGTCGTTCAAGTACGGGTCATTTATCAAGCCTTTCCAGCCCACTGTTGTACGTGGCTTCTCAAAGTAAACTCGCATCACAACTTCTAGACGGTCGCCCAGCTCATCACGCAGTACTTTCAATCGCTTACCGTATTCAATTGCCGCTTCCGGATCGTGAATAGAACAAGGACCAACGATAACCAGAAGTCGGTCATCATCGCCATTTAAAATTTTAGAGATTGCTTCACGAGAACGAAAAGTCGTTGAAGACGCAGTTTCAGTCGCCGGAAACTTCTCTAAAACAGCTACTGGCGGTAATAATTCTTTTACTTTGCTAATTCGTACATCATCAGTCTGGAACATTGCTACGTCTTCCTATTTATCTTGGCTTGAACACCGCACCAAAAATCAGTGGTGCATAAATGCTCTGTTTTGTTTTTCGTCTTCCCTGTAACTTATCTATCAAAAACGATGCTTGCAACCACTTTTTTCAACAAAAGGCAATATTTCTTCTATTTTTACATTTTACACTCAATGTAAACTTTGAATTACATGCGATTTAAAGTGAGCAATATCAGGCTTTCAAGCTCTATTTGAAGCACGTGAGATGCAATATCCCTTTGATATTGTTAAGGTGTTAATATAAATAAACTCAAATAAAGAATCGGCATGAACGCCATCGATTTTACACACGTCAACAAGTGGTACGGCCATTTTCAAGCACTAAAGGATATTAATCTTTCAGTGAAAAAAGGAGAAAGGCTGGTCGTTTGTGGTCCTTCAGGATCAGGCAAGTCAACCTTAATTAGAGCCATCAATGGGTTGGAAACTATCTCAACAGGCAATGTTCAGATATTCGGCCAACCTATATCCGCTGCACCGCCGGGGAAAGTCGGCATGGTTTTTCAGCATTTTAATCTTTTTCCTCATTTAACCGTTTTAGATAACCTGACGTTGGCACCAGTGCGCACATTGAAACATTCGAAACAGCAAGCCATCGATACTGCCATGCATTTCCTTAAGCGCGTCAATATCTCGGAACAAGCACACAAGTATCCCGTTCAACTGTCTGGCGGACAGCAACAACGTGTCGCCATTGCACGCTCTTTGTGCATGAAGCCCGAGATCTTGTTGTTTGATGAACCAACCTCTGCTCTGGATCCAGAGACCATTAAAGAGGTTTTGCAGGTCATGATTGACTTGGCCTCTGATGGCATAGCCATGGTGTGTGTGACTCATGAAATGGGCTTTGCCCGTGAAGTTGCAGATAGAGTGATATTTATGGATCAAGGAGAAATATTAGAAATGGCCACCCCAAAACAGTTGTTCAGTGCGCCTCAACACCCGAGAACACAACAATTTTTTGAGCAAATTCTGAGTCACCAATGATCAGCCGAATTTTTAAGCCTGTGCTATCAGCCTTCGCTCAAATCGTACTACTAGGCTTGGGGCTATGGTGGCTACTGGATTCTGGGGCGAAAGCGATAGACTACCAATGGCAATGGCATCGAGTACCCGACTATCTCGCCTTCTATGAAGATGGCCAGTGGTGGCCTGCTGAACTGCTCGAAGGCTTGTGGATCACCATCCAAATATCAACGTGGAGCCTTTTGTTTACTCTGCTGATTGGTATATTGACGGCCTTACTCAAGCTTTCACAATCGATTGTCGGTCGAGCTATTGCAAATACTTATATTGAACTGATTCGCAATACGCCGCTTTTGGTTCAAATTTATCTGTTGTACTTCATCTTTGGGCCAGTGATAGGCCTAGATAGATTTGCGACTGCGATTTTGGCGCTATCGCTTTTCCAAGGTGCCTACACCGCTGAGATTTTGCGTGGAGGCCTGAACAGCATCTCTAAAGGTCAGTTTGAGGCGGCTAAATCCCTAGGGCTCAGTCCTTTCTCTACCTATTACGACGTTATCTTCCCACAGTTACTACAAAGAACGTTGCCGCCTTTGACCAATGAGGTGGTTTCTCTGGTTAAGAACTCGTCAATTGTCAGTGTAATGGCCATATTCGACCTAACAACAGAAGGAAGGAATATTGTTTCGGAGACCGCGATGCCATTTGAGATTTGGTTTAGCGTCGCAGCGATATATCTTTTGCTCACACTCTCTCTATCGGCAATCTCCGCTTGGCTAGAACACAAACTTGGCGCCCAATGGCGTACCCACCAATAAGGAAATCAAATGAAACACTTAGGACAAAAGGTTCGCTCGTTAAGGGCATTCAAACAAACCATCACAGCACTAGTTGGGTTAGCTATTACACTCCCTACACTCGCCAGTGACACTCCAAATTTAGATAAGATTAACGAACGCGGTACGTTACGCGTCGGAATGTCGACCTTTGTTCCATGGGCTATGCGCGACAAGCAAGGGGATTTAATCGGCTTCGAGATCGATGTAGCTGAGCGACTTGCCGCAGATTCTGGCTGGAAAGTAGAATTTGTACCTACTGCTTGGGATGGCATCATTCCAGCGCTGCTGGCGAAAAAATTTGACGTCATTATCGGCGGAATGAGCGTGACTCCCGAGCGCTCCAAGAGCGTTTTATTTACCGCCCCTTATTCACACTCCGGCGTTCAGGTAGCAGCCAATAAAGAACTGGCTTCAGGCTTTTCTGAAATGAGCGATTTCAACTCTCGACGCGTTAAAATCGCTGCACGCCGCGGGGCGTTCACAGTTCAAGTCGCTCGAGAAGCTTTTCCAAAAGCTAAGATTCTTCAGTTCGATGATGATGCGCAAGCATTTCAGGAAGTCCTCAATGGTAACGCTCATGCTGTAATTGCTTCTAGCCCTAAACCTGAGCATGAAGCCGTGAAAAATGCCGACAAGTTGTTTATCCCGTTTAATGAGCGCCTGTCTAAAGGCAACGAGGCGTTCGCTGTTCGTCTTGGTGAAAACGACAAACAGGCCTTCTTCGACCAGTGGATACAAGCTCGAACCGACGACGGCTGGCTTGAGCAGCGTTATGAATACTGGTTTGCGACACTGGACTGGCAACAACAAGTAGCAACGGGTCAATAACTACATTGTGAAATCCCGAATGATTGATGAAAAATAAAGATTAGCAGGACGTTAGGTGAATAAATCGAATTTGATGACAGCCAGTGAGCCCAATAAACACCGCTGGAACTTTAATAAACTTGATATAGTTTTATTGTTTGTTTTAGCTGTGTTTGGTTTGTGGCTTTACCAACGCGCTTCTATCGGAGTCAATTACACTTGGCGGTGGAGCGAAGCATTCACGTTAATCTTTACTTCACGCTCTGATGGGTCGTTGCCCTACTTCATTCAGGGTGTGATCTCGACATTACGGCTCAGCCTTTGGGGAATGCTCTTAGCACTAACCTTGGGGACACTCATTGGTGTGGCTAGGCATTGTTCCATTTCCGTATTTCGCTCACTGGCCAATGTGTATATCCAGTTAATCCGAAATATTCCACCGCTGGTCTTTGTGTTTATATTCTACTTTTTTATCTCAAATCAACTCATTCCAGCTATTGGGTTGGAAGGGATTCTACGAGAATATTCAGGAGAGTCAAACGCGTTGCAATCGATGTTGTTCGGGCCGAAGCCACTATGGGAGAACCTACTGTCTGGCGTACTTTGTGTCGGGATCCTTTCCTCTGCCTATGTTGCTGAAATAGTGCGTTCAGGTTTGGCTGGCATAGCAAAAGGACAATGGGAAGCCGCGGACGCGTTGGGGCTTTCCACTTGGGCTAAGTATCGCTTGGTGATCGCCCCTCAAGTACTAGCTGCAATTACTCCTGCACTTGCCGGGCAAGCCATTTCACTGGTCAAAGATACCTCGATTGTTTCTCTGATTTCTATTCAGGAAATGACTTTCGTTGGCACAGAGATGGCAAACTCCTCCGGCCTTATTTTTGAGATTTGGTTGATAGTAGGCGCTACTTACCTAATGTTTTGTCTGACGCTCTCCGCTTTGTTTAAAAAGCTTGAGCGTCATTCATTAAAACATAAAGCAAATGGCTAAACAGACTCTTCCCTCAGATCAAATAGTGTTCAGCCAATAACGCTGAAAACAGTAACATCAAATGCCAGATAGAGAACTTAAATGTTTTGATGGCTTGCTTCTCGTCAGTACCAAATTTCAGCTGCCAAGCATGATAGACAAACAATGTAGACAGTATCGTCACACACACTAGATAAAAAACTCCCGCCATCCCGACCAATACAGGGAAAAGGCATACAATAAGTAACAATACGGTGTAAAGCAGTATGGATGTTTTTGTGTATTCCTCACCGTGTGTAACAGGCAGCATTGGTATATCGGCTTTGGCATAATCCTCTTTGCGATGAATCGCTAACGCCCAAAAATGCGGAGGCGTCCATATAAAGATAATCATCACAAGCAGCCAAGCATTGGCATGCATTTCTCCTGTCACAGCCGTCCAACCAAGTAAAGGCGGCATCGCACCAGCAATCCCTGCGATGACGATGTTTTGTGGGGTAGCACGCTTTAAGTACATGGTGTAGATCACCGCATAGCCCAGCAAACTGGCAAAAGTCAGCCAAGCCGTCAACGCATTCACCCAACCATACAAGATCACAAATCCGGCGAGTCCAATTCCAGTTGCGAACGCAAACACGTTGCGCACATTGAGTTCACCTGACGGCAGAGGTCGCTTGTACGTTCGGGCCATAATCGCATCAATTCGTCTGTCAATCAGGTGGTTAAACGCTGCGGCAGAGCCTGCCATCAAGGCGATCCCCAGCATACCAAGAATCGACTGTTGCACAGGCAGTGATCCTGGCACCGCCAAGCACATACCGACCAAAGCCGTAAGCAGCATTAAAGCAACGACCTTCGGCTTAGTCAGAGTGAGGTAGGTTCGCCATAATGATCGGTCTTGCTCAGAGATGTGACTGATAGAATTACTCATCGCGAACTCTCCTTACGTAAAAATCCCGTGGAGTGGGCATTAGCAGTGACTTTCTGTCGCAGCAGGTAATTGACATGGAGGACTGAAAGCAGCAACAAAGCAGCGACTAGATTATGCGCAACCGCCACCACAAGCGGTAAGCTAAGTAAGACATTAGCAATACCTAAACTGATTTGTACCATCAGCAACACACCCACTTTGAAAGCAGCACTTGTTAGCTTAGGATGTCTGGCACATAGCAAAGCGCAAAGTAAACTGATCGACAATAGAGCCACCAGCACAGCACCGAACCTGTGCGTCACATGAATGGTCATCCTAGCGCCATAATCTAACGTGCCAAACTCGTAGGTTTCTTGTTTGGGTTGTATCAATTGAAAAGCGCGGTCAAAATCCAGATGCCCCATCCAGTTCCCTTCACAAACCGGTAGACTTGTACACATTAGGGCAGCGTAATTGGACGATGTCCAGCCGCCTAAGGCTATTTGAATCACAACAAAACACAAAGTGACAGGCGCAAGAATCTTTAACCAACCCGATACATGAGGCACTGCTTCAAGGGGAGACTTGTGGTCAAGTAGACGCCAATAAAGGAGCGCAAGTAAACAAAACAGCGTAAACCCACCAAGAAGGTGCCCCATCACCACCAGAGGCATCAGCTTCATGGTTACCGTCCACATGCCCAAGAGCGCCTGAAAAACCACCACTAAAGAGATCACAAGCGGTAAGCCATAGGGCAACGATTTCTCTTTAATCACTCGAAATGAAATAGCAAACACCAATAAACCCAGTGTGCCCGCAAAATAACGGTGGATCATTTCCAGCCAAGCTTTATTCGCTTCAATAGTGAGCTCTGGATACAAGGACTTTGCCAGTGCGATTTCTTGTTGATTGTTAGGTACAGTCAACTGACCATAACATCCCGGCCAGTCCGGACATCCCAGTCCAGCGTCAGCTAGTCGGGTATAGGCACCAAGCATGATGACGATAAACGTCAATACGAGACTTAGGCGAACTAAATTGGTCAATCCCATAACCAAACTCCTTCCCTGCAGTTACCCTACTCTTGATAACTTAAGTAGCTTCCTTAAGTCCGCCAGTACATCTTTGCTTTGGCGGACCAGATCGTCTTGTGATTCCACTTTGGGATACCGCATCACTAATTGGCCCAATGGGTCGACAATAACGTACTCAAAGTCAGACACAACCTGATGGAAGGCTTGATTCACTTTAATAGCTTCAAACCCACCCTTTTCCAGTACCGATATATCGCTGCGCTCAGAGACAAGCAGCACAGGCGCGACACGGCTTTGATATTTACCCAACGCTAAATGGCTTTGACCCAACAAGTACACCTGCTTTTGGCAGAATTCATCACATTGCCGCGGAATCAAGTACCCCAATTGCCATTGCTCGCTTGCATAAGGGTTGCGGATTCCAAGCCCATCATAACTTTGCTTTGGTTTAATCAATTGACCTTTGTTTGTTACGCCAGACTCATACCAATGATTGGCGAGAAATGTCTTGGCAATGACTGCGGGCAAAGCAAACATTAGTACCAAGGCAATCAGAATGATTCTGCCTCTTGTAACTGGATCAGCCATCCTGGCCTCCTTGTTTTAACGCTCTGATAAAAACCCAACCACTCAGCAGTACTAGGGCCACAGCCATGCTAAACCACTGAAAGGCATATCCTGTGTGTTTAGCAGAACCCAGTGGGACAGGTTTCCAAGGTTGCTCATAGGGCCAATCTGACGTGCGGGGCTGTAAAATGTATGGCTCAATCGGGTGCTGCCAATATTGTTCAAGGTCAGCAAGATTGAGATTTTGAATTCGGTGTGGCACACCCGGCTCAATATACAATTCATCACTCAGCGGGTTAGCAGAACGCTGGTATACTAGCGCTTCTGATTTTAGTGGGCTGTTCAGCCAATCAACGCTAGGCAAGCTGTCTCTTTGGCCATTTGAAGCAATAAACCCGCGTTCAACCAAAACAGCGCTATCAGCCCCAAACTCCATAAGCTGATAAGCCAAGTATCCAACTTCACCTTGATAGGTCTGATTATCGAGCAACAGATATTTTCCTTCGATGGGTCTTAGTTCAACGGTAACCCGCATACCGGTAAGATAGCGAGTATCGGTAACGTTTAGCTGAGTAATATCGATGGCAGAGGCCTGCTCTCTTGCATCGAGAAACCGCTCCATCTGCTGCTTTTCTTCTGCTCTCGATAGTTGCCACAAGCCTAAGTTGACCAAAATAGAAAAGGCAACCACAGTTAATAACAGACCACCCCAAAACGAGTACGACTTCATCTGAGCTGATAAGGAAGACTTTATGGTATTCATCTTCAAGTCGCTATTGGTAGTGTTACTACTGTTTATCATCGTAAACCTCGCAAGAGCGATGCTCGAAATGGTGAAAGGGCCTCAGCCCGAAAGTGATGAGGAACCTCGCCAAGATAAGCCCATGAGTTATTACCTTGGCCGACGCGTGTTCCTCTCTGCACTCGCCGTTGTGTTATTGATCGCCGCCCTTCTTACAGGTCTTATTGAACCTAATGCGCGCCCTTACTAAGGGCGAACACACCTACAGTACATAAACAAAGACAAACAGACATAGCCAAACCACATCGACAAAATGCCAGTACCAGCTGCCTGCCTGAAACGCGAAGTGATCCTTAGGTGTAAAATGATCTTTTGCCACACGGGCGAGCAGTATGATTAGGAACGTTGTCCCTAAGAAAACGTGCATGCCATGGAAACCCGTCAACAAGAAGAACGTGTTGCCATATATTCCTGATTGCAGAGTAAGATTCAGGTCCTGATAAGCATGAGCATACTCAACACCTTGGTAATAAAGGAAAAAGCCCGCCAGAACAATCGTAATTTCTAGCCATACAATCAGCGCCATGCGTTTGTTCTGCTCAAGACTCGTATGGGCCATATGCAAAGTGATAGAGGAAGTCAGAAGAATCAGGGTGTTTATCAGCGGAATTCCCTGCCATGCCATCGCTGTCGTTGTGACACCATCGGGTGTGGTCGTCAGTGGCCAAAGTGCTTCAAACGCAGGCCACAGAACCTCATGAGTCATCGCATTATTGCTCGCTCCGCCCAACCACGGTACTGAGATCATGCGCGCATAAAACAGTGCCCCAAAAAAGGCACCAAAGAACATCACTTCAGAGAAGATGAACCAACTCATTCCTTGCCTGAAGGAACGAGAAATTTGCTCAGAATACTTACCTGTCATCGACTCGGTGATCACGTTGCTAAACCAACCTGCAAACATGTAGAGTAGGAACAGGAATCCAGCTAGAAGAATCAGCTTACCGAAGACACTGCCTTCGCCGCCTTCGGCCATGTTTTGCACAGTGACCCCTGCGCCAACCGCGATAAGAAACAGCGCAACCGCTCCGACAATTGGCCAGCTACTTTGAGCCGGAACATAATATGATTGATGTTTTGAACTCATGGCTTAGCTCCTTGCTGTGTGAGGTCGCCACTCGGCTCCATTCGTGCTACTTCAACGGGTTGAGGAACCTTATCCGTAATGTCGTAGAGGGTATACGACAGCGTTAACGTATGAATCGACTCTGGGATGTCTGGCTCAATGTAGAAGATCAAAGGCATCTCGGCTTTCGCCAAACTTTCCAGTGGTTGGTGATTAAAGCAGAAACATTCAATTTTATTGAAATATGATGCCCCCATACCCGGTGATACCGAAGGGACGGCTTGACCTATCGTTGCCTTGGATGACTGGTTTGTTGCTATGTAGGCCGTCTGAATCACTTCTCCAGGATGCACATCCATTGACTGTTGCTTAGGTTCGAACAACCAAGGCATCCCCTGATTTCTGTGGGCCATAAACTCAACTCGAATAAGACGTGATGTGTCAGGAACCATACCCTGTGGCTGTAGCGCAGACTCAGTATTTGTTTTTCCGTTGATTCCTAAAGCTTCGCACATCACGTCATATAATGGGACAAGCGCAAAACCAAAGCCAAACATCGCCACCACTGCTGCCAGCAGCTTTAAGGTTAACTTGTTATTGGATTGCTGTTGTCCATCCATAGCGCTTCCCTCAATCCACTTTCGGTGGGGTAGAGAATGTATGGTGCGGTGCTGGGCTTGGTACTGTCCACTCCAACCCTTCAGCACGATCCCACGGTTTCGCCTCAGCTTTTTCTCCTCCACGGATACACTTAATCACTAACCAGAGGAAAATTAGCTGAGACAAACCAAAGGCAAAACCACCAATCGACACTATCTGATTGATGTCGGCAAACTGAATTGCATAGTCAGGAATGCGTCGTGGCATCCCAGCTAAGCCAAGGAAATGCATCGGGAAGAATAAGACGTTGACCGAAATTACTGAGCACCAGAAATGCCACAAGCTCAACTTGTGGTCATACATATTCCCCGTCCATTTCGGTAACCAATAATAAGCAGCTGCCATAATCGAGAATACCGCCCCTGAGACCAACACATAATGGAAGTGCGCGACCACAAAATACGTATCGTGATACTGGAAGTCTGCAGGAACAATCGCCAGCATAAGCCCGGAGAACCCACCGATGGTAAACAGAATAATGAAAGCAATAGCAAACAACATTGGTGTCTCGAATGTCATCGCGCCCCGCCACATCGTAGCCACCCAGTTGAACACTTTGACCCCAGTGGGCACCGCAATGAGCATGGTGCAATACATAAAGAAGAGTTCGGCGAAAACGGGCATCCCTGTTGTAAACATGTGGTGTGCCCAAACCAAGAATGACAACAGCGCGATACTACAAGTGGCGTACACCATCGAGTGGTAACCAAACAATTTTTTACCACTGAACGCAGGAATGATGGCCGACACGATACCGAAAGATGGCAAGATCATGATGTACACTTCGGGATGACCGAAGAACCAGAAGATATGCTGGAACATCACAGGATCGCCACCACCCGCGGCATCAAAGAATGATGTGCCGAAGTACTTATCGGTGAGGACCATCGTCACCGCCCCTGCTAGCACCGGCATGACGGCAATCAACAAGAAAGCAGTAATCAACCAAGTCCAGACAAACATCGGCATTTTGAACCAAGTCATCCCTGGCGCTCTCATGTTGACGATGGTGACGATCACGTTGATTGCCCCCATGATCGAGCTGATCCCCATGATATGAACAGAGAACACAAATAGAGCCGTACTGTCAGGTCCATAAGTTGTAGAAAGAGGCGCGTAGAAAGTCCAGCCAAAATCAGGGCCCCCACCTTCCGTAAATAACGAAGCAATCAGGATTAGGAATGCAAAAGGCAAGATCCAAAAACTGAGGTTGTTCATTCGTGGTAACGCCATATCTGGCGCGCCAATCATCATCGGAATCATCCAGTTTGCTAAACCAGTAAAGGCTGGCATAACCGCGCCAAACACCATGATCAAACCATGTACGGTCGTCATCTGGTTAAAGAATTGGGGCTCGATCAGTTGTAAACCAGGTTGGAACAACTCGGCACGAATAATCATCGCCATCGCTCCACCGGTCAGAAACATAATGAAACTGAACCAAAGGTAAAGCGTCCCGATATCTTTGTGGTTGGTGGAATAAATCCAGCGGGCTATGCCAGAAGGTGCTTCGTGATGATCATCATGATCGTCAATAGCAATCGCACTGTTTGCTCTTCCTAACTCGGCGTCAGCCGCTGGTGCTGATTTGATTGATTCAGAATTCATTGACTCAGGTTTGGACGTTTTCATTGTCCCTCCTTGGATGCCTTAAATGCATTCACATCGGATGCCTGCACCAACTCACCCGTACTGTTTCCTAAACCATTACGTTGATAAGTCACCACAGCCGCAATCTCTTTGTCCGAGAGCTGGTTGGCAAAAGCCTGCATAGCGGTGCCGGATCGACCGTTAACCACGATATCGATATGCTTGTCAACATCGCCCGTCGCGATCTTACTGCCTGTAATCGCCGGGAATGCCCCCGGAATACCCGCGCCACTAACCTGATGGCAGACGGCACATCGGTCGACATACACTTTTTCACCTATCGTCATCAATTCTTCTTGTGATAAGGATGCAGTGAGAGAAGCTGCGGCCTCTTGCTTTGCTTGCTCAATTTCAGCTTTTTTCGCTAGTAACCAAGCGTCGTATTTCTCTTCTTCCATGGCATGAACGACGACTGGCATGAAACCATGAGCTCGACCACATAGCTCTGCACACTGACCGCGATATACACCCGGTTCATCAATGCGGGTCCAAGCTTCGTTGATAAACCCTGGGATAGTGTCTTTCTTAACTGCAAAGTCAGGTACCCACCAAGAGTGAATTACATCATCGGAAGTCAGGAGGAATCGTACTTTTCGGTTGATTGGCAACACCAAAGGGTTATCAACTTCAAGAAGATAATGTGCGCCTTTGTCTTCTATACCGTCAATCGCTTTTTGACTAGTTGCTAACAAGCTGAAATATTCGACATCTTCTCCGAAATAACTGTAGTGCCACTTCCACTGGGAACCGGTGATCTTTATCGTCAGGTCAGATTGAGAAGTATCCTCCATTGCAACCAGCGTGCGGGTTGCCGGGATGGCCATGAGAATAAGAATGATGATGGGGATGACGGTCCAGATCACTTCCACTTTGGTGCTCTCATGAAAGTTGGCGGCCACTGCTCCTTTTGACTTTCTGTGGTAGTACATGGAATAGAACATTGCTCCGAACACCACAACAGCAATCGCGCAACAGATATAGAATATGAGCATGTGTAAGTCATAAACTTCATTACTGATACCTGTCACGCCTTTGGTCATGTTCAAGGCGTTTTCTTCAGCATTAACTGAAGCAGCAAAGCCAACAAACAACAAATTGCTCAGTTGCCACAGTGAAACCTTTATTCTTTTCAAAAGACCTCTCCTCTGCCTGAGGCATCATCTCTGATGATTTAACCAAGGCGCCCTTTAGCAAGAACGACGCAAAAAAGTCCTAATAGCCCAAAGGGTGCGGAAAATTCCTTGTAAACAGCAAATTCGATGTGATTTGTTATAGTTATGTTAATAAAAACTAGTTGGCGTTTACTAATAGTGCAAGAAAGTGCTAATGGAAATGTAGGTAATTTAACCAATATAAATTGAAGATTGATCACAATATTTGGTTTAGCGATTGCGCTCTCTCAAATGATAATCAATATCACTTAATATCCATCCATTAATCCCCAGATGTCATACACTTGGGATAACGTTAGTCAAAGGTAGAAATAAGTTATGATGGAACAAGTTACTCGTTGGTTGGAAAAAGATCCGGACCCACGTACTCGTGAAGAGCTTCAACACTTAATTGATGAAGAACAATATCAAGAACTAACAGATCGATTTAGTCAAAGGCTAGAGTTTGGAACAGCTGGTTTGCGCGGCAAAGTCGGCTGTGGTCCAAACCGAATGAACCGACTTGTTATACAAGAAACTGCAACAGGCCTAGGTCAATATCTGATTGAGCAGGTACAAAACGCAAAACATCGTGGTGTGGTGATTGGTTATGATGGCCGCCCAGATTCCAAGCAGTTCGCTCATGATACCACCTCTGTATTGACCGCTTTAGGTATCAAGGTGTACTTGACACACGATGTCGCAGCGACACCTATTGCTGCATTTGGTGTTCGTCATTTTAATGCCGCTGCTGCTGTTGTCGTCACGGCCAGCCACAACCCACCAGAGTACAACGGCTTTAAAGTGTATTGGGAAAATGGCGCTCAAATCATCCCTCCTCATGACTCTGGTATTGCGGGAGAAATCGACGAAGCCGCTACAAAACCCATCCCTCTGATGAATCTTGATGATGCAGAAAAGCATGATCTTCTCGTGTGGCTAAAAGAAGACTACTACGAGACTTATCGCCAAACGATGAATGGCAACCCACTGCTGGCTAATCATCAACAACCAGAAGCGGTTGGCGTAGCCTATACCGCAATGCATGGTGTGGGGGCTAACATGGCAGAAACACTGCTGAAAGATGCAGGCTTCACCAAAATCTACAGCGTTGCCGAGCAACGTGAGCCCGACGGTTCTTTTCCGACAGTGAACTTCCCTAACCCTGAGGAAGCAGGAGCCATGGATATGGTGATCGCGTTGGCAAAAGCGAATAACGCTGACATCGCTTGTGCCAATGACCCAGACGCAGACCGTTTTGCGGTCGCTGCTCGTCGACCCGATGGCGAATACCAGATGCTAACGGGTGATCAGGTGGGTTGTCTATTTGGCCACTACCTACTTAGCCATACTGATGCAACTAAACAGTTGATTGGTAATACTATCGTGTCTTCAACATTGCTTGAGAAAATTGCACTGTCTCATGGCGCTGAGTACTACCAAACCCTGACAGGTTTCAAATGGCTGACTAATATCGCTATGCAAAAACAAACCGCAGAGAAACAGTTCCTGTTCGCTTATGAAGAAGCACTGGGCTACACAGTGGGCAATAAAGTGTGGGATAAGGATGGCTTGTCTGCTCTGGTCGCTTTCTCTCAACTAACCGCCGAACTTAAGCGTCAGGGTAAAACGGTGTGGGATCAATTGGAAAACATTTATCGCGAGCACGGTATGTACATCAATGCTCAACATAGCACTGCGCTCGATCCAAAAGCCCCACCTGTTGGAGACAAACTACGAGCCGCGCAGCCAGGTCAAATCGCAGGCCGTAAAGTCGAAGTGATTGAAGATTTGAAACTTTCAACACGAACCTTTGCTGATGGCAACGCTGAATCTATTGACTTACCAGCTAGTGACGTTCTGATCTATCACCTTTCTGGCGGGGCACGTGTCATCGTACGTCCATCAGGTACAGAACCTAAGCTGAAGTGCTACTACGAAGTCGTCGAAGCATTTGCTGCAGCAGATAGCTTTTCCATAGCGGAAGAAAAAGCGGAGCTTGCGCTGGATATGCTCATCAGTGAACACCAAACAAGTTTGGATCACTAAAGAGAAATCATCGAAAACACTGGGTTACAAAGCGGCTCGAATAGCCGCTTTTTCAATATCTTAGTTCTTATTTCAACTCCAAGCACCCACAAACTGACTTATATGTTAAAGTGCCACTTCTACTCTCCTCTAGTGATTGAATCATCATGAAGACCATTTTATCTGTCACCCCTGTAGGGGTGCGTTATATGTTGCTTTCTGCGCTCGGTTTTGCCTTGATGTCAGCCTGCGTCAAATACGTGAGCAACTATGGTATTCCTTTGTTTGAAATTGTTGCAGCTAGGGCATGTGTTTCATTGGTGATCAGTTACTTGGATGTTAAACGCAAACGTATTTCAGTGTGGGGACACAATAAGCCACTTCTTATGCTTCGCGGTGCAGTCGGCACAATCGCCCTAATGTGTGTTTACTATTCAGTCACAACCCTTCCTCTAGCAGAAGCCACCATCCTTCAATATGTGCACCCGGTGTTTACTGCTTTGCTTGGCGTACTCTTTCTCAAAGAACGTATTCAATTTTCGACCACTATGTGTATCGCGCTTTGCTTAATAGGCTTGGGGGTGATGGTTCAACCGAGCGTGCAAACAACCGATAACTCAAACCTCCCGCTATTTAGCGTGATGATGGCACTACTCGGAGCGTTTGGCAGCTCTATTGCTTATGTTATTGTCCGTCGATTAAGCCAAACAGAGGACAGTTCAGTAATTATTTTCTACTTCCCACTGATGGCCCTACCTACTTCTATCGTTTTGCTCGGCGATGATTTCGTCTGGCCCAGTCTATTTTTGACCGCGATGCTAATTCTAGTCGGTGTTTTCACTCAGATAGGTCAGCATGGTTTAACCAAAGCGATGCAAACTCAGGCTGCGGGTAAAGCTTCGGCCTATTCCTACGTACAAATTGTTTTCTCTGCACTACTTGGTGCCTGGATATTCAATGAAGCGCCTTCTAACTGTACCTACTTAGGTGGCTCACTGATTGTTATCGGTGCATTAATTAACGTTTTCGGCCATCAACTCAAGCCATCATTGCTTCGAGTAAAATAGCTTCAAATCAATACACGGGGTCTATACTCATATGAGTTAAGACAACCAAAGCGCCCCATGATGAATCTACCAATATGTTTTTGCCTGCTGGTTCTGCTAACAGGCCTTAACAAAGCATTAGCGACTACTTCGGAGTTAAGGAATGAACATTTAAGTATTTGCGGAGATTCTATTGACTGGCCTCCCTATACTTACCTAGATGGAGAGGATGTGAAAGGTTTCGATCTAGACGTTCTGAACCACGTTTTGCTACCGCAAAGCATCACATTTAATTTTACCATGACATCATGGAGCCGCTGCCTCAAAGGGGCGAAGAGTGGCGAGTTTCAAATAGCAGTCAGCGCATCCCACTCAGAGGAGCGTGCCAAGCATTACCTATACACTGATTGGTACTACAATATAACGCCATACTACTTATACAAAAAATCTCGATTTCCAAAAGGTCTATCCATCGATGATGTTGCAGAGCTAGACCAATACAAGGTGTGCGGCATTCATGGCTATAACTACGGCGACTTCCAACTTAAAGAAGTTGAACAGTACACACACAGCATGCACGAGCTCATCACAGAACTGAAACAGCAGCGATGCGATGTGATCCTATCATGGAATGAGATACTCGATGGAATTCAAAGCGTTTGGGGCATCAATTACGTCAGCGAAGACATTGAGTCTAAGCCCATTCCAAATATGGCTAAGCATAAATTTCACATGCTGGTTTCGAAACAGTATGAATATGCTTTGTCGCTTAAGAATCTCCTCGATAAAGGCTTAAAAAAATTCCAAACCAATTGAACTGGACGCAGAAGCGAAAGATCTAGGCGAGTTTTCGTCAACCATGGTCTCTATTGTGGTGTCACAGCGACATCTAGTGTGTCTTACTTAAACAAGGCAATCGGACAGCCTGTATTTGCTGCCCCGACTTATTTTATCTACAGTAAACGCCTTCTCAACCCCGCTTTTTCAAGGATACGGGTTGAAATCTCTTCCACTGACAATGATGAGGTATTGATGTAAGGAATGGCTTCACGTCGGAATAACGCCTCAACGCTCTCCAATTCATTGATGCACTGCTCGGTGCTGGCATATTCACTGCCCGCCAAGCGGTTCTCTCGAATTTCGGTCAACCTTTCAGGATCAATCGTCAGGCCAAACAGTTTATGACGATGGATTTCGAATTCTGGTAATAGTCTTAGGCGACGAATGTCTTCTTCAATGAATGGGTAATTCACGACTCTTAGGCCAAATTGCATCGCCATATAAAGACTGGTTGGTGTTTTGCCGCTTCGAGAAACACCCAGCAATATAATATCGGCTTCGTCCATGCCCTTGAGCGTAATGCCATCATCATGCGCCAAGGTGTATTCAATCGCCGCGATACGATCAAAATAAGTATCTGAATCTTTGCTCACACTACGCGAACGCTGTAGTTTGGGCTTGGGCTCAAGCTGAATATCATCTTTGACTTGTTGGACAATACTCGCCAGCACATCGTAACTAAACGCAGGCGCTGTCAATAGTTTCTGCTTGATCTCTGGAATAACGATGGAAAAAAACACTAAAGGCTTCACACCAGTGTCTTGATACGATAGTTCAATCTCCTTCAGCAGATCTGCTAATTTGTCTTCACTTTCAACAAACGGAAACGTTTTCTCGTTGGTGTTCAACGGGAATTGGCCCAAAACAACATGGCCTAATGTCTCACACGTTATGGCTGTTCCGTCAGAAACATAGAATACATCACGACTTTGAATATCAATTTGCATGTTTTATTTAAACTTTAAAATTCTTTTGAGTAGGATGGGCAACATAATATCGATAATAAAACCCGGCTGACAATTACGCCCCCCACAGCTTTGAAAATTTGTTGAGAATTTTTTTGAGCCTTTGCGTAATCGTTTGCTTTATCCCTACAAAGCTGCAATGTTTCTGGAGAAAGACATGCAAAAGAACACCCTCTGGTTCAATAGCCTATCCATGGAAGATGTCGACAAGGTCGGCGGTAAAAACGCTTCACTTGGAGAAATGGTTTCAAATCTATCGAATGCTGGCGTTTCAGTACCGAATGGTTTTGCTACTACTTCTTACGCGTTTAACCAATTCCTTGATTATGAAGGTCTGGATGAACGAATCCACCAACTGCTCGATGAACTAGACGTTGAGGATGTAGAAGCTCTGCGTAAGACAGGTGCCACCATCCGTCAATGGGTTTTAGAAGCGCCCTTCCCTGCTGACCTAGAGCAGGGTATTCGTAGCGATTACCAACAACTGATTGAAGGTAATACAGAACTTTCCGTCGCCGTTCGATCTTCAGCAACTGCTGAAGATTTGCCGGATGCCTCATTCGCGGGCCAGCAAGAAACATTTCTTAATGTAAAAGGTATCGATGCTGTACTTGAAGCAACGAAACACGTTTACGCTTCTCTGTTTAACGACCGCGCTATCTCCTATCGTGTGCACCAAGGTTTTGACCACCGTGGTATCTCGCTGTCTGCGGGTATCCAACGCATGGTGCGCTCGGATAAAGCCTCTTCTGGTGTTATGTTCACGCTAGACACTGAATCTGGCTTTGATCAGGTTGTGTTCATCACTTCCTCTTGGGGTCTAGGGGAAATGGTCGTTCAGGGCGCCGTAAACCCAGACGAGTTCTACGTTCACAAGCCAATGCTTGAAGCGGGTCAGCATCCGATTGTTAAGAAGACGTTCGGCTCTAAACTTATCAAGATGATCTACTCGACCAACCAAGAAATTGGCAAGCAAGTTGACATCATTGATACCTCGACACAAGAGCGTGAACAATTCTCTCTCAATGACGAAGAGATCAAAGAACTGGCAAAACAAGCGATGATCATCGAAAAGCACTACCAGCGTCCGATGGATATCGAGTGGGCGAAAGATGGTATTGATGGCAAGCTTTACATTGTTCAAGCTCGCCCAGAAACCGTATGTTCTCAAAGCGAACAGAACGTGATTGAGCGTTACGAGCTAAACAACAAAGCAGAAGTTTTGGTTGAAGGCCGTGCTATTGGTCAGCGTATCGGTTCTGGCCCAGTACGTCTGGTTGACTCGCTAGACCAAATGTCTTTGGTTCAAGATGGCGACGTACTAGTTACTGATATGACTGACCCAGATTGGGAACCAGTGATGAAGAAGGCCTCAGCAATCGTTACCAACCGTGGTGGTCGTACTTGCCACGCAGCTATCATCGCACGTGAGCTGGGTATTCCAGCAATCGTTGGTTGTGGCGATGCCACATCAAAGCTGACAGACGGCGCGACCGTGACGGTTTCTTGTTCTGAAGGTGAGACAGGCTATGTTTATCAGGGTGAACTTGATTTTGAAGTCAAGCGCTCTGCAGTTGACGAACTGCCACTGCTACCAACCAAAGTGATGATGAACGTCGGTAACCCAGATCGAGCCTTCGACTTCGCGCAGATTCCAAATGAAGGTGTTGGCTTGGCTCGTCTGGAATTCATCATCAACAAAATGATTGGTATTCACCCGAAAGCCCTACTGAACTTTGACGCACAAAGTGACGAGCTAAAAGCAGAAATCACTCAGCGCATTCGTGGCTATAAAGACCCTATCGATTTCTACGTCAGCAAGCTGACTGAAGGTATCGCGACTATCGCTGCGGCATTCTGGCCAAAACGCGTCATCGTCCGTATGTCTGACTTTAAGTCCAACGAGTACAGCAACCTAGTTGGTGGCAAAGGTTACGAACCACATGAAGAAAACCCTATGCTGGGCTTCCGTGGTGCGTCACGTTACATCTCACCTGTATTTGAAGACTGCTTTGAACTAGAAACTCAAGCGATTAAGCGTGTTCGCAATCAGATGGGTCTGAAGAACGTTGAAATCATGATCCCATTTGTGCGCACTCCGAGCGAGGCGGCATCGGTCATCGATCTTCTTGCGAAGTTCGACTTACGCCGCGGCGATCAGGGCCTGAAAGTCATCATGATGTGTGAACTACCATCTAATGCTGTGCTAGCAGACGAATTCCTCAAGTACTTCGACGGTTTCTCAATCGGCTCAAACGATATGACTCAGCTAACACTCGGTCTAGACCGAGATTCAGGCGACGTCGCTCACTTGTTCGACGAGCGCAATCCTGCTGTAAAAGCGATGCTGCAAATGGCTATCGATGCTGCGACTAAAGCCGGTAAATACGTCGGCATTTGCGGTCAGGGCCCATCTGACCATGATGATCTGGCTGAATGGTTAATGGCGCAAGGCATCAGTTCCGTCTCTCTAAATCCGGATACTGTGATTGATACGTGGCTCAAACTTGGGCAGGTAAGTGGCAAATAGTACAGAGCAATAATCGAGCAAAAACCGCCTATTTTGATTGGGCGGTTTTTATTTTCACAATTAAATCACTGGGTATATTTTCTTGATACGCCGAATTGCTCGATTTTGATATTTTTAAGTTCTATCCACTCTAAAACCACTTAACACCCTATCCAACCTAGTGTCTTTAGGACCAAATTTATGGGTCCTAACTCTATTATTCAAAATAAAAATAAACAATACACTTAATTCACGGTTGCAACATTATTTCAATCAAATTAACATCAGCAAAACAAAAATCCACCGTTGATTGAAAATAACACATTTAATCATGAATATTTAGCGAATTATATTGAATAGTATTGCAAAGGTATTCGAAAGACAGTAGGCTTGCGCCGGATGATTAAATGCAGATGTATAGTGAATATATATGCCAAGTGGATAGGCTTATCATATTGACTAGTAGTAACACGAGAATTGTAATGCAGAATAACGCTCAATCTATCGAACAGACGAAAGGTAAAGGCAACTTTTGGATGTTCTTTATTCCTTCTTTGCTGGGTCTTTTTCTTTTCATGGCCCCGATCAGCTACGACGGTGATATCACCATTCCAGTCGCAGTACTGGCAAAATCCATACAAGCTGTATTTGGTGATCACCTTGTAGGCATGGTCACTTCTATCATCTTATTTATGGCAGCAACATCATTGTTGTGTCGTATCAAGAATCCTACATTTATTGCTAACAGCCCATTCTTGAATAGCCTGTTTAACCCAAGCCCTCTTTGGTTGGCAGTGCGTGTTATTGGTGGTCTTGCTGTTGCAATGACCTTCTTCCAAGTCGGCCCTGAAGCCGTATGGGAAGAAAATACTGGTGGCCTAGTACTAGAGGGTTTGCTACCAACGCTATTTTCAGTATTTATCTTTGCAGGTTTACTGCTCCCACTGTTACTTAACTTTGGTTTGCTAGAGCTGTTTGGCACGCTGCTAAGTAAAGTGATGCGCCCAGTATTTAACTTACCTGGTCGTAGCGCTATCGACTGTATGGCTTCTTGGCTTGGCGATGGCTCAGTCGGTATCCTGCTAACCAGCAAGCAATACGAAAACAAATTCTACACACAGCGCGAAGCGGCTGTCGTAGGTACAACCTTCTCAGCAGTATCCATTACTTTCAGTTTGGTTGTTCTTGCTCAAGTTGAACTAGAGCACTTGTTCTTGCCTTTCTATGGTGCAATCTGTCTGGCGGGTATTGTGGCAGCGATCATCATTCCTCGCTTGCCTCCTCTAAGCATGAAAAAAGATACTTTCATCGATGGTACTCAGCCCGCAAAAGATGCCGATGCTGTTCCTGCAGGTCATACAAGCGTATCTTGGGGTATGGAGCTGGCACTAGCGAAAGCAAGCCAAGTAAAATCATTTAAGGATGTCTTTGGTGAAGGCGTACGTAACGCGGTAGACATGGTATTTGGTGTGCTGCCTGTAGTTATGGGCTTAGGTACGATTGCTCTAGTGATTGCTGAGTACACGTCGGTGTTTAGCTTCCTAGGTCAACCATTCATCCCATTCCTTGAACTATTAGGCATCCCAGAAGCGGCAGCGGCCTCTGAAACTATCGTGGTTGGTTTTGCTGATATGTTTATCCCAGCGATTCTAGCGTCGTCGATTGATAACGAAATGACACGTTTTGTCATCGCTGCTATGTCTGTCACCCAGCTGATTTACATGTCTGAAGTTGGTGCGCTGTTACTTGGCAGCCGTATCCCAGTGAACATCTTTGAACTGTTTGCCATCTTCATTCTGCGTACCTTAATCACACTGCCTGTGATTGCTGGTATTGCTCATCTGATTTTCTAATCTCAGATCGCAAATCAATCTTTTTTCAAAGGCCCTTTCAGGGCCTTTGTTTTATCGGCGAACCTTACGATCCTAAATCTCAAATCCTGCTTGGACTATGTGATAAAACCAAGCACACGGTTGAAATGTGGAAACTCAAACAAGTTCCCTATGATAATTGAGTCCTACCAATAGCGCTCAAAGGTGATGTTACCTCCTGTCGCTCGACGGAATTTTTCTAACCCAAAACTTTGCAGAATCTTGGTGGTCTCTTTGATCATTGCTGGGTTTCCGCACAGCATGACAAAACTGTTCTCCTGAGTGAGCTCTGCCTGCGCTCTTTCTTGGATTTCACGTTGACCCAACAGCTGAGGAATGCGGCCATATAGCGTATTTGGGTGCTGCTCTCTCGACACAACAGGCACATAACTCAGGCGACCTTCATATTGATCAACTAGCTGCTCAATCAAGTAGCGGTAGACCAAATCTTTCTCATGTCTAACGCCATGTACTAAAACAATTTTTTCATATCCGGGGCGAACATTAATGTCATCGAGTAGCGATAGGAAAGGACCAATACCCGTCCCCGTTGAAAGCAACCATAAGTCCTGAGTCGATTTAGGAATGGAACTCAAAATCAAATCACCATAGGCGGCAGCGCCTACGTATACCGAGTCTCCCTCTTTCAAGTGCTGCAGTTTTGGCGTCAGTTTGCCTTCAAGGTTAGAGACAATCAGAAATTCCAGCATATCGCTGCTGTTAAGTGGTGCGTTGACGACTGAATACGCTCGGCTGACCAATTGGCCGTCGTCGTCATACAGGGCCAGTTTAGTAAATTGGCCCGCTTTAAAGGTGAGAGGCGCGCCAGTAAGACGTAAACTGAATAGCTCTGGCGTCCAGTCAGTGCGCTTTTCCACTTTGGCGAGATTAAAACCATCGGGTGCGGTCATTGCAGATCCTCCATCAGGTTACCTCTTTAAAACCTACTCCTCTGATCTTTATAAGTAAAGACGGGCCTTTACTTAGTCATTAAAGATCACATTTTGATAACATTTTTACAAAATCACTTGATTCAGCATTAGAATAAGAGCTCTTTTAAAAACCAATGCAAGGAACACGCATGGAATCGTTACTGAAAGACTTTCCGGTCATCACAAAAATTCCGGTCGCTTGGGGTGAAATGGATGCTCTCCAACACGTCAATAATGTGGTTTACTTTCGCTACTTCGAAACTGCAAGACTCGACTACTTTGAGCACATCAATCTTCTCGTCAACCTAAGCCAAAGTCATATAGGCCCAGTATTGGGTGAAACAAGCTGCCGCTATAAAATGCCCATCACCTATCCAGATACTCTGATGATAGGGTCTAAAGTCGTCGACATTCAGGAAGACAGATTCACCATGGAGTATCAGGTTGTGAGCAAGAAAGTCGGTAAAGTCAGTACCGTAGGGCGCGCCACCTGTGTGATGTTTGATTTTAAAAACAATTGCAAAGCAAACTTACCTGAACAAATCAAACAGTCCATTTTAAATTTAGAAGCGACGGCAGAATCCTAATACACCGCTTGACCTTCCCCCTAGGGGAAGCTTTATGCTAGCCGAGTTATCGTCATTTTAGGTTACGTATGAGCTTCCCTTCGATTCGTAAATACTGGATTCTATTTATCAGCATGAGCGCCATGTTGGTATCCAGTTTTGCTACTAGCGAAACCCTAATGACGTTCGAAATGCTCAGCGATTCCGGTAGCAAGCAGGCTCACTGTGGCATGGCAATGAACATGAGCCCAGCGCTGACAGATTCTTCAATCCCATCAGATCATTGTGAAACCAGCGAAGAGATGGTTCATAACTGTTGTAGCGTGATGTGCGCAACGGTTTTCGCCCCCATTCCCCGAATTGATAAACCTCTACTAATCTCGACTCAGTTGGCTCTGATCCATTCAGATGTCCAAGGTCAGGTCATTACCCGTTTAAGCTCACTCTATCGCCCTCCGATAGCGTAATCCGTTCTCTGTTATCGACTCCCAGCCTATTGCTTTGGGAGATGGTTTTTCGTGCCTGTCAGGCACTCGGAAACGGACAATAAAGTGAAAATCAAACCAAGGATTCTGGCGCTTTCTGTCAGTGCCGCGGTCTGGTTTGCGCCTGTATCAGCAAGCAACTTGCAAGAGCAGACTCACCAGCCGCAAGCTGTGCTATCACAATTGATCAGCATGGCACTCAACAACGACAGCAATCGAAAGCAATATTTTGCTCAATCACAAGCACTGCGCGAGACCGGCGTTGCCAGTGCCACGCTAATGGACCCCAAAATCAAAGTTGGCTTCGGTGGCCTACCTGTAGACAGCTTCAAATTCGACGAAGATCCGATGACGAACATTTCCGTCGGATTGATGCAACAATTTGAGCGTGGCTCGACACTGGAGTTACAACAAAAGAAAAGCAATCAACAAGCGGATGGCGTCGGTTTACAAATTGATGCCCGAGAACTGGATGTCATTAACAGCATGACCCAACTCTGGCTTGAACTGGGTTATCAGCAGCAGGCGAAAACCATCATGCTGGAAAACCGTCGTTTGCTTAAAGATATGGAGAGCTTCATTCAGACCAACTATTCGATTGGTAAAAGCGAAGCTCAGGATCTGCTCAATGCTCAGCTTCAAGTAAGCAAACTGGATGAGAAGCTTCAGGCTAATCAGCAGATGCAACAGCGTTTAATGGCCCAGCTATCAGAATGGTTGGGAGCCAATTGGTCTGAACAGATTCAGAACGTCAGCGCATCCAATCAGCTTAACTGGACCAAGCTCGACCAACAGCTGAACGAAAACCTAGCAAGCTCCGAGTATTATCAGCAGCTCAGCCTGCACCCAATGGTACAAATGGCCGGCCAAACTATATCCACTTCCGAAACTCAGGTTGAAATTGCACAGCAGGCTTACCAACCTCAGTTTGGCGTTGAAGTCATGTACGCCTACCGTCAGGCCAACGGCATGATGGGAGAACCTGCATCAGACCTAGTTAGTGCCTATCTAACCATGGACATTCCTCTGTTCACGGGAAACCGTCAGGACAGAAATCTCGCTGCGGCCCAATATCAGGTCGGCGCGGCCAAGTCCCAGAAAGACACGTTACTGGCTCAGATGAATGCCAAAGTCAACGCCTTACTTGTCGACCGAACCAATTTAGCCCAACGACTAGAACGGTATCAGTCCACCCTTCTTCCTCAGGCCAACGCACGAATTCGTGCGGTTGAGCGAGGTTATCAGAACAACACGTCTCAGTTTAACGATGTCATTACGGCCTCTGCCGATGAACTTGCTCTACAACTCGAACAGCAACGTCTGATTGCAGATTTAAACATTGTGAACAGCAACTTAGCTGCCCTACTGGACGGTTTTGATTATCAAGTTGAGCCAGTCACTTTGTCTCAAGGCGAACAAGAATAAGGTATCTGACATGAAAACATTACAAATCGCTGCTATCGCTCTGTTGGTAGGAGGCGCGCTGGGCTATTCCGCTAATCATTTCCTAGCCGGATCTAGCATGGGAATGGACGCCAAGGCTGAGTCTGGTTCTTCTGATTCTGCTGAACCTCTCTACTGGGTTGCTCCGATGGACCCGAACTACAAGCGAGATAAGCCCGGTAAGTCACCAATGGGCATGGACTTAATTCCAGTTTACGCCGGAGACATGGCGGGAGAGCAAGATAAACCCGGAACCATTACGATTGATCCGTCGGTAGAAAACAACCTCGGCGTCAAGTCCGAACCCGTAACCCTAGAACCTCTCTCCCCCTGCATTGAAACGGTCGGTTACATCGCGTTTGATGAAAGCCAGCTTTGGCAAACCAACGTACGCGTCGCGGGTTGGGTTGAAAAACTGTTCATCAATGCGATCGGTGAAAAAGTCAACAAAGGCGATGTGCTGTTTACGCTCTATTCACCTGAGTTGGTGAAAGCGCAGGAAGAGTTACTTAATGCCTCTCGAACAGGTCGAACTGGCTTAGTCAAAGGTGCCACTGAACGACTCGTGACACTAGGTGTAGACCGTGCACAAATTAAAGCGATTCTAAAACGCGGTAAAGCGTCACAAACCATTGAAATAAAGGCACCAGCTAACGGTGTGATTGCAAGTTTGAGCATTCGCGAAGGGGGTTATTTGTCACCCGCGCAAGCAGTGATCAGCGCTGGCCCACTGAACAATGTTTGGGTAGACGCAGAAGTGTTCGAGCGTCAGGCGCAATGGATTAAAGCTGGCAGTGAAGCCTCGATGACATTAGATGCGATTCCGGGCAACGAATGGCAGGGTAAGGTCGACTACGTCTACCCGATTCTTGACCCTAATACTCGTACTCTGCGCGTCAGACTTAAATTCCCTAACCCAGATGGCGAGCTCAAGCCCAATATGTTCGCCAACATTGCTCTTCAACCTGTTAGCGAAGAGTCAGTACTGACGATCCCTAAATCTGCGGTAATACGCTCTGGCGGCATGGCTCGCATCGTTCTGGCAGAAGGCCAAGGAAAATACCGCTCTGCTCGCATCGAAACAGGCCGTGAAGCCGGAGATCGGGTTGAAGTGTTGCAGGGCTTAACCCAAGACGATCAAGTGGTGACTTCCGCACACTTTATGCTCGACTCTGAATCCAGCCAGTCTGCCGACCTTGCGCGCATTAATGGTGTTGAACCAGATGAGGAGACCGTTTGGGCGAAGGGAGAGATCACCGACGTCATGGCTGATCATGGCATGTTGACGATCAACCACCAGCCGGTACCTGAATGGGATTGGCCGGGCATGATCATGAATTTCACTCTCGCTAAAGACGTCGAAGCGAGTGCATTCACAACAGGTCAAAGCATAGAGTTTGAAATGCAAAAAACCGAGTCTGGCCAGTACGAAATTGTCGATTACAAAGTGGATGACTCTGTTGTTGCTGGCGAGCTTTGGTTGCAAGGCGATATTTCTATGCTGATGGCCGACTTTGGCATGATCACCTTAAACCATCTCCCTGTCGCGGAGTGGAACTGGCAGGCCGGTGAGATGAACTTCTCCGTTGGCGATGAAGTGGATCTAATGGGTTTTGAGGAAGGTCAGCGCGTTCGATTTCTAGTTGAACGACAAGGTGCAGATTACCTGCTCAAGCAATTGGCAACAGATGAGGGCTAACGATGATCAATGCAATTATCCGTTGGTCAATCAGTAATAGATTCCTAGTATTGATTGCCATCTTAGCTATTGTTTTTGCTGGCCTTTACAGTGTAAAAAACACACCTGTAGACGCAATCCCTGACTTATCGGATGTTCAGGTGATCATCAAAACCAGCTATCCGGGTCAAGCACCTCAGGTGGTCGAGGATCAGGTCACTTATCCATTAACCACTGCCATGTTGGCTGTACCCGGTGCAGAAACCGTCAGGGGATACTCTTTCTTTGGGGATTCCTATGTCTACATCATCTTTAATGATGACACCGATATGTACTGGGCCCGCTCGCGTGTGCTGGAGTATCTCAGTCAAGTCGCGCCAAACCTACCATCAAACGCTAAACCAACGCTGGGGCCCGATGCCACTGGGGTTGGCTGGGTTTACAGCTATGTTCTTCAGGATAAAACCGGACAACACGATTTAGCCCAGTTACGCAGCTTGCAGGATTGGTTCCTCAAATACGAACTGCAAACCGTTGATGGAGTATCGGAAGTCGCCACTGTAGGTGGTATGGTCAAGCAGTATCAGATCCAGATTGACCCCGCCAAACTGCGTGCTTACAACCTGACATTACAGCAGGTCAACAACACGATTCAAAACGGTAATCAGGAGACAGGTGCCTCCGTGATTGAGGTCGCTGAAGCCGAACACATGGTGCGCACCACAGGTTACCTGACTAGTATCGAAGATATCCGCTCACTGCCACTCAAGGTAACCGAAAAAGGCACCCCGCTTCTGTTGGGTGATGTCGCGGATATTAACCTTGGCCCACAAATGCGTCGTGGCATTTCTGAGCTCAACGGTGAAGGGGAAGCCGTTGGTGGCGTGATCGTGATGCGCTTCGGAGAAAATGCCAGTGAAGTGATCGCCAAAACCAAAGCCAAACTGACCGAACTGCAACGCAGCTTGCCTGAGGGTGTCGAAATCGTACCAACGTATGACCGCTCTACGTTGATCGACTCGGCGGTAGAAAACTTATGGAAGAAACTGGCTGAAGAATTCATCGTGGTTGCGATTGTCTGTGCTTTGTTCCTGTTCCATATACGCTCTTCTCTGGTTATCGCTTTGAGCTTACCAGTGGGTATTCTGACTGCGTTTGTGATCATGCATTGGCAAGGGATTAACGCCAACATCATGTCATTGGGTGGTATTGCCATCGCCATTGGAGCTATGGTCGACGGCGCAATCGTGATGATAGAAAACGTTCACAAGCACATTGAACGAACTCCGCTCACCGATAAGAATCGCTGGCAAGTCATCGGCAAGGCCGCAGAGGAAGTCGGTGCACCGCTGTTCTTTTCTCTGTTAATCATCACGTTGAGCTTTGTTCCTGTGTTTGCATTGGAAGGTCAGGAAGGCAAAATGTTTTCGCCACTGGCATTTACCAAAACCTACGCCATGGCAGCGTCTGCTGGCTTAGCGATTACGCTAGTGCCTGTTCTGATGGGCTATTTCATTCGTGGCAAAGTACTCCCAGAACACAAAAACCCAGTCAACAAAGGGTTAGTCTCGCTTTACAGACCCTTGCTCAACCTGAGCCTCAACTACCCTAAAATCATGATCGTCATTGCAATAGGGCTTATGGCATCGGCTTACTACCCAACCAGTAAGCTGGGCAGCGAATTCATTCCTCCACTCGATGAGGGTGATTTGATGTACATGCCGACCACCTATCCGGGTATCTCAATTGGTAAAGCACGCGAGCTGTTACAGCAAACCAATAAGTTGATTAAGAGCGTCCCAGAAGTTGAGACGGTATGGGGGAAAATCGGACGCGCCGAAACCGCTACCGACCCCGCACCGCTGACCATGATTGAAACCGTCATACAGCTGAAACCTCGCGAACAATGGCGTGAAGGCGTAACCACCGAATCGCTGCGCAAAGAGTTTGACGATCTAGTGCAGTTCCCCGGGCTAACCAATGCGTGGGTCATGCCAATCAAAACCCGTATCGACATGCTGGCAACCGGCATTAAAACACCTATTGGGATCAAAATCTCAGGCCCCGATCTTAACGTCATTGAACAGATCGGTGCTGAACTGGAACCTATTCTCAATCAGGTCAATGGTACGGCGTCTGTTTATGCTGAGCGTGTCGCTGGTGGACGCTACGTCACTATCGATATAAAGCGTCGCTCCGCCGCTCGCTATGGTCTCAATATAAAAGATGTTCAACGCGTAATTTCCACTGCAGTGGGCGGCATGAACGTTGGGGAAACCATAGAAGGGCTGGAACGCTACCCGATTAATGTTCGATACCCACAGGACTACCGTGATTCAGTGGTGAAACAACAGAACCTACCTCTGGTTACCCCGAATGGTGCTCGTATCGCACTGGCTGATGTTGCTGATATTCGTTACGAAGACGGCCCACCGATGATCAAAACAGAAAACGCTCGACCTAATGGCTGGGTATTCGTTGATATCGATGGACGAGATCTCGGTTCGTACGTTGCAGAAGCACAACAAGTCGTGGCTGTTCAGCTCAATCTGCCCGCTGGCTATTCTCTGGCTTGGTCAGGTCAGTATGAATATATGGAGCGCGCGAAAGAGCGCCTAAGTGTCGTGGTGCCGATTACGCTGGCGATCATTATACTGCTGCTTTACTTCAGCTTCCGTCGCATTGGCGAAGTGCTGATCATCATGATGACCCTCCCTCTCGCCATGGTAGGCGGCTTATGGCTGATGCACTACCTTGGCTATAACTTCTCGATTGCCGTTGGGGTCGGCTTTATTGCCCTCGCGGGTGTCGCCGTCGAAATTGGCGTCATCATGCTGGTGTATCTCAACCAAGCCTGGCACTACAAAAAGCTGGATGCCCAAGAGCAGAACCACTCCATTACTTCCGATGATCTGTCGATGGCGATTCGAGACGGTGCAGGCCTCAGAGTTCGTCCTGTGATGATGACAGTTCTGACCGTCATCATAGGTCTTGTACCGATCATGTACGGCGAAGGTACGGGCTCTGAAGTCATGCAACGAATCGCCGCCCCTATGATTGGTGGAATGGCATCGGCGCTGCTACTCACGCTTCTGGTACTACCGGCCATTTTCAAATTGTGGAAACAAAGAGAAATCTCACGTCACTCATGAACCATGTCCCCGTCGCTCAGTGCTTCGGGGCACCCTACTACTTAAGGAAACAATGATGAAAAAAACAATTCTGGCACTTGCACTGACTCTAGCGAGCACTCAAATTCTCGCTCAAATGGATCACTCATCCATGGATCATTCCAGAGTGAATATGGAAGGTATGGACCATTCGAAAATGATGGGCGATATGAAGGGGATGGACCACTCACAAATGAACATGGACGAAATGTCCGATGTCGGTATGCCTGCCAAAGGTGCTAAGCCGGACAAAGTGGTCCACGTGATCCTTGACGATGATATGAGCATCACATTCAAAAAAGAGGTGGATATAGAACCGAATGACGTAGTCCAGTTTGTGGTCATGAACAAAGGGAAAATCGACCATGAGTTCTCCATTGGCTCAGCGCAAGAGCAACTCAAGCACCGTGAGATGATGAAGAAAATGGGCAACCACGCTCATGATTCTGGCAGTACAGTGACGGTTGCTCCGGGCAAAGCCAAGCAGTTACTGTGGCATTTCCATGGTGACAATAACGTTGAGTTTGCCTGTAACATTCCAGGCCATGCTGAAGCTGGCATGGTCAAATCTTTCGAACTGTAACGTTCCTTGCCTGCCAGCTGTTGCTGGTAGGCCGTTTGACGTGACTAAAATATTTCACCGGATACGGAAAGTGACCTAGTAATAACTCACCACCTAGAACGTCAACCATGTTTTGCTATATCAAAGAAAAAGCCACGTATCTTAGACACGTGGCAAAACAAAAAGTGAATGGCAGTGGATTATTCGCTTTTTGTGTTCAATGGCTCCCAAGTTCAGGAGCTAATAGGTAAAGTTTAGACGAAATAGTGCAACTATCTATTCATATGGTTTAGTATCAGTATTTTTCAAACTCGCCGCTGTTGTAGTCGCTGATCGCTTGTTCAATTTCTTGCATTCTGTTCATTACAAATGGACCATAATGCACGATGGGCTCGTCAATAGGTTCACCAAGGAGAATCAATACTCCGCTGCTTTTTGTTGCAACTAAACTCACGGCTTCACCCGTTGATAACAATGCCATCTCACCGTGTTGCACGTGCTGTCCATTCAAGCTAATTTCACCCTGATAAACATACAGCATCATGTTAAATTTCAGCGGCGTAAGTAAGTTAATCTGGTGGTTAGTTTCAGCTCGCCAATCAGAAACAGATAAAGGGACTCCAGTTTCACTCAACGGCCCTTGCTGAACATGCCCGTCAACCGATACCTCACCCGCTAGAACGCGTAATACTCCGACGCTCTCATCTTGATACTCTGTGATGGTTTCAGGCTGAAAGTCATGATACTGAGCGGGTTTCATCTTGTCGCGCGCTGGCTGATTTATCCAAATTTGGAAACCATGTAGGTCACCATCTTGCATGATAGGCATCTCACTGTGGATGACTCCACGTCCTGCCGCCATCCATTGAGCGCCACCAGAACGCAATTCACCCACATTCCCCATGTGATCTTTATGTTGGAAGTGACCTTTAAGCATATAGGTCAAAGTTTCAATGCCACGATGAGGGTGGGGGGGAAAGCCGCCTACATAGTCAGAAAGCTGATCGGACTTCAGCTCATCTATCATCAGAAACGGCGAAAAACCTGCGTTGCTAAAACCCGCCACGCGGCTAATTTTGACCCCATCGCCATCGGATGTGGCGTGCGCTGGAATGATTTGACGAATTTCTCGACGTTGACTCATTTTCTTTCTCCTCAAGAGCGATAACTACAGTCTATCGCCCTCAAATCGAATCTTGAGCATAGGAATTTGAGCTATTCATTCAAAATTTTTGAATGTTTGTAAGGCGGCTACCTCTGCCGACCTAATCGACTTAAAAGCCATTTGTGGCTGTATATTGACTATCACGAAGCAGCAATATAACTCTGCCAGTAGCGGTGAAGCGCTGCAATATCTTTAGAGCACAACCATTCCATCGCCCCCCTTTAGCTCTTCGTCGTGCCAATGCCACCACTCCATTTCCAATAGCTGCTTAATTTGTTCTTGGCTAAAACGAAACTTGATGTGCTTGGCTGGATTAGATCCAACAACCTCATAGGGTGCCACATCTTTTGTTACCACCGCTCGGCTGGCAATGACCGCGCCATCCCCAATTTTAACCCCAGCCATAATTATGGCCTCAGACCCAATCCACACGTCATTTCCGATGACAGTATCACCTGCTGGCCGAAAACCATCTCTTGCCTGAGAAAAGTTTGGATCGTCCTGATAAAAGAAAGGAAAAGTGCTTGCCCAGTCAGTACGATGCCCTTGATTTCCAGCCATCATAAACACAGCACCAGATCCAATAGAGCAAAAATTACCAATGATCAACTTATCAACATCATCACGCTCAGCAGAGAGGTATCGGGCACAATCATCAAAACTGTGTTGATGATAATAGCCAGAATAGTAACTGTGCCGGCCAACAATAATATTGGGATTTGTAATTTGTTCCGCAATCGGTTTGCCCGCAAACGGAGAATCGAAATAGTTTTGCATAGTGGAGATACCTGATTGTTTTTCCACCAATTTACACCATCACTAGATATCCCAAAAGCTCTCTTTTCTACCTGAGTAAAATATCACACCAAATTGACAAGGCACGACTAAGTAAAATCCAATGGGCAATGTCGGACACAGTCAACTATAGGTAGCTCAGAATTGACTGGATAGGATTGGTTATCCGCTTCAACCAGAGTAAAGTAGCCCGACTTCAGAAAAGGAATTAATAATGAACGCTCAAGCATTTATTGATGCAGGACTAGATTACATCCCCCACATATTCTCAGTGCCACTGGATTACTCAGACCCAGCACAAGGACAGATTGACATCTTTGCGCGTGAAGTGTCTCTCGTTGAAGATAAGAATTCGTCTAAACCGTGGCTGGTTTATTTTCAGGGTGGACCAGGGTTTCCGTCACCCCGCCAAAACGGCAATAACGGGTGGATAAAACGCGCACTGCAAAACTACCGCGTGTTGTTGCTTGATCAACGGGGCACGGGTAACAGCTCGGTTGTTAATCACCAAACATTGGCCCATATACAACCACAACAACAAGCAGAGTATCTTAGCTATTTTCGCGCTGACAACATAGTGCGAGATGCGGAATTCATCCGTGAACAGTTCGGTGTCGATAAATGGGCTATCCTAGGCCAGAGCTTTGGTGGTTTCTGCTCTCTGACTTATCTGTCTATGTTCCCAGACAGCTTGTCGCGTAGCTACATCACAGGCGGCGTGCCTTCTGTTTCCCGTCACCCAGACGATGTCTATCGTGCGACGTTTAAGCGTACGATGGAAAAGAACCAAGCATTTTTTAGCCAGTTCCCGAAAGCTCAGCAGCTATGTCAGCAGATTGCTGATCATCTTTTGCAAAATGAAGAGTTTCTGCCCAATGGCCAGCGTTTTACCATTGAACAATTCCAGCAAATTGGAATTAACTTTGGCGTTAGTGATACTTTCCTACCCACTTACTACTTGCTTGAAAACGCGTTCATTACAGTGAACGGTAAGCCTCAGCTTCGTTATGAATTCCTCAATAGTATGCTGATGGAACAAAACTTCCAGACCAATCCGATTTATGCCATTTTGCACGAGTCTATCTACTGTCAGGGTTTTGCTTCAAAGTGGAGTGCACACCGCGTTCGTCAAGATCATCAGGCGTTTAATTATCAGTCGGGCCAGCCATTTTACTTTACTGGCGAAATGGTATTCCCTTGGATGTTTGACCAATATGTAACGTTAAAACCGCTAAAACAAGCCGCTGACCTACTAGCAGAAAAGCAGGACTGGTCGCCGTTATATGATGCTGAGCAGCTTTCAAACAACAAAGTACCGGTCAGCTGCGCGGTTTACGCCGATGACATGTTTGTTGAAATGGACATCAGCCGCGAAACTCTGGCAATGTTGCCCAATGCTAAAGCGTGGATAACAAACGAATACGAGCACAACGGTCTTAGAGCTGATGGCGAACGTATTTTCGACAAACTGTTCGAGATGGGTGAACAAACTGCCGCCAATCTCACGCTGGTTTAACGAAATCAAGGCGAACACTGAGATCAATTGTTGGTGTTCGCCCTGTCAAATCGTATAATTTCCTTATTAGTCTGTTATTTCTGGATTCAGAACATGTCTTCAAAATTTATTGAACGAGTTTGGTCTCATGCTTGTGTCACTATGGAAGAAAAGCTCATCTTGCTCGCTCTGGCAGAATTGTCCGATCGCAGCGGTGCAGTGATTACCACCATGGCGGAGTTGCAGGAAATGACCAACGGTTCCGAATCCACGATTGACCATGTCCTTGGCAAACTGGCGGTTGAGCAAGCCATTATCTCACTAAGTAAGACGTATACCCGTAAGCAGGGGAACATCAAGTGCAAAATCAACGTTGGCAACCAGCACTCTATTCCTGTGTATGCCACCTCAGAGCCGATTGCCAAAGTGCCACAATTCCATAAAACGCAGGTGAAGCCACTCAATCCATCGGCATCCAATGGAAAAATGATCAACCTTGCTGAACTGTCACCTAATGTGATTGAGTCGTGGGCAGAAGTCATTATGTTCCGCACTGGTTTCGCCAATCAGACCAACGTCTGGGCAAGCTTTGTGGAAAAAGTTCAGGCCATTGGTCAGCCACTGATGAGTCAGGATGACCTTAACAGTCGCCTTCACGCACACCTGCACACGGAAAAGAGTTACGGACAAGGCAAAGGCTTTAGTAATAAAAAACCTGCAGCGACCAAAATGTCACCCAACCAAGCCTTCAAGAAAAAGATGGCGAACTTCAACTTTGATTTTGACGATTAGGTAAAAGATGAAAGATATCAACGAGATCGCCTCTTCTTGGAAGCAAAAAAGTCAGGATAAGCCCGCTCAAACAACTCAACAGGTCACCAAACCTAGCATCCCCGTTGTTCAGCAAACTCAAACGCCTGCTGCACCTGCGACTACTTCGAACCAAATGCAAGTCAGCAGTGAGTTCAATCAGGATTTGAAGGATGTGCTTCGTCCCTACTCTGTAGAGCAACGCAAGCACATCATGGGTTTCTTTGGCAAAATGCAGGAGAACTTCTCCACCCAGTTCACTCACATGTACGGCTCAGAGCCGGATGATGAATTTGCAGCGTTTGCCTCTGAGCTGTCCATCGATGATGTTGAGCGCATTGTTCATCATCTACGTGAGCGTTTGGTGGCAGGTAAAGAGTGGCCGCCCGCGTTGGCCCTGCTCTCTATGCTGAAAGACCTTCCGCTCAACAACGAAATTCTTGAAGCTCGCCATCGCATCCTGATCAAAAAAGATCCGCAAACTCGCGTTGAAAAGTACATCTTTAACCGTAAAAACAGTTACCTGAAATCGCTATCTGAGAAGAATCTCGCCGAAGAATTCAAAGTGCTATACATCAACGCGTATCAAGAAGTGCAGAACAACCTCGATCAGACACTCGACCAAAGAGAAAAAGACGTTGAGCAGAACGTGCTCAAAGTCGAACCTACGGAAACTGATCGTGAAATTGAGCGTCGGATGAAACAAGGTATAAAGCCGAGTGGCAAAGTCGGAAGCATTCTTTCTCGCATTGATAAACTGCGTGGGGCGAGTGAAAGCACATCGACTGAAAACACATCGGAAGTCGCCTGGGAAGAAGTGATGGAACCTGCGCAACCAGTTAAACAAGACACGATTGATCGCGAACAGCAAGCTTTGATGAAACAGATTCTACGAGAAACGAACGGCGACAATGAGAACCTTTAATATTCTGAAAAAAGAGCGAGATTTCTTTCTCGCGTCCACTGGACGTTCTCATTGTAAAATCATCATTGACGATTACAGTCGTGACTTGCCGTTAGGTGAAGTTGAGCTGCATGTTGAAGAAGTCTCGAACAAATACAAATACTACTCCAACGAAGCTATTTTTAAGCTTACCCTTCCCCTTGAAGAACAAAGCAGCATCGACATTTGCACACTCAGTAGTGGCCGCAAGAATCAATTTCTCTACAAGAAATGTCTGCGACTGGGCGGCAAATGGGAAACAATACTTGGCCAGTGGGTATTTTCCGCGTCAGTGGAGGATAAGGTGCGTGAACTGGAAAGTATTATCCGTTCTGAAGAACAGTATTTTGAGGTGACATTCAAAGAAACCGTCACTCTGACCAATCAAGAACTGACGTTGTTTGGCTATCCAGTGGTGCTTTCCTCGTCTAGCTCATCGGTCAAAACCATGAAGGGTATCAGGTTACATCGTGGTGATATCGCCGTGATGGGAAATCGAACAGTTGTCGTCGCGGGGACTAAGATCAGACTGTTTGTCCCATTGGAGATGAAAAACCACCCTGATTTTCGAGAAGATTATCTGTGTGCGACAGAGGTTGAAAAGAAGCGTAAGCCTAACAAGAAAACGACTTACTCTTGGGAGTAAGATAATTAGCTTCCCTCACTGCAAATCAGAAAAGGGCACTCTGGCCCTTTTCACTGTTACTCTTTACAGAGAGCCATCTCCGTATAAGCTTGCTCACTCATCAAATCATCCAGAACTTGATTCAATTTGCTTCGGTTGCTCACTGTCTGACCTGCGATAATGATGTGCGCCATACCATTTGCAACCGCAAGATGGTGCTTTCTCCATATGGCTTCAGAAGGTTTGGGGAATACAACGATGGTTGAATTGGCGTTTCGCCAGGCTGGAATATTATGCTGGTTAAGTACCTGAACCGTGTCATCTGCCAATTCAAGGCAGCTTTGAATTCGTTCTCTTTTTTCTTGTTCGCTGGAACTTCGAATAAACTTCCATAGAAATAAAGGCGTTAAACCATTACGCGAGCCTGTGAGTGTTTTATCTGGCGCAGCAATATACTCAATCTGATGGCTGATCTTATCGGTGTGCTCTTTCAACGCCAACACCATGCCACATGGAATCGGAGAGCCCAACATTTTATGTCCAGATACTGATATGGAATCAATACCGTCTTTGAACGAAAATGGGGGTGGGTTGTCCACATAAGGAACAATTAGTCCGTGTAACGCGGCGTCCGCATGGATGTAGTACTGATCGCGACCAAATCCTGCGTTATACAATCGAGCCTGAATCTGCTCTAGATCATCTATCGCTCCGAACATAGTCGTGCCAATATTGGCGAAAATAATCGGTGGTTTATTCCAATTTTCCTTAAGAGCGGATTCAAGCGCGTCATAATCCATCTCACCATTCGCCTGAGACTCTACAACACAGTGCTCAACGTTGAGAAAGCGAACAATCTTCATTACTGAGTAGTGGGTATCCTTGGAAAAATACACCACACCGTCAGGAAAGCGTTCGCGTGCCAAATAGCACCCGTACATATTACCTTCAGTGCCACCGTTAGTGACATACCCCCAAGCGTTCTCTGTGTTGGTGTGAAATAGCCGACAAAAGTACTCAACAACATCCTGCTCAAAGGGAAAGGTATTCATTGGGTAGTTCGACGTTTCCGCCCAGTCACCCACATTATTAATAGAAAACTGGAAGAAAGACCATAGGTCCTGATAGTCGTAATCTGTCGCAACTGGATATCCCAACATCTGATGTTGGCTATCGAGACAAACTTTGTAAAACTCCCTAAGTCTTTGAGTATCATCATAAGAAAGCGGCATGTTCAATCCTTTACGTCCAATTTATCGACGTCTAAATGCCCTTTTCGACAAACAATTACAACAATAAATCGAACGCTAAATTCGGATGTGTGACTGGCGATAGGAAATTACTACATTTAGCTGATGAAACACTAAGAGAGCATCCATTTAAAATGTTATATATATCAATTATTTGACATTATAAACATTGACGTTTCTACTATTTTTCAATCTCTTAAATAATGACTTTGAACAATAGCTGCCAGATAGGTTTCACTCTTATGCAGCTTGAAATTCAATGGATTCACTAATTCACCAAACAGCGGCGCGCCACCACCAAGTAATACTGGAATCGTAGTGATGATCATCTCATCAATCAGGTCTTGCTGAAGGAAGCTCTGTACCGTTTTTCCACCATCAATGTAGAGATTTTTGTAACCCTGACCATTTAATTCCTCCAGTACACTCTCCAGAACCCCTTTAACCAAAAAGACCTTGTCTTCATAACCTTCAGGCACCTTGTCCATTGTATTACTCAATACAAAAACAGGTTTGGAATAAGGCCACTCACCACCAAAGCCTAAAATCACATCCAATGTGTTTCGCCCCATCACGAGCGCATCGATGCGCTTCATGATGTTAGAGAACCCCATATCATGATTGTCTGGGTTCGGGACCGAATGTAGCCAATCAAGGCCACCTTCTTTATCCGCGATATACCCGTCTAGACTAGTAGCAATAAACACGATGTTAGACATAAAACAGCTCCGATAGTTATAGGTAAACGAACTCGACACCATTAATTCTACAGTGTAGAATTAATGAAAATACTATAACGAGATAACAAAATGACTGTCAAGAAGAAACGCGGAAGACCAGCAGGAGAAAAAACTCAATTAGGTGAGGAACGGATTCTTTCGGTTGCAAAATCAATGATGAAAGAACAGGGAAAAATTCCTAGTATACGGGCACTGGCCAGTGAGTTAGATGTCGACGCTATGGCCATCTATCACTATTTCAAAAACAAAGATACGCTGCTGGAAGCCATCACGGTTTCCTTAATTGAAGACATCTATCTGCCTAAAACTAACCAAAACTGGCAGCATGAGCTCACGCAGTTAGCAACCAGCTATGTCCAGTTGTTGAAGAGCTATCCCGGATTGTTGACCACTTTGCTCAGCATGGAATCTGTCAGCCCAGCGATGGTCTTCGTTGAGCGCTTCAAATCTATTATCGCACCATTGTCTTTGAGCGAGGCAGAGGAGCGTAATGCCATTCACCTTTTGGCGGATTACCTGCACGGGTTTGCTTTAGCCCTTAATTGCAACCCTAACACCGACCTACTCGATGAAAACATGATGACAGGACCACTTTCACTCTATTGCCGCGCTTTAATGTCTGGTCAATAACGCAAGGGCTATGCTGCACAGTGACAAGGTAAGCAGTCACTCATTTCCGATTTCATCCAGTTGATGAATGGCGTACTCAATGGAGAATGATGATCGGCGTCTTGGATGGCAACATAATTGTGCCCGGTGAGAGAAAAGCCCATTGGCGCAATTAACCGCCCCTGCTGGATGTCATGATGTACCAGTGGGTAAGAACCTATAGCGATCCCAAGCCCGTCACTTGCCGCCTGCAAACAAAAATAGAAATGAGCAAAGCTTTGCTGGGATTTTGTTGTGACTCCTGAGAGAGACGAAGCATTTAACCACTCTTGCCACGCTGTTAAACGCGTTTGAGAATGCAGCACCTTAGCATTTTGTATATCACCTTGAATGCTCTCCCAGTATTCTTTGCTACACACTGGACCCGCCCACTCTTCCACCAAAGAAGTTATCTGATAGTGCGACGGGATCGGGAAATCGTCACGACGAATCGCGACATCCAGCCCCGCATTGACCAGATTGATTGGGCCTCCTGCCGTGGATAAGCGAACATCCGTCCCTGTTTGAGAATAGAATTCGTCCAGCTTGGGCATCAGCCAGCGCATGGTAAGCGTGGGTTCACAGGACACTTCCAAAGAGTGAGCATCAAGACTGTTGAGCTTGGCAACACCTGCCGATAAAGCGCCAAACGCCTGCTCGGTATAGCTCTTGAGCAGTTGCCCTTCTTCGGTTAGCACCACATTTCGACCTTGTTTATGAAACAGGCGCTTATCCAAATACTGCTCTAACGTCTTGATTTGCTTACTTACGGCCCCATGCGTCAGATTGAGCTGCTCTGCTGCCTGCGTATAACTGCGGGACGATGCTGCGATGTGGAATGCGTGAAACGCTTTAAGGTGACGCATATGTGAATTTATCTCACAATTCTTTGGCAATAGTTTCGATTATAGAAAGGAGGAAAGCTTCCTACAATAGCTGCATCTTATAAACAATATACAAAGGTTCACAATGGAATTTGTTAGTTTAGCCGTACTTGGCTTCTTTATTGTTATTAGCCCCGGGGCAGATTTTGTCTTAGTGTTGAGGAACAGTATTCAACAAGGGAGAGCGGCAGGTGTTTGGACTGCCATTGGCATTAGTACCGCAATTACGGTTCACATCGCCTACTCTATTTTAGGTATTGGTTACTTAATTTCACAAAACCTTTTTCTTTTCCAATGCCTGAAATATCTCGGCGCTGCGTATCTGATTTATCTAGGGATAAAAGGATTTTTATCCAGCAGCCACGAATTAGAGCAACAAGCCGGCATAGAAAACCACCAAGCTCAGTGGCGTTATGCATTGCAAGGCTGGCTTTGTAACGCATTGAACCCAAAAACCATGTTGTTCTTTGTTAGTATCTTTAGTCAAGTCATTTCTCACAACGGCGAAGAATTGACTCTAGCGCTGTTTTACGGTGGCTATATGATTCTGCTCCACGGGCTGTGGTTTGGTTTAGTGGCCGTCCTGCTGACCTCGCCAACCCTTCAAACGCGCTTGCTGAAATTGAAGAAAAAGCTAGAACAAGCCTGCGGCATTGCGCTTGTCTCTTTCGGCGCCTTATTGGCAACCAAAGCATAATAAGAATCAGTCAAGCAGTTGCTTGAGGTGCTCTTCCAACCATAAGAGTGCCGGACCCTTACCTGAACTTTTCAAGGTCGCCACATCCACAGGAGGGCTCCAAGTCTTGTGGTCAATCGAAACACGTAATTCAACCAAGGCACCTGACTCAATAGCAGGATCTACCATGTGAGCGGGCAGATAGGACCAACCTAAGTTGCCGTGCAGAATAGTGTGCTTAATCGAGCTAAAATTGTTTGACCACCACACCTTGGATGCTAACACGGGAAATTGCTGTAAGGTGGCGCCTTGGTTACCACGCGGTAACAACTGGCGGTATTTGATGGCATCAGTGATCGTGACCGTATCCAGCTCAGCCAGAGGGTGAGCTGGATGGCAGATCGCTTTAAACGGCAAATGGCCAATAAAGCACGGGTGAATGTCCTGACTAAAATCCAAATCAGTAAACATGATGCCAATGTCTGCCAGACGTGAAGTCAAAGACTCGACGACATCCATACTGGCGGTCGAAATCAGTTCAATCTCTGTTGCCGGAAAGGCCTCCGCAAACTGGTGAAGTATTTTCGGTAAACTCGGCACCATGAGCGCATCATCTACAGCAAGGCGAATTAGTTCCTCATCGCCGCTTTCAATCGATTCCACAGAGGCGTTCAGCTCTTCCACCTGCAAGACAATCGCTTTGACCTGCTTAAACAATTGACGCCCTTCACGGGTCAGCGTCGGCTTACGCGTCGAACGATCAAATAGCTGAATATTCAGGTCAATCTCTAGATTGTTGATCCCCTGACTCACCGCTGACTGCACTTTGCCCAACTTTCTCGCACTAGCGGAAAAGGAGCCCTGCTCAACGGCTTCAACAAACATCCTTAGTTGCTCAATGTTATACATATCATCATTAGTGATAGTTACTATCTTTATTCAATCATAATTACTGATATTATTTATAGCAAATAATTAGTACATAAGTGAGAGAGAAACAATGTCACATAAAGAACGCATTCTACATATGGTGCTATTTGAGCTGGTTGCCTTGATTGTAATGGCGACGCTAGCAACGCTGATCACTGGAAACGGCGCGGGAAAAATGGCGGGGCTAGCAATCGCACTATCAATGATAGCGATGGGCTGGAACTACATTTACAACTATGGTTACGACAAAGTATTCGGTGCAGACCGCAGTAAGCGAACCGCCAAAGTACGTATTCTGCACGGGCTCGGATTCGAATTGGGCATGATGATCATCTCTTTCCCAGTTCTAATGTGGACACTGCAACTCGGATTCTGGTCAGTGTTAGTCATGGATATTGGCGTGGTGATTTTCTTCGTCCTTTACTCCATCGGCTTCAACTGGGTTTACGACGCGATTCGTCAACGCATTACCACTCAGCGACTGGCCACTTCAGCATAAACGCAGATGCACGGGCTTTGGTTTTATCAAAGCTCGTGGTATTTAGCCGCTATTCGCTTTACACTTCGCTTATTACTCGGCAAATCCACTTCATTAATGCTCACTATTTCAAACACAGTCACGCTTCAGGCATGGGAAATTCAACTTACGGCAATTCGCGCTCAAGGTGCTGGCGGCCAGAATGTGAATAAAGTCTCTTCTGCGATACACCTGCAGTTTGATATAAGGCACTCAACACTTCCTGCGGTGTATAAAGAGCGCTTGCTAGCATTAAATGATTCACGCATCTCGAAAGAAGGCGTTATCACCATCAAAGCGCAGCAATACCGCACTCAGGAGCAGAACAAAGAAGACGCACTTAATCGTCTCGCCGAACTGATTCGCTCCGCTAATGTCGTACAGAAAAAACGCCGCACAACCAAACCCACAAGAGCTTCGAAAGAAAGACGCCTAAAAGCCAAAGGAATAAAGTCACAAACAAAATCCTTGCGCGGTAAGGTGAGTCACTAAAATATCCTTAACACTCCCTCAAGATTGAGGCGGTCTACTGGCCTCAAAAAATAGCCAAACTTACCCAGCGTAACTAGTCTTTAGAGAAACCTGCCTTCAGAAGGTTGAGCAGGCACCAATCCTTAACTTCAAATAATTAAAGATAGCTACGCCAGCAACTCATCGATTTATTAAGTGATGAGTTGCTCGTTCAGCTAACACCCAAGCATAGAGTGCAACGAGAGGTCACAACAACTCCCACCACACCTCCTCATGTATAGCCACCTTTTCAAATCGTTCAATTTTCCATATCACATTGGTTGCATTCATCATTTGTGATCTACTGCCTTTCACCAAAATATAAAACCAGTAGCATATGCAAAATTTTTATTTAAAATCCTGTTTTTATTTATATTTATGATGATTATGCAAAGTAAATTATCACTATTTATAAGGCCAAGGTCGTACATAAAAACAGCAATGATAATTACAACGAGGCTAGCTGCTATGACGCACACCTACATAGATCACTTTGGACCAACAACTACACATCATTACTTTAATCCGGGAAAGTACTTGAGCGACGAAGCACTTTTAAATATTTACGATGAGTTACTCTCAATCAATGGACGCGCTAAGAAACCAGTTGATCACAGACTGTTAGATGCTACTGATGATGTAGAAGCGATACGTAACAAATTCCAAAGCATGGTTGTCGGCATCTTGTATAAAGAGCAACAAGTGCCTATCGGATTTTTGGTGAGCCCCATTATTCGCGAAGGTAAGTTAACCGTTGTTCACGCAGGACTCGTTGTTATCGCAGAAAACAATGGAACGAATCTTTTGGCACTCGCTACCGCAGGCTTAGCCAAAGTCATTTACAGAAAATATCGACGAGTCTATACCACCAACATATCTGCAACGCCCAGAATCATAGAAAATTTCAGCCGTTTTACTGTAAAAGGATGGCCTACCGCAGAGTCCAACCAAATCAAACCACCTTCTAAAATCTATGCTCGAGTTGCAGAAGCGCTGATCAATGGTTATGTCAAAAAATACTTCCACAATCCGGAATCCGTTACCTTTGACTCGAAGCGTTTTGTTCTCAGTTCTGAAACCGATGAAATGGGGTTTGAAAAAGACTACCGCCAGCTACCAAGAGCAAAACGCCACAACGTAAACAGCTTTGTTATGACGTGGATTGATACTGAGAAGGGAGAAGACATTCTACAAGTTGGTATATTTAACACTTGGGTTGCATTCAAAACCTGGATTCAAATCAGTCTCTATCGATTGGTTTTAATGGTTAGCTCTGGACCAGCCTATCAAACTAAAGAATCTGTCACTGGACAATCTACCGAAGGAGCCTAGTGATGAACTATTCACGTAACTGGTTGTTCGTCTCGCCTACAGAACAGCAGCAACTAGCCTCTACCAAACTTTTGATCGTAGGCTGTGGAATCGGTGGGGTCGTCGCAGAACTGGCTCTTCGCACTGGCATCCGGCATATTACCATTGCCGATGGCGATACCATTGAGTCAAGCAACCTTAATCGACAAAACTTTACTTCCCACGAGCTTGGTAAGAACAAAGCGTCAGCAATTGGAGACCGACTGACAAAAATAGATGCGACAGCATCAATTAATGTCATAGACAAGTTTCTGGACGAGTCAGACTTGAGGGCACGCATCCCTGAGCATGATTTTGTCATCAATACCATAGACTTTGATGCACCTGAATTCCCTCTCGTTCACCAGATCTGCAAACAGCATAAGAAAGTGGAAATTTTTCCCATCAATTTAGGCTTCGGGTCTGGGATGACATTGCTCGATCACACTACGCCAGGTTGGCTGGAGTACTATCAAGTCGCTCATCACACCGAGATTAAACAGGCTATTCTGATGCACTTGCTCCACTCCGGTGCCATGTCCGACTACTTGGTAAAGAGCGCAGAGACTTACTACGCAAAACAAGTGGAATATGACTCGCAGCTAGCCATTTCTTCATCAATTTCGGCATCAATGACTATAGGTGCTATCGTTGCGATAACCAAAGGTAGCCCCGTTGCCAAATTCCCTCAGTTTCAATACGTCGATGTAATGGCGCCAAAGATTTTGTAGGATGTTCTTCTGATCATTTCGAGACCAAAACTAGTAAAATTCAGTAAAATCCCTCTTCGAAGAGGGATTTTTAACCTGAGCATTAAATATGTATGTCTTGAGGAGTAATTAAGACTCTTCCATTCCATCTCGCCATGCCGATAGCACTTCAATATGACTGGGTTCTATGCCACAACATCCACCAATAATACTAGCGCCGAGCGAATGCCATGTTTTTGCGAACTCTAAATATTCCCGAGGAGAAAAATGACGCATAGCCTGCACGGTGTTATTCGCCTCATGGCTGGTATTTATTGGCGTAAAACTGTTTGCAAACACACCAATCGCTAGCTTATGGTCCAACAGATCAACCACGTTGTTTACCGCTTTGATCGCTTGCTCAATGACCTCTGGAATTGAGCAATTAAAGAATATTCCTCTAGCTTCATTACTCAACAAAAGCTCTACTGCTGATGACACCGACTCACCAGATCGAAGACGAGCTGGTTGATTCACTTCATCCATCAAGGTAAAGGCTACAAAACAAGGTTTATCCGTCTGCGAGAAAACGTCAATGCAAGTGAAGATCTCTTTCATCAAGGTACGAGATTAAACCACAGCTGAAGTACCCTATCTTAGCCGACGACCAGTTTCACATAAGACTCATTCGAGCTTCTCTAGGTGTAATGAGTGATCGACGATATAACCTTGATATCGCTCTAATGCCCCTTCAGGAATCGCGAACGGTAACCCTCCCCAAGAGAGCTGCGGAACCGCTCTTACGTAGGGTAAAACGCACAAGTCTACAAATTGCTGTTGAGTGTAAGGAAATGATATAAAATCGGTTTTCCACTGATTAATATTCGCGATCAACTCTTGGACAGAACGGTGTTCCTCACACCCTGCAAGGAGCTCTGGGCTCGGCAAATAATAGGATGTTTTATACCCTGATGCATGAAAGTCAGTGAGTGCAGCCGCGTTTTTAGATTCTACAATTAGACGTTGCCTGTCTTCCTTCTGAGTAAAGTAGCGGTTCAGATAGCCTACAATAGTTGGGCTCATTTCAGGCGTTAGATTTTTCAGATCTAACCATAAACGACTGCTTATCGGCACAATATCAACAAGTTGATGGAAGTAGAACGCCATTGATGCGTGTTCAGGATAGTGGTAAATATCCAGCGCCTCTTGGTCCGCATTCCAAACCGCATCAAACTCGAATGCGTGATAATACTTAGCGTATGTTTTTGCCCGCTCAGGACTGTTTGTTCGGTGAGCATAAACATGCTCAGGAATACGATAGCGTTCAAAGAACAAAGATAACGCTAGCGGGTCTTCCACGCCGTATGAATCAGCATCTAACTTGCCTTGTTCCAAAATAGTGACAACGGGTAATTGATCACAGCTTGCTACCAACCCCACTTTCTCGACGACTTTACAACTGGAGTAAACGGCAAAAACCCTGATCGGTCTCAACTTATCGAACGTCAGCAAGATAAGAGCAGATGTAAAAATTAAAACATAAATTAATGAGCGTTGAATCTGCATTGCTGCTGCCCCGGATAATAAAACTCAAATGAAAAGTCACTAGGTAAGGTTTTCGTCACACCCTGCACAGAGTAATAGGTGAACTCACTGGTTGACTCTGGTGGCTCTATTTTCATACCGAGTGTTGATAACAAGACTTCAGGAAAGTAAGCACTGTTAAACAGCAGATGTTGATTATCCCGGTAACAGTTAATCACCTCAGACATATTTTTCCCTAGCGAGCCAAAAACAAGGTAAGGGACGGCAAGCTCGTCTTCGATCCGAATAGGTTGTAGCCCATGCCCTTTGCCAATAACTTCACCATGATCGGAAAAGTAAACCAGTAAGCTGTTGGGTTCATCTTTAAACAGCCCAGAAATCAGTGCATCCAGAATCGAGTCTGTGAAATGAACAGAGCTTAAGTAAGCGATTTCAATGGGTGACAGGTCTGAAGTGAGTTGCTGCTTGATGGCATCAAAGTGAGCTTGAGGCAATGCTTCACCATTTCTCACTGAGTAATCAGCGTGCTCGCCAGATAAATGTAGCACAACAAACTGATGCCCATCATCTTTGTTTAGCTGCTTTACCACCGCTTTGGCTGCATCAATATCTCGCCAAAGCTGTCCTGGCTCACCAGTATGGATAACATTATCTGAGGAAGTCGCTACTTTAGCGGTGAACGAGTCCCAGCGAGTGTAGAGTGCTTGAGTGGTAACCCAGGTAGTTTGGTATCCCATCATCCGAGCAACATCAATTAAGTTCACATAAGGCAACCCTTGGTACAACATTTGATTCGCCGAAACAAATGAGAACGAACGAGGGACAGATTCTCGAGTGTTGGGGGCAGGAGCAAAGACACCATCGACCACAGTGACAAGGTTACTGTCTTCGATATAGCGAGCCTTCAGCTTTGGGCTCGAATTTATCTGACTACCGTAGAGAGAATAGGATGCTCTTCGTGAAGACTCCCCAATAACAATGACGATATTAGTAGGAATAGTGAGAGAAAAATCAGGCAATACATGTTCTGGCAAATCTTGCCCATAGCTCAAGTGGCTCTGATAACGCTCATAAAAAGCCAAAGCAGCAACTCTGAAAACATTGTACGCGGGCGTATCCTGATAAAGGTACAAAGTATGGACGTAATCTTCAGTTATCTGCTGTTTGGCTTCAGGGTCAAAGTTCCATTTAAAAACAGGCAAGGCGGTAGCCACAGCCAAAACACTCAACAATAAAGTCATTCGGCGCCATCCCTGAATAGGTAAGTAGGCTTTCCAGAAACAATACAGCCCTATCGCGGTGGATAGAAAGACCGGAACCATGATGTACCAGTTAACGAGTTCAAAATAACCGATAACTTCTTCGCTATGTGTCAGCAGTATTGAGTGGAACGCCCCCGTAGAAACAAGGCCTCCCGTCAGAACTAAAGAAACGATGCTGAACAAGCACGATAGAGCGAATAGAAGCTTGGTCGCCTTACCCAGCCAGCCTTTAAACGTCATAATCAATAACAGTAGCAGCACGCTCATCAGCGCGAAGTAGTAAGTGAATACACTGCTTAACTGCATGGTAAAAACAAGTGGCACTAGAAAAGGAAGTAAACCAACTACGCAGTACAACATAGTAGTTTTATTCATCGCCTTCATAAGCATTCTCCTCTATAACGACTTACGCATTCAATCAATACAGCAGAGAACATGCCAACTACAAAATCTTTAAATTACAATACATTAAGTGGAAAATAGAGTTATCGGGTTAATCTCAAACCTATATTGAGAGAATCATCGCTTTTTGATTCTCATATCAAAAAACACTGTCGAAAACTTAGATATTGAGCTCCCTGCTTAACCAATAGTGTTACTTGTAGAAATTGGATGCCACGGCTCAGCTAGCCGTGGCAAAAGCGTAAAACTATCGCTCTTTCTTACTGTGTTTGCCTTCGAACATCTGATTAATAAACAAGGCTGACAAAATAATGGCGAGCGCTAGCCAAGTATTGCCTTGGACAGACTCATCGGTAAGGAAAACACCAATCAATACACCGACGGCAGGGACCAAATAATTGGTCATGGAAGTGAAAACTGCGCCCGCATTTTTAATACTCATCATATAGAGGTAATACACGACGCCAGCGCATATTACACCTAGGTAAAGCAAAGACATAACTGATGACGTATTCGGGTGAGACTGATTGAGCGGGGCCGTCATCAGGGCGATGACGGTGAGCTGAACACTGGCCATACACAGAACATTACGCGCAACAATAAGTGGGGGCTCACCTTTCACTCGATTAAGTAACAGCAAGGCAACAGCAAAGCAGATAGCAGAGAACACAATCGCTATCGAGCTAACAAGATCGATGCGCCCAGCCCCAGTGGCAAGCTCAGGATAAAACAACACTAACAGCCCGCCGAATCCTACAATCACGCTAATCGCACTGCCTATACTGATTCTTGTGCCTCTAATAAATACAGGAGCAAGCAACAATGCGTAGAAAGGCAATGTTCCCATCAATATAGCCGTAATCGAGCTTGATAACTCCTGCTGTGCCCAAGGTACCAAAACAAACGGAATCGCTGCTTCCAGCATGCCAATCAATGCAAACAGCCCCCATTGCTTGCTCACACTGGTTATACCCGTCATTTTGCATATCAGAGTTAATGTTAGTGCGCCAAGAATAGCGCGGAATGTGCCTATCCATACTGGGTCAAATCCCATTAGAGAATATTTCTGGAACACAAACTGAGAGCCCCAAATAAGACCAATTGTCAGCAGGGTTAAATAGTTTCTAAACATAACGATGGATTACCTAAAATACGTCTTTTTCACTCGGTGTGTATCTTGTCGTTGTTGAGTTAAGTTCATCGGCAATATCGCTTACATCGCTTTAAAAGCAACCGCATCCACCTCTATTTTCATTTCATCAAGCGCCAATCTAGGCACTGGGATCAACGTACTGGCAGGTAAGCGATCAGAAGGCCAGCGCATAAGCATCTCGTCGCTCCAGACTTGCAGTTTTCTTTCATCGTGATCGACGATTAAAACGGTAATTTTTAAAACATCGCCGAAGCTGAGTGTATGAGCCGTCAAGGCAATCTCTAAGTTAGTTAACACACTCCGCACTTGTTGGCGAAAATCTTCACTCAAGCGGTGCTCGACGCCTTCTCCACCACTTTGGCCCGAGATGTAAACAAGCTGTCCATCAGAGGGAGCAGTGACTGTGTGACAAAAGCCATATGGCGTCGGATTGAATAAATCTGAAGGGTTTTCAAACGTGATTGATTTATTTGACATTGTTATCTTCTCAACTTAGTAGGTTCAAATCTCAATCACTGTAAAACCTCAACCAAGATTGAGGTCAAGAGCATTTTTTTAGTCGCAAGCAATGTCCGTTCGATACCGCTAAGATGGGGATACCGATGAACAAACAAAGGCTCTCCTTGTCTGGCTCACCAAGTCTGGTTAAAGACTTTATTGCAGCCCAAAATGTTATGTTATAACATAATATAATATAAAAGATATTAGGGCACCAGAAAATACACGGTTTGGGTGAATGTTATGGAGACAATCGAAACAATGATTGAACAGGCAGAGAAACGCTGCCGGGCAAATGGAAAGCGGCTCACTTCAAAACGCAAGCAAGTACTCACGGCGCTCCTTCATGCTGATAAAGCGCTGTCTGTTTATGAGTTGATTGACTATGCAAAAACTCACTTTGGCCAAACGGTTCAAGCCATGTCTGCTTACCGAATCTTGGAGTTTTTGGAACAAGAGCACTTGGCACATAAGCTCAACGCCTCAAGCAAGTACGTCGCCTGTGCTCATATCCATGACGAGCACGAACATGGCGTCCCCCAGTTTTTGATTTGCCGCCAATGTAACAAGACTCAAGAACAAACTTTAGACCCATCCCTTATTACCAACCTAGAGTCAGATGCCAAGCAAGTCGGATTTAAGGTGTTAACACCGCAACTTGAGATTGATTGTCTGTGCCACGAATGCAGCCAAAGTTCCGATTAACACTCAGTAAACCAGCAAAAGGAGCCAGTTCAGCGTTATGACCTCAATACTAATTAAGAATGCTCATATCGTCAGCGACAGTATCGTGAGTCAAATGGATGTGCGTATTGTCGGTCAAAGAATAGAGAGAATAGCAGCAGATATTGTCGCCTCTCCCAGTGACGAAATTGTCGATGCAGAGGGAAGTTACCTACTCCCCGGAATGATCGATGATCAGGTGCATTTTCGAGAACCTGGTCTGACACACAAAGGGTCTATCGGTTCAGAGTCACGAGCAGCAGTCGCTGGCGGTATTACCAGTTACATGGAGATGCCAAACGTCAACCCTTCCACGACTACCATTGAAGCGCTCGAACAGAAATACGCGATTGCAGCCCAGTACTCCTACGCCAATTACGCGTTTTATCTTGGTGCTACCGAGGATAACCTAACTCAAATACAACAGCTGGATCCAACAAAGCACTGTGGCGTAAAAGTGTTTATGGGCGCTTCAACGGGTGACTTGTTGGTCGAGCACCCGCAAGCATTAGAGCGAATCTTCGAGGAATCGCCCACCTTGGTGGTAACACACTGTGAGAGTAGCCCTATCATCGCCCAAAACAGCGAAAAATTACGGCAATCTCGTTCGGTATTCTCGATTGAAGACCATCCAGTACTCCGTGATGATGCCGCATGCTTTGCGTCTTCATCATACGCCGTTTCATTAGCTAAAAAGTACCGCACGCAGCTGCACGTTCTTCACATCACCACGGAAAAAGAGCTTTCACTATTTGAACCGGGGCCCATTCAACAAAAACACATCACAGCCGAGGCGTGTGTACATCATTTGTGGTTCAGCAATCAGGACTACGCTGCGCGAGGCAACCTGATTAAATGCAATCCAGCGATCAAGTACGCCAGCGACCGAGATGCCTTGATCCAAGCTTTGCACACCAATCAGATTGATATCATCGCTACCGACCATGCACCGCATACCTTGTCAGAAAAACAGGTACCATATGAACAGGCTCCCGCGGGTATGCCATTGGTCCAACATGCCCTACTGAGCTTACTCGATCACGTCGACAGAGGAAGGCTGAGCTTGACTCAGGTGGTCGAGAAAGTATCGCACAATCCAGCACTCAGATACGCGATCAAAGACCGAGGATTTATTCGCGAAGGTTACTACGCCGATTTGGTGCTGGTCGACAGAGACAATTCCACCAGCGTCACTCATGACAACAACTTCTATCACTGCGGCTGGAGTCCATTCGCAGGTCACACCTTTTCGTCGAAGATCCAAAGTACTTGGGTGAACGGCAACAAGGTATTCGACGGGAAACAAGTGACTTTTGAGCCATCAATCGCCAGTGCCCTGTCCTTCACACGCTAAAAGCAGTTCCTATCCACTGAGATATTAAAATGTTAAGAAGAAACCCAAACGGGCATATGCCTGTCGTCTCCGAAACGGCATTCATTGACCCAACCGCCATCATCTGTGGCAAAGTGATTATCGAAGACAATGTATTTATTGGCCCATACGCGGTGATACGAGCGGATGAAGTCAACGCCGAGGGAAAGATGGATCCTATTGTCATCAAGCAGGATACCAATATTCAAGACGGCGTTGTTATCCACTCCAAAGCAGGCGCAGCTGTGACCATCGGCGAGCGCTCCTCTATTGCCCACCGCTCTATTATCCACGGCCCTTGTGAGGTTGGCGATGACGTGTTCATCGGTTTCAACTCGGTCGTTTTTAACGCGACGATAGGAAAAGGCTGTGTCATTCGCCACAACTGTGTTGTTGATGGTTTAGATTTGCCTGAGCAATTTCATGTACCACCAATGACCAATATTGGCGCAGGCTTTGATTTAAGTAGCATCTCTAAAGTCCCGCCTGAGTATTCAGCATTTTCAGAGTCCGTTGTATCAGCCAACCACACCCTTGTGAAAGGGTATAGGAGAATGGCAAATGAGCTCTGAACAACCAATCAAAGCGGTTCCGACCAATATCATTACCGGCTTTCTCGGTGCAGGAAAAACCTCCGCAATCCTCAAGTTAATGCAGTACAAACCGGCTGACGAACGCTGGGCTATTCTGGTTAACGAGTTCGGTGAAATAGGTGTCGATGGAAGCTTGTTTCAAGGCCAACATAATCGAAAAGAGCAAGTATTTATTCGTGAGGTTCCGGGGGGGTGTATGTGCTGCGCAGCTGGGCTACCCATGCAAATTGCTCTTAACCAACTACTTACCGAAGCCAAGCCTGACCGTCTTCTCATTGAACCGACTGGCCTCGGGCACCCTAAAGAAGTATTGCAAGTGCTCTCTTCTAAACATTATCAAGAAGTACTGTCTTTACAAAAAACACTCACGCTGGTTGATGCGCGACAGCTGTCTGATGAGCGATACACGCACCATGATACATTCAACCAACAGATCGCGATTTCAGACACCATAGTAGGTAACAAAATCGATTTGTACCAAGGCGATGAGAAACAGCAGTTAGGCGCTTATGTAACAAAGCTAGGTGGTGAGGAAAAACGAGTGATTTTCGCCGAATTTGGCAATATTCCTTTTGATGAATTTGAGGGACCTACTTTAGCCAACGAAAAAGGCAGTCACCATCACTACCATGCTCAATCAAAACCTCTGGCCGCCGATCTACCAATGCCAGAGAGTGGCATCATCAAAGCAGTAAACGAAGGTGAAGGTTTTCGAAGTATTGGCTGGCGCTTCTCACCAGACAAAGTTTTCAGCCGACAGAAATTGGTATTAATGCTACTTGATCTGAACATTGAACGTATGAAGGCTGTATTCATAACCGATATGGGTGTTTTAGGCTACAACATGACGTCAGACGGATTGACCGAAGTGATTCTGGATGATGGTTTTGAAAGCCGCGTAGAGTTTATCTCGGACAACCTTGACGATGCGATTGAAGCCCAATTAATGGCTTGCGTGATAGCCTAAACAACGAAGTCTCAGAGGGTAGGAAATACACCTACCCTATACACAGTCGCTTTACATTTTTACATGTACTTTTTCGGCCAGTGCCATGGCGATATTGCTGGTACAATACGCACTTTCATTGATGAAGTGTGGATAAACCTCCTTCTCTCCTTGCCAATGCACATCATAGCCTAAAAAGGTAGCTAACAGTGGCTCTCCCGGTTCTACGACCTCAAAGTCCCTACCACAAATTGTCGGATGTACGACTGCTAGACGCATTCCATCATGATCCAATGGGAAAACTACCTCTTCCATGTAGCGAAACGCATCGTATGAAGCACCAGCGATTGCCTTATCTAAGTTGTGCAGTTCAACAAAATCTAATACTGCAGTAAGCATTTGTTTCATTAACTCTAGTGTTTGATACATCAGAGAACCATGTGCTTGAGCCCCTACTTCTATCATGATTCCATATTGCCCTACAGAGCATAAATAAGGTTGCTCAGACAATGGTTTTCGGTCTTCAAACAACACATTCGCTTTCGGCATGCGCTGTTTAATGTAGGCTCCCATCCGAGTATAGAACGGGGCATTGGACAACAAGATCAATGTTGCTCCCATATTGCTAGTCGTATTATGTAAGTCAACAATCAACTGGTTTTCAACCCGAGCATATTCTCTTCGGAAGGAAACCGCTAGTTTCGCTTCTCGTGACTCCTCGACTAAAGCTGCGCTAACAAACTGACGATTGAGATCAACGTCCATGAAACGTACATTTCTCTTCACTGCTTCCGGATTACCGACCACGCTTTTTACTTCAAAGGAAGAGCGCTCAACAGAGTAACTACCAGCTTTGATCAATTTCTGAAGGTATAGCCCCGTCAACTCGTTTCCATGAGTGCCGGCAACAACGAGCACTTGATTCACTTTCTGCACAAATAGGTTCTCAAACAAAAACATTACGTTATAACATAACATTAAACTTTCGTTTTTTGGAGGTTAAAGATCTGGGATTTGAAAGTAGTAGCCATTTGTCGCCATCTAGTCAGCCTGACCTTTGTTGATAACTATATGATTTTTAAAAAATTCCCGTAAGCGGACACTATCCAATCTACGGGGATGTTGCTGACACAGAAAAGGCCAATACCGTGGCCTTTTCTGTGTGTATTTATCTTGACTCTAGTGGATAAGAGCGGTAACTCCACATCCCGTAAGTTCTTAAAGCGTCTCGGTAGATACCAAGTAGCTCACTGTCGCTCACCTTTGCCAATTCCGTTATCGGCTTATCTGGATAACCAACAGTATCAAACGTGATGTCTTGTGGGCCTGTTTGCCAGCTTGCGACTTCAAACAGCGTTTGCCCACGTCGAACATGGCTCGCAGAGCTGATAATAGTGGCGTGTTTAATACCGTGGCGAGCCAGTGCGTAACTGCTGTACAACGCGTTACCAACCGTGCTGGTTGCGTAGTTTTCTTCAATGATACGATCGTTACGCACACCTTTTGCAATCAACCAGTCAGCCATGAGTTTACCTTCCGTTTTATGATTTTTTGGCACACCTCCCGTCAGCACGATCAAAGCATCAGGGTTAGCTTTAGCCATGGCTAACGTCGTTTCTAAGCGCTCAACTAATATATTATGCATCGAGCCATCTGGATTGAGCGCATACCCCAAAGTGACAATTGCACCTTTATCATCCAACAGCCCTTTGTCCGCCATCTCTTTCAGTGGTGTTGCCAACACGCGATCAACGGTTTCAAAAATACGAGCCAAATCGGCTGCTTTACCTGCATTCAAAGATTTCAACTTATCCATATGCTTGTTTGACTCGACGTCATTACCTTTAAAGCGTTGCCAAACCGCAAGGTACGCGTGCAAATCAACATCGTCTGGTGCGACCGACAGTGCTTGCTCGAAAAGCGCTATCGCTCTATCAACATTCTTGTTGTAGATTTGCGCATTTGCCGCTGAAATAAGCAAATCTGTACGATAAGGCTCAAGTTCATAAGCTTCCAGAAGACGGTTAGTCACTATTTCCATATTGCTTGGCATTTTTGCAGTAAAGCCAGCATGAGAGATACGTGACGGCGATTTAAATGCAGTGACCGCATCAGCCAACAATTGATCCACCACCTGGCGTTTCGTTATGAGCTGAGCGTAGTTAGTGGCAGCTTGAACAGTCGTATCATTAGCGGCAAGAGAATAAGGGGCTGCCGTTAGCACGCCACCAAGAGCAAGGGCAATGATGTACTTTTTCATGTAGAGGTCCTGATGTTGTTGTATTCGACCTGAGTCGATTGATTTTTTCGCAGTGTAAATTTACTCTCTGGAAAAACCGTGAACCAAGACTCACTTCATACGCATAACATTGATAGAGCTTTTAAAAAGCGAATTAAAATCACAAATCAACATAAAAAACCATTCTAAATACTAATAATTTCAAGTCATCAAATAACCTACCTAAACTACTCAAAGAGTGTTGATGCAGTAATTCAATCCTCTCTCTGATTGCCCCAAGGAAAGACGGCCGTTACACGATTCTTGCCCGACGGGATGCAATGAGCATGTCGCACGTCTAAATGCAGGAAGTTATGGATATAGACTACAATTTGAATACAAATTTTGACCACCATATTCGTATGCAACTTCTATTTACATCTGGTCGACAAACAGCATGTCGCTCAATTAAATTAAGACAAAAGTGTGATACTGAAAGGGTAAACTGCATGCAGAACAAACACCGATTCGTACCTAATGCTGATATTCGTAATCTGCCTACAGAGCGCCAAAATAATCAGGGCTGCAACCCATGCATATAGGACCAGAATTTCTGCTAGCTGCCATCCGCCAGAAAATCAAAAATGAGGGGCTGTGTTATGGCGAATTGTCTGACAAAACCGGCGTACCCCTCTCAACCATAAAACGGCATTTGCACAATCCTGCTCTGGGTTTGGATAAGATCCTGATGTACACCAACCACCTTAATAGTGATCTGATGGAACTGACGCAATTGGCGGTTCAACTCCAACGAGACAACGAGCAGTTTCTCTCTGATGAACAAAATGCCCTCTTTGTTGAACACCCTTACCTTCTCGACTTTATCTACCTCATCACCTCACGCAATCAAACACCGCAGCAAATTGCCGAGCAGTATCAACTCTCAGATACCAGCCTGAGATTTTATCTAAGCATTGCTGAAATCCTTGGATATATGGAAGCAAATGGCGACAAGATCGTGTATCGCTCTGGTCGCCGTTTTATCATGGAAGAAGGCACTGCGCTCGATACCTTATTTAAGCGACGCTTCGAAACGATCTCGATGGAAGACTCCACAATTTCTCAGGTTTGTCAGGCACGAGTGCGTTTGACGCAAGAACAAAGTCTCAAACTGGAACAGGAGCTGGACCGCAAAGTCAGTGAGATGCACGCGGCAAATTGCGCCAACGAAGAAGGCGAGTTCACCAATGTCCTATTTCGAATGACACCTGGTCAACAGATCTATTTCTCTGACGGATTGCCAGAAATAAATGGAGAGCTGCTTAAACAAGTGTCTAAAAAATTCCGTAGCCGCTAGGATCAGAAAACATGAACAATCACTATCATCCACTTTCTATGACTCTGGATTCATTATTGGATTTGTTTTTGCTCATCATCGTTTCGTAAGACCATCAGTCGATTGTTTATTCCAACCGAAAGATCGCTTTTCTTGTAACAGTCCCCTTATAAAATGGGGAGTTACTTGTCTTAAAAAACATACCCTACACTGGTAATATTGATCTAACAAATAACTCAGAAAAACCAATATTATCGACGGCTATATTGGTTTGGAATCTTCAAATTATGAAATCTCTCGCTATTTTAATCGCCACTTTTTCCCTAACAGGCTGTGTCACCACACCACAATTTGAACAAGACATTACAGGTCAATGGCAATGTTCAGCAGACGCAACTTTCGAACTCGCTAACCTCAGGTACAGTGATCGTGTCCATTACTATAACAATGGGTTCTATGAAAAGGACTCTGTGGTGAAAGTCACCAATTTGAATACTGACATCACTTATAACATTAATGTAACCAGCAGCGGAAAGTGGATAAAGCGTAACACTTCATTGCTCGAGGTGATTAATAATCTAGAGACCACTTTTTCAGACAATACACCCGAAGAGTTTCAGGAAATTTTCACTAATACACTTTCCCCGACAGTGACACAAAAGTGGAAATTGAGCGCAGTGAATGAAAATAACATTTCAATGACGACGGAATCGGGAGACCAACTTTTTTGTCAGAAAGGTTGACGGAAAAGAGTAAATAAACTGATTATTTACTCTTTTCACCTGAGGCGAGGAGACTCATTACTGAACAATAAAGGTTTGAGTCGCTTCGTCCGCACTCACATTTCCACTATTCACTCCGGTTACCTGAACGACATAGTCTCCAGTCCACCAACTTGTCGCGTTAATATTTCCAGTAGACCAAGTTCCGTCCGATTCTACTGTCACCACTTCATCATGCTTTGTACTACTTAAAAAACTCCGTTTCACTTTAACTCTTAGCGTGCCATTGTTTTCCATCCCTTTAGACTGCCCAGTAATGTAAAATTCGCTCACTTCACCGGAATCGATAACATTCTCGCCGTTTACTGAGTCGATTTCGATCAATGGCTTAACAAAAAATGCTTCTTCATACACTTGCCCTGCACTATTGCCTGAAGCATTTTCAAAGTTGTTTAAGACCAAAGCTTCGGTCGCTCTACCCGCAGTCAAAGCAATCTCGCGATTTGTTTGTCCTGTCCATTGTTCCGACAGTTCACTGTCCAAGGTCACTTTAGTAAAGGTCATAGGTACACCAGCAAAGCTTCCCGACAGCCCTTTTACAGGATTATCGAAGTTAACGGTGACACTCACTGCATTGCTATGCTCAGGCTCAGATGGCGAGAGAGATTCCACTCCCGTTACGCTAGCAACAATATACACGCTATCTTCTCTAACAGGAGCCGCAGCACCACCTTGTTGGTTCGTACCCGTCACTTCAACACTTACTAACCCTAATGGCCAATCAGACATATTGTGACCGTGTGGTTCTGTTGTCCAACTTCCTGCCTCAGAAATGGGCACTGTCTGCTGCCAATGAAAAGCCGTATTTTCTTGTGAGGTTACTGTAACAGTGATCATTTCCGTACCCCCTGAGAAGCCAACACCAGTGCCATGAATCACAACATGTTCCGCTTCTTGAGAATTAATTTCATTGTTACCTTCTACTGGCTCAAGATACAGTACTGGTTTCACTCCGGTTGCAGTCTCTTTGAAGTCGACAGCAGTATTCCCTGACAGGTCCTCGTAGCCTGCGTTCACTCTCGCTACAATCGTGTCTTCATTTGACGACAGGGTGATAGGTGTCTCTGTACTGCCCACCCATTGCTTGGCGGGGGTGTGACCAGAAAAAGCCACAGCCACGCCACCTACATTCGCTGTCACACCTGTCACGAGCTCAGTAAAGTTCACTGTAATTGTCACACTCTGGCCGTCCTCAGGGGCCTCTGGGTCAAAGGCAATCTCCCCCACTATCCCTGGTGGCGTCACATCCGCATAGTTCATAGTAGAGGGTGCAGTCTCCGCTACCTGACCATTCTGGTTATGCCCTGTTACCGTCAGGTTAATATCACCACTTGGCCAGTTGCGGATATTTTGCTCTGAAGTACTCCATCCACCATTTTCTGAAACGTCAACGGTTTCACTAAAATGATATGTGCTTGGGTCTGAATCGAGACTTGCCACAACCGATACTTGATCGTCAGCTTTAAACCCTCGTGCAAATCCGGAAATCACTACCTGACTTGATTCCTCTTCGTCAATCGGCCCACCTCGCGGTGTCATCTCAATCACTGGTTTCACAGGTACTTCACTGGAACTCGATGTACCGTGATTGCCTTGCACATCCTGATACTGCGTTACAGTCACGGTTTTGAACACCTCATTGGCGTTCACAATCACCACATCTGACGTAACACCTTCCCAAATAGTGCTCTCATTACCTTGAGAGGTAAAATTCACATCGACACCGTCCACATTCGCGACGACATTCTTCACGCGCTCGCTAAATGTCAGGTTAACGGACACGACACGGTTGTCTTCGATAGGCACACCTGAGTTAACAGTAATACGGCTCACGTCTGGCGCGATATCATCCTCTAGAGCCACGTCCTGAGACACTAAAGTCGCCGCGTGCCCACCGCTATTTGAACCATTGACCGTGATCGTTAAGGTTCCGCTTTCCCATGATGAGATATCCTCGGGCGCAGTTTTCCATGCTCCCCCGCTCACTGTCACAGTCCCACTGAATGTTTCACCGAGAGGGCTATTATTGGAAACCGACACGCTCAATTGAGCACCATTTTCAAATCCTCGTGCCGTTCCTGAAACCACAAAGGCCCTCGCCTCGCTCGTCGATAAATCCAGAATTTCCGGCATTAGAATAATGGGCTTTACGTCAAGCGTCTTCTCATAGCGAGCCCCTAAATTCGGTGTACTCGCCGTATCTTGGTAATTTGAAACGACTAGCTTTGATGTAGAGGCACTACTTGGAAGGATCAGTGCTGGACTCGTCCCGACCCAGATTTTAGACACACCTTCATCAGGCTGGTTAAAGGTAATGGCTTGTCCATTTAGGACAACCTCTGGTTGTCTCACCCGCTCGCTAAAAGCCAGTGTCACGGTCGCGATTTCGCCATCAACCAGCATTTCTTCTGAAGCAGTGGTTAGTAACCTTGCCGCAGAGCCAGACATTGATATTTGAGATTGGTGAACTTGAGGAGCAATACTATCCACGTAGCTTGAATCCTTTTCTTGAGCCACGTACTGAGATTCTTCGCTATTTCTACCAATGACCTCAATAGTAAAACTCGACTCTTCCCAAGTTGACATATCTTGATTAGAAGTAGCCCAAGTACCATCTTGATTTACTGTGATCCCTGTCAATTCAAACTTATCAATGTTGGGACGCTTTTCTGAAACCACGTTTACAGACAACTGACTGTCCCTTAAAAAGCCTTTCGTTGAACCACTAAAACTAATGTTTTTAACGTCATCTACTGTGTTGTCAACGACATTATCATCCGTCACGTTATCAATAGTGATCGTCGGTGTAATAATGATATCTTCAGAAAATGCCTCACCGGCATTATTGAGCTCATCATGGTAACGACTCACCACTAAAGGTTTCGAATTCTCATCAGGATTGAGTGAAACCACATCCGACGTCGTCCCCGTCCAAGATTGCTTGTATTCTTGAGACTCACCAAAATCGATATCTATATCACTAAATGTTGCGGCGACCGATGTGACTGGTTTGTCGAATTGCAAGGTCACCGTGACACTGTCTACCTCAGTTGGGTGCTCAGGCGTTAAGGTAGTAAGGCTGCCAATAGGTGGTTCGTTATCCACATAATAAGTCGACGCAACATAAGGGCCTTGACTATTTCCTATACCATCTTCCACCTTAGCGATGATTTCAAAGTGTTCAGCGTCTACGAACTCTGGATCTAGGGAGTCAATCGTGAAGGCATAGACTTTTTTATAATCTGTTGATTTATCGCGATTAAGAACAAACTCTATCTCCGCCAACGTCTTTTTTTTTGAGCCATCCACCCAATAGGCAGACAGTACCGTTTTCTCCTCATTAACCGTTGCGATATCTTCAATAGTGACTTCTGATTGGACACTGCCAGCAATATTGTAATCAGTATCATTGCCGACTTGTGTGAATGATCCATGGGCCTGTTCATGATTCGGGACGACACTAACCGTGGGAGCCTGCTGGTCAATACTGCCACCTTGATCACTAAAGATATTCCCACCACCAAAGGTAGGGTTTGCGGTTGCGAAATGGTCCGCTTGATCAAGGGCTTCTTTAGATTCCACACCATGTAGGTCATGTGCCACATCATAGTAGCCTTGAGCGAGTTCTTCACGGTATGAATCGGAAGAGAGAGAATAATGACCAATAGTAATTTGACCACTTTCACCGATACCATTTGCCAAACCATCATGTGCTAAGTCTTGATAGAAGGCTGACGCGTACTCCACGGTACTCGAATTCGCTGCAGAGTTGTCTTCTGCCATTTGAGTTAAGCTTTCGAGTAAGAAACGGTAGATAAATGGGTCGGTTAAAGGGTCAGGGACAGAGCTTTCCAGCATCTTGTTAGTCGCGTACTTAGTTGAAATAGGATCGAAGCCAAGCATTGAGTGGTCTTGTGTTGCGAGTGCGTCCTTCACTTCAGCTAAGATTCTCTCCGCATTTTCTAACGTTTTTTCACCAGACGTTAGGTTGTCCCACTGACTATCGAACAAACCTGTGTGATAGCTAGAGAATTCTGTAATGTAAAGCGTTGTCTTATCTGCCCCAGAAAAATAGGCGCCTATATTTGCCGTCGGTAGAATATTAACATCAGTTTGTGTATCTAAACTCCACTGGAAGTAATGTGTAGGGTCATCACTTCCAAGTGAAACCTTAAAGAAATGATAATTTTTTGATTCGTAAGCTATGGTGCAACTGGCTTCATCATTGGCCCCATTGACAGCCTTAGTACGGCAGGTGCCCAAGGTATTAAAGTCACCCCTACTTTCATTTAGGCCTAGAAGTCTCACAGGTGCATCAATGAAGGGCGAAACAATGGTTACTTCTGGTTTATCAAACGTGGTTTTGAAGTATACTTCGTGAGAAATACTTTCATTACCGGAAGGATCGATCGCTGAGAGAACCAATTTTTGTGAATCAGAAGAAGTGGCATTAACAAATGAAGTATCTAGCACTTCCTTGACGAAAGGAATGTAGTATTTCATTTCAATCACTTTTTCATCGGTTCCAAAATTCAACTCTTCGAAGGGTATACCTTTGTTTTCTTCACTGACGGCATCACTTGCAATTTGCGTCGTCTGGCCATATTGCAAGTAAGAGCCGCTGTCACTTTTCTTACGGTAATACGTCACTTTGAACGTTAAATCGTCTGCTGAAGAGCTATAGGATCCACCTTCGGATGAATCCATTATCGTTGCAGTCACATAGGGCACAGAATGATCGAGTAACGTTTGTTCGCTGAATTGAGTAAAATCAAGCCCAGAAACGGTGGCGTCTAAACCATCAGCTGCAAATTTGTAGTCTATTTTGAGATACTTAGCCGCGGTATCTACTGATGACTCCGTGTATGTCGTATCTGTATACTTGTCAACAAGGTTATCTCCGTTTTGGTTTTCGTAGTTGAACTCCTCATTTGGAAAACTCAATGTAAGTATTGGTGGGACACTATCTTTGTATAGAGTGAATACTGACTTACCTTGATTACCATGGATATCTTCTGCTGTAATTGTGAAATTTGCACTGTCACCAAACGACCGAGTATCGTAAGCATTTGTCGTGAATTTACACCAGACATTATCGCCACTATTTATCGGCTCACACGTATTTGGAATCGCCTCACCACCAGAGAGAGAGACAAAGGCAGATTTTTGTTTAAGGGAATCAGGGTGCTCTTTAACTATCCCTGTTAGAATATATGTTGTCGCTGAAGCATTAATTGTTTCTGAAGAAGTCACCTCAATGACTGGCGCAACATTATCCCACTCGAATGGGACTTCAACGCCGACATCGTTTTGGTTTCCAAGCACATCAGCTGTCTTTACTAGAAGGTGGGCTTCTGTAACACGACTTTCAACACCTAGAGAATCTAATACTTCCGTATTGACGTAAACTTTGAGTCGAGTTTCCCTTGGCCCCTCTACAAAGTCACTCTTATCGGTCCAACACAGCTCAGCCTCCCTTGAGTATGAAGCATCACAAGACGCCTCCAACCACTCGCCACTCTCTAAGTGATACTTTAATTGGGATTTTGCAGACTGGACACCGACCTTATCTTTAAGTACAACTTCAATCGACTCTGTGCCCGTAAGAACACTATCTCCCTCCCTTTCTGCTGTCGGAGCATCTTTGTCAATGTCAATCCATTCTCGTGATGGAATCGCGCCTTCATCACTATCATTAGTGCCCAATGAGTTAAGGTTTTCAGCCAGCTTCATATAATCGGAAACGGGTGTCTTGGAGATATTCAGAGCTGGGTTACTAACTACAATCAACACATGTTCAGCCATACTGTTAGTGTAAAAATCCGAACTTAGTTCATGTGCACCAAAGTTTAGTTTCTGAGGAAAGGCTCCTTGATCGTCAAGCTCATAACCATTGAGCATCCCATCAGCAGCAATGTCTCTATATCCTAAATCTGCCAAATTCATCGATGTATATACACTGGATCCGGTGCCATCTTCATTAATATAATCGAATGAGTATGACGAGTAGGCCGTTAACAACGCCCCATATTTGTGGCCATCTGTCGCCGTGGTATTATGGCCACCTGTTGTAATATCTATTGGTTTGACCGAGTTTACGTTAAACCCATACATGTTATTAATTGTCTCGAGTGCCTCATCGATCGCGGTAGCAGCCTTTTCCCCCCTACTTATATTGAATTCAGCAAGACCAGAAACTAAATATGTTAAAGGTGTTATCATAACCGCTTGATCACTGCCCTCAGCATAGTTAATAACGCTAGTCATCTTTATCGACCTATTTTCGCTGACGCGAATGACTTTATTTGTTAATGGATCTAAGTAGCCTCCGCCTTCCGCGACAATGTAAAGAGGCATGGACGAAGCATCAACTTCAATTGAATAGGCTCCGGTTGAGTTGGTTGTCGATGTACCAAGCTTGCGTCCTACTTTTCCGCTTTGATATTCATATACGGTCACCAAAGCCTGCGAAACAGGTGCATCAAAAACAATTCCAGAAATCGTTGCATGCTCTCGAGATCTTGGTGATGAATCACCACCACCCCCACCACCGCAAGAGCTCAGTAATAAAATAGTGAAGATTGTCAGAAAAAGCTTAATGATATATTTATATCTCAAAATGATGCCGATGTGATGTTACCCAAAAGTAGCTAAAGTATATTTTCAGCTTGAATAATAACAACGTGGCAAAATGACTAGATATAATAGGTTTAACAGCGACGAACTATATTAAAATAGCAACAAAAAGATTTATATGTCAGTAAATTTAACTATTAGCATAGTAGAAATGATGGCTATTAAAAATTTATAACAAAAGATAACTATGATTTTTTTCAAAAAATAGATAGAGATAACAACAAAATATAAAAAAATAATATAACACAAACAAAAACAATCACAAAACAAATTAATAAATATTAGTTTTTATATTAAAATAAAGAATACCATTCAATAGAATAATATATAATAAGAAAGCAAAGGTAATTTGTATACTATGCCTAAAAAACATGAAAGCACAGTCTATTTTGATAAAGGCACTCTGCTAAAGCTTAATTTCACCACTACTTCTAGTCTTTTCCAGCTCCACACTTTTGATCACAAATATAGAGTTCTTATAGCGGCGAAGTTTACGCTCATGACCGCTCTGCAAGTCATAAATAGAAAGAGCGCATATCGTTTAGAATATGCGCCCTTGAATAGAGGTAGGTTGTCAGTAATTACTCAGTCGGTGCAATAGTGACTGGCTTAAAGGTTGCAACTGCATTGCCGCCTGCCCCTGGACGGTCAACATAGGTAGTGTTTTGCATCAAGGTGTAATACGTATCGACGTAGTCATCGTCGTTGGTCAGTAAGCCATCTGGAATCACATCAATGATTTTACCAGTAATTTGGGCAATGATAGCATAGCCTTGTACTTCCGGATCGGGAATCATTTTCAGAATATCTTCAGCCGCTTTAACCAATAGCTTGGCAAGCTCTTTATAGTCAGTACCATCATCTTGCTCCATCAGAATCATGTCGACAGCGCCCCAACGGTAACGTGGCCAAAGTATCATAGTTTGCCCTGGGTAGTAATCTTGACCATCGTAGTCAAGGTAAGGCATTTCGACTAAATCAATTTCCGGTTCAACTCGACTTGGATCAACACCTGTAATAATGGCGTAAACCTCAGCTTTTCCTGATATCCAGGGTTCTTGATCATCATTCAAGCGAATTTTAGTTAGCTGAGTGGTATTTAGAGGCTCAACGTTAGCAGCCGCAACCGAACGGCTCATTTTACTCATCTTGGCTACGGGTTTTGGTGCAGATTCATTGGTTGTTAGCTCAGTATCCTGACCTAAGCGTTTCATTTCTGCCTGCATGGCCATCAAACCAGCACGCAGTTCTTCTGCACCATTGCTGTCAACGACTAAGACCGGTACGTCTGGCATGTCATAAACGTCCAGTTGATGTACCTGACCATAAACATCATACGCTTCAATGTACTGCCAGTTAGAGTCGTCACCTGAGGGTTCAAAAGCAAACAGCGGGCTTTCACCCTCTTTCCAGTTTTTAACCATTGAAGCGTCTGCGATACGTAGCTCCATGATTGAATCGCTGTACTCACTGATGCCTTTCATTGCTCGGTAACTACGGTCAGCTTTTTGCATTTTCTGACTAAACGCTGAATATGGCTGAGCAGACTGAAGTGTGTCCAGAGGTGCGGATAGGTGTTCTTCGCTAATCTGTGACTTGATAGAGGATTCAAGATCAGCATAGCGAGCACTGATCTGTAATGCGATAGATTGTTTCTGTTGTGCAATCGCCTCAGCCTTGGATTGAGCATCTGTTGTGTCTACAACATTCTGCGCATTCGACTGGAAGCCAACCACTGCCGTTGCAAGCATAATGCTAATAGATAGGTTTGGTCTCATAAAAATGATCCTTATTTTAATTTTTATCCTGATGTAGAGCTTTAGCCCTACACGTAAAAACCTATCATCAATATCAATAAGTGGAAGTAAAACGATTGCTTTTTGTTTGATTTTTCAGCTCAAGATCACTTTTTGACCAAATTGTATGATATTTAATCTTATATGCATTGGAATATCCAAATTAATAATCCAGTCATTATTTAATTTATAATATTATTAACTAAAAGAGCACCTTAGGTGCTCTTTTGGGTTCTAATAGGTGGCGTAAAGTTCGACTTCTCCACCTTGCTGTTCAGCACTCAACGTAAAGTGGACGTAACCAGCCTCCTCTACCTCAAACTGGACAAACTCATTGCTATCACTCTGCTGCCCAGACACATCAAAGCTCTCTCTTGTTGCCCAAGAATGTTGACCGACAAACACATCTACGTTACTTGGAATTTCGTCTGCTGCAGTTATCCAAAGCCGAACTGTTGCAGGTCTCTCAACATACATGCCCACATAACGTGTTTGCTTTACCTTTAACTGCATAGGTTCGTTCGCTGACATCAGTTTTGGCGTCAAGTCATCTTGCTCAATGTTCGGGGAGCGAGTGACCGTTTTACTTGTTACCCTTACGGATTCAAATGATTCGCGGGCTGTTAAGCTGAAATAGTAGCGCCCCGGTGCAATGTAGCCATTTTCTTGGGTTTGAATCTTGATTGCCTCGTTACTTCCGCGTTGAAAGTCGGAAACCTGATACTCATAGTAGTGTGCAACACTTTGATAGCTGGCATACAAGTCAGCATCACCATCACCTTCAATCGAAACAGAGAATTCTGTCACTTCAGAGGGGATATCGATGTAAAACAGATGCTCCTCGTAGGCGTTAGCGCTATAGTCTTGGGCGTGGTTTGCGCCAAAACTCACTATTTTTGCTGAGTCTTGTGGCGATGGGTCCGACTCTCCGTCACCGTTGTGCGAACCAGAATCAGTAGATGAGACTGTTTCTAACCACAATGCAAACTCGCTATTGAACTCAACACCCAAGCGCTTCGCTTGTTCACTCCAAGTCGCATAATCTCCTTTTCTTGCAAATTCTAGTAAACGAGCCATGTGCTGAGGGTGTTCTTCCAACATAAATCTAACCCCTAGATAACCCCAGCGGTAGATGCGGTTAGTGTCGTCTTCGTAGGTAGTTTCAATCACTTCACTCAAAGACATCGGCTGATGTTCAATCAAATCCACCGCCGCTTGGTAATCTTGACGGTAATGCATATACTCTGCGAACCCTTCCAGCCACCAGACCATATGACCACTGCTTAAGGTATCACTAAAATCACCATAGAGATTGAAACGACCATCTAAATAGTGAATGTACTCGTGCTCAAGATTTAAGATGGCCAGTTCATCACCGGCATCGTAGCGATAGGCTAAAAAGCGCGCCACATTTTCCGGTTTGGACGGATCGCCCTCTAGATACTGACCTCCATTGTCCGTGCTATTGCCGAACAGGAAATGAGAGTAAGCGACATATGCATCGTTGTCCTTCCAGACCACCACTTCGACATTATCATTGTGATCGTCATTGACTGGAGCCCAACCAGAGTTCACGACCTGATGAAAATCTGCTTCAACCGCTGACAGAACCTCACACGCCTTTTCAGACTGTTGCTCGGATAAGTTTTGCGAACGAATAATCGCGGCCCCCTGACATTGATAGCGGTACGGAAGAACGCTAAGCTCAAGCTTCGACTTACTTTGTTCAAGCTTTAACTTTTTGCCTTCTTCTGGCGCATAAAACAAGATCATCTCTGCAGCAGCGATCCATAATCGTTCACCTTCAGTGCCAATTGCATTACGTGCTAAAGTCCGTTTCATAAACGCCATCACCTGGCTACGTAGCTTCTCATCTCTACTCGCCAATAGCCGACCAGATTCACGTACAGCGTTGTAGATAAGAAATTCTGCGTCGGTACCCAGTGCCCAGAGATTCTGATCAACAAACGTTTCTAGCCTCACAAGATACTCTTGGTGAGCAGCAACATCCGCATAGAAATAGTCTCGCGCTACGTGACCATTCATCGCTCTGAACAGGTTGTTCAATCCATCCACATACTGCAGTTGTTGGCTATTTTGACGATTGAAGCTTTCAAGCAAGTCAAGCATGGCTGGCATTGCGCTAGGTAATTGTTTCACGCTGTCGACCAATATGCTCATTGCAGACATTGCACGTACCTGTTCGCGCCCAGTCGATTGAGCATATTGGCTGCTTAAGAATCGGGCTGAGATTTGGGCAAGCTCACGACTCAACTGTTCAGAATAGTACCCATAGTTTGATTGAGTTGAGTAACGCGCAAAGTACGCCGCTTTGATCAACTCACTAAGGTTGGCAATTCGCTTTGCCTGCTGCTCATCCCCATCATATTGTGTGACTTCGTCTAGCAAGACGCGCTGTACTTGCTTTATTGAAGTCTCGCTGTAAATACCTATTGCTGCGTCTTCGGGTGCATTGAACCAGGAAGAATAACAAGATGAATCCGCGACTTTGACTTGTTCCACCCAATCAGAGGAGCGCGAAAGTAACTCGTACTCACACTCAGGGGCGGCAAAGGCATTGAAACTGAGTCCTGCCAATAGCAGAGCGCTAGCAATTTTCTGGGGGATAAACAAACGTTGATTGTGCTTCATACGCAACACCTTACTTATGGTAATTATTTGGGGCTGCGTTATATCAACTATTTATCAATCGTATAAGACCAATTTATGAACAATTTAGAGACTGGTTCCGATAATGCCTTCGATTAAATTTTCGCAAACGATTAAATAAAACACTTATTTAACAACTATTTATATGTAAAAAAGTGTGTACGAAACTCGCTAATCTGCTGCTCAACGTACTGCTGCCACTCATGATCAGACATTGCCGACCCCGCTGTTGAACGTTGTTGGTCAAGTGATTGTTTGAGATCAGACAACTGGCTTTGATAGCTTTTAACTTGTACCTCCTGACTGGCAACTTGTTGCTCTCGTTGAGCAATGGATGCCGACTGTTCCGCATTCAGGTACTTGGCAGACAGTTGTGCTTTTGCTTGATCCTTTTGCAGCTGCGTAAACGTGCTTGGTATTAGACTTACGCCTTTTTCATAACGTGCTGCGCCACTATCTAAAGACAGCGACTCTACATTGTGTTGCCATTGTTCTAGTAATGCTTCGTAGCTTTCAACGTAACTCACAGCGCTATCAGTCGCTAAACTCTGGGACGCCAAACTAAAGTCATAGAGCGCATATTCTTCAGCAAACATAACGTTTGCCAGCTCGCCCCAGATCAACAATGCCTGCCGCTTTATTTCTGCAATTCGATCAGATAACGAGTGGTATTGATTGAGCTCCAACTCTCCCATTACATTTTGCCACTGTGCTTTCAATTGAGGATAACGAGCAAGGAGATGATACCTAGCATCCGATAGCTCAGCTTTGAGCTCATTCAGTACCTGTTCACAATCATTACGCCATTGGCACTCTTGCCAAAAAGATTCCAAAGCCTCTACCAACGATTTCCCTGTGCTTTTCGCAACAGAGCTTGGCACTATCTCTCGACTGGGTTGAATAAGACTTTCGGTGTGTCCTCTATCTTCTACAACCGTTCGATAGCGATTCTCGTTAGAAGCGATAGATTGAGCAGAATCTTCTCTTTCAATCACCGTCCCTGCACTGGCAATCTCATCCTCTGGCCAGAGAAAGATGCCTGCAACAATGGCAAGCATCATCAGTATATAACGATAGACCACTACTTAATCACCGCAGAAACTGGGAAATGATCTGATAAGTTGTAGTGCTTCCACAGACGCTCATCTGTGCTACGCGGTACATCAACACGGTTATCGTTGAATGATTTCACCGAATACTCATCACTCACCATAACGTAATCAAGATATTCAACATTCTCACCACCTGACATCGCTTTGCCGGCAAAACCATTAATACGTGGGTCGAAAGTCGACTCGGTATACCCTGAGTATTGCGGTTCAATGGCACTGAGATTTGCAATCATCTGTTGATAATCACCCGGAAATTTACGCTTGTTCACATTGAAATCACCGCTATAAACCACTGTTTCACTTGTCGGAATATTGAGCGAAGTGGCAAGTTCACGGATCTGTTTGAACTGACGCTGACGATAATCACGCGCGGTGTCTGTATCAAACGACGCTGTATGCGTTGCAAACACGTGATAAGCCTCACCACCTTTAATCACTTCTGCGTAGTTGACACCTTTGTCTGCGAAGCAATCTGTGCCGGTACAATCAGGGAATACATACTGGGCTTGATTGACGATTGGGTAACGGCTGACGATAGTCACACCGCCGTCGTAAATGTTGATACCATCTTTATCTAACATCTTGGTTTGGTAAGGATACTCTTTTGCCAATTCGCGTAGAAACTCCTCTCGACCGCTAGCAAACACTTCTTGCAAAGCCAAAACGTCGTAACCTTTGACGTATTCAGGGATCAGTGCGTAGCGGTCACCAATATGTGAAGCAATAACAGGCAATGCCCAAATGTTGTAAGTCATTAACTTCAGGGTGTTTTCATCTGGCTCAACAGCTTCATCGACTTTGGCAGGTGTGATGGTGTAGTAAAGGTCATCATAGCGAGCGGTATTCGCGGACTTGAACGCCAACTCCGCTTGCCGATCACCAAACGCGGCCGTATTAAAGCGGTGTACATTACGGTCATCTTTTAGAGCCAGTTCAACATCAGATGAAGAGACTCCATATTCAATGGTTGAGTTATACCAATGCCCTTCCATCACTTGGTTTAACACAACACTTTCGCCCACGGGGTTGGAAAGCACCGTATTGAATTGGTATGTTTTACCCGATTTGACCCCTTCCCAACGATTAAAACTGAGCACTTGCTTAGTCTCCCATGGCCCAAGCGTTTCTATGTGTTGCTTCCATTCTTCGCCGTATTCAAGTAAATCGGTGCCATCATGGCTCACCTGAATAGTCAGAGACTGGTCTGAATTATTGGTTAAATATACATCTGTGTCCGCTAAAACGGGAAGCGCCATCAGAGACGCTAACAAGAGATTCCACTGCTTGAGATTCATGTTTTGTTCCTTAGTTTTTGTTTGAAGGCTAGAACCTAAAGCAAACAAGTTGCATATTTGTTATAAATATATGAAAAGATAAAAATCACGTAAGTTGATGAAAATATGTGATGGAAAGTCTATTTTTTGATCAAATATTGTTTAAAATTTAACATTTAGCCACGTCTTACTAGACTCTACTTATATCAATAAACCTATCAGTAGAGATGAAATAGCCTCGGCACATTATCAAGATGCTTTTGACGATGAGTGACGCTGAAATCCAACGAAAATTGCCTAATTCTCCCCTATAGAGGAGGCGTTAGGTTATTTCGAGATCGTTGACGAGCCAGCTTTTATAAACCAGTATCGAACGCCTCTAGTGAAGCGGTTTAACGGCTACTTATTGATGGTAAAACCTGAAGATTGGTTTGCAGCGTAGCCGTCTGGATCCTTATTCCCGCTCCGCATGTCGAGGGGGCACAACCTGTCAGCGACGTTAATCCCTCAGTGAAGCTAACAACGAAAAAGCTCAGCGAATGCTGAGCTTTGTGCGAAGTCACGACCTACTGACGGCAACCTGATGTATTGAAATCAACCACCAGTGCTGCATTGCTGAACTCTCCAGAAACTTTCAAGTACCCCCAGTAATTCGCCTGACCATTAAGAGTGATACATTCCGAGTTTCCTGAATTATCAGACCATCCATGAAGATTAGAACCTTCATCATTTGGCCAGCCAAAGTTACTGTACTCCAGTTTGAGATCACCCGTACCATGCGCCGATGTAATCGACATCGACTGATATTCATTAACCCCTTCGATACTCAGCCATATTGGTGACTGAGACGCCAAACATACGGGCTCTCCGGCAGTCAATCGCCCACCACTGACTTTCGGACGAACGGCACAATCGGTAGGCAAAGAATCGTTGTCACCTTGGCTGCGAATATTGATCGATGCGCTGGTATTGGCCGTCAGACCATCATTATCTGTGACCGTTAAGCGGACCGAATAACTCCCCTCACTACTGTATTGGTGCGTCGGATTGGCCTCTGAACTGGTCGCGCCGTCACCGAATTCCCAGAGGTAACTCGAGATTTGACCGTCGGAGTCTGAGCTATCTTTACTGCTGAATGAAATGGATTCACCTACTTGTCCCTCACTGTTGACCGATATTATCGCTGTTGGTGGCTGTGGTTCCGAACCACCATTCACCAACTCTTGCTGCCATTGTTCAAACTCACTTTGGTAAGCTGTAGACCAGCCGTTGATGACGGTTTTATATTGCGACCAGTTACCTTTACGCGTTTCCACCAGCATCTGATTTACATCATCCATATGTCGCTCAAACATGAAGCGGACTGCCAGATACCCCCAGCGATAGATTCTGTCGACATCAAAACCATCATACGTTGTCTCAAAAATCTCATTCAACGTGTAAGTTGAGCCGTCTTTGATCGTATCTATGGCTTTCTGATTGTTGTCTTCGTTGGCGATGTACTCCGCTATACCTTCACTCCACCACACAACCTTTTCAGTTGGATGACCAAAATCGCCATACATATCAAATCGACCGTCCAAATAGTGGACGTACTCGTGTTCAAGGTTCCAAACAAAATGATCAGGATTTGCGTAGGAGGCTTCATAAGCAATAAAGTTAGGCACGTTGCCTTGCTTGGAAGGATCGCCTTCTAGGTACATACCGCCGTTGTTGGTATCAATACCAAAAATCGGTCCGGCGTATTTGCCGTAGTCATTGCTGCTGTCGAAGATGTTCACTTGCAACTGAGTATTGTAGTCATCAGCTACTGGTTGGTTACCCGTTTCTAAACGCTGATGGAAGTAACCTTCCTCATAACCCATTTTTTCACAGGCTGATTGGTGTTGAACCTCAGTCATATTCTGGGACAATATACGAACAGATGGGCCACAGGTGTAGCTTTGTGACAGCACTAACGACTTCAATTCTGTTTTGAAGTTACATATGTCCAGCTCTGTACAATCTGAGTAGTATGAAGCAGTATCAGCCGTTCCCAGCCACACCGAATCACCAAAGCCATACATTTCATACTGATCAAAGATCTGCTTCACCTTAGCTTTGACATTGGCTTCAATAGTCGTGTTTTGATAACGCGTTAATCGACCGAGTTCACGGCCTGCATTTGCCGCCATAAACTCATCATCACGTCCAATTGAGTTTCGGTTTAACGCAAAACTCGATAACGCATTCACTAGATCAGTCTGCTCGCCGATTTTCGCCTTGTACTCATCATTCCAGCTGCCACCAAACAACACGGTGAAGACGCTGTTTACTGCATTACGCATGTACCAGCTCTGCGCGTAGTCTGCATTCCAACGGTTGAGCCATTGCGTGACAACATCGATGTAATAATGTTCTAGGCTGGCGCTGTCCATCGTAATGATCACTTCCGCTAACACTTTACCGTGAGCATCACTGTTGTCGTAAAAATGACTGTTAGCAACAAACGCATCTACCGCCGCTTTCACTGCAGGACGTACCAATGTGTTGAAGCTGATCTTGTCGTTGTAAAATTCCGCGTAATACCCTGCACGTAGATAGAGGAACAATGCTTCAAGTTCATTGTTTCCTCCACCCTGATAGCTCTTAGCTAAAGTAGTGGTATGTTTGGCCACGTTGAACATGTTGCCAGATTCAAACGTTATCTCCTGAATACGGCTTTCAGCAGAGAACAGCTCATTAACACAACTAGCACCTTGAGTCGTGATGGTGTTAATCAGGCTAATGCTATTTGATGTCGCGAACGCCTCAACGTCACATGGTACGGCGGCTTCATCCGCCGCAATCATGTTAAACGCTTTGATTGTTGGTTGAGGCTTCTTCGGGGTGAGTTTCGTTGGGGAGTATTCAAGGTGTTGATCTTCTACACCATGATGATGATTGTGTTCTGCGTCGAGTTCGACAACTTGTGGTACGGGGGCACTGATGGCGTAGGCATTCGCACTAAGTAAAACACTAGCCACTGCCACTGTTATTTTTTTAAGTTCCATCTTTTTTTTTCTTCTGTCTGTCGTTAAGTAGGAGCACTTCACGGCGAAGCGCTATATGCAATCGGTTACCCGATCACTACTCACTCTAAACAGAGAAAAACGCTTGTAGTAAGAAAAATATAAACAACGGATTATTGGGTCTCAGTTTCTGATCTTACTAGTTTCAGAAATCCGATCTCAATGATATTTTCTGGTAGAAGTTCAATTTTATGCTACGCAGGTGACAACGTTTGTAAGTAGTAGAAGCCTCTGCAAATCTATACAAAAAAGCCACCGATTACGGGTGGCTTTCTTATTACTCGTCGTCTGCTTTCGGGGCGACTTTCTTTTTCGGAATAAAGACAGAATCACCTACTGCGACATTCTGATAAAAACCTTTATCACGCTGGGTAGGCTTCTTCACTGTTTTCTTCACTTGTGGTTTAGTGTTCTTGACGACTTTCTTCTTACCACGGTAATCCGGCTTACGTGGTTTGATTCCTTTGAATTTACCTTTTAAACCTTCCAGTTCAGAGAACGTAAGGTCTTGCTGGAGATAAGCTTCAACACGCTTAAAGCTATCCCAGTCTTTCGGGCCAACCAAAGACACTGCGTCGCCTTTATTACCAGCACGGCCAGTTCGACCAACACGGTGAACGTACTCTTCGGTGTGCTTAGGCATATCAAAATTGACAACGTGTGTGACGTTGGCAATATCCAAACCACGAGAAGCGACATCTGTTGTGACCAGAATTTTGAACACTGCACGCTCAAACTGGCTCATGATGGTGTTACGCTGGGTCTGGTTCAGGTTACCACTCAGAGCTATGGCTTTCAGCTTCTTCTCGTTGAGCTTGTCCGTTAGGCGCTCCGTGTCTACGCGAGTCGCAGTAAAGATGATCAACTGCTTGTATTCAGCTTCTTCCAGAATGCGATCCAGAATCGCTTCTTTGTGATCAAGATGGTCACACAAATAGAACTTCTGCGTGATGTCTTTATGCTCTTCATTAGAAACACCAATCGCGATACGTTTTGGAGCATCTAACATTTCAAAAGCAATTTCATTCACTTCGGCGTGATCAAGGGTTGCCGAGAACATCAGAGTTTGACGACGGCGGTGCTTAGCAGCGTTATGAATACGACGTAACTCAGGTGCAAAGCCCAGATCAAGCATACGGTCCGCTTCATCAAGAATAAGCGTCTCTAGTCCGTCTAGGTAAAGCGAGCGGTGATCAAGGTGGTCCGCCAAGCGACCCGGTGTAGCAACAATAAATTTCGGGTAGCGACGTAACGCTTTCACCTGATCATTGAAGTTTTCACCACCTACAATCAAAGTCGCGTCATAAGACAAGCCACCCAACATAGAACGCAACTCACCGTATACTTGCTTCGCCAGTTCACGGGTCGGAGCCAAAATCACACCACGAGGATCTTTCGCTGAAAATGCTTTGTTTTTTAAAGACTTATGCAGCATAGGTAAGACAAACGCCAATGTTTTACCCGAACCCGTTTTTGAAGAAGCCAACAGATCTTTACCAGCAATCGACACAGGAATGGCTTGTTGCTGTATATCTGTCGCCTTCTTGAAATCGAAATGCTTCAAGTTTTTCAGTAAGCGATTATCTAGGCCTAAATCTTTAAAGTGCAAAGTATTCTCCAAGTTCAAATATACGTCTCAGCCTCGATCTCGGTGGCGGCTTAAACGCGAAAATTTTAAAAAACGCGCCATGATACCGTGAAAGGTTAGCACTGGATAGAGATCACAGAAAATTATCTTTTTTCACCTCGTTTACATCCCCCATTGTAGTTAGAACATTAACATTTATACCTCTCGCCAGTGAGACATATATCAACTAATTTGATCATTGCTTAAATCCTTGGGTTTTTTTGACTTTTTTCTGCTTTTTGAAGGGTGGAATTGAGTCTACACTTTACACACCGTCACTATATGAGCAGAAATGTATAGGACGTCTTTTTGATACTTACAATGCAAGGAGTTCATCTATGAACAAAATGTTGATCGCAGCTGCGGCGTCTTCTGTACTTCTTCTCGCTGGTTGTGCTTCTGGTCCAAACGACGCATCTTCAGCAAAACTTGACGAGCTGAGCAATCAAGTTAGCCAACTAAGCCAAGATGTACAAGCTCTTCAATCTGACGTACGTAAATCAGGTGATGCAGCAATGTCTGCTCAAGAAGAAGCAGCGCGCGCTAACGAGCGTATCGACAACATTGCTCAGTCTTATACTAAGTAAGATCAAGTAATGAATTTAGCCTCTTTAAATCAATGATTTAGAAAACGGCTAGGCGATAATTGGCGATGAAGTGGCGACATAAGTTGATGTCGCCGCTTTTGTTTTATCGCGATTACAAATCTAGATCATGTGACTGAACAGGCACATGTTTACGAAGAATAAATTCTCCCCCCGTTTTCAGGCCCCTTCTCTTTTTGTTTAACAAGGATCAATTCACGTATAAATAACTCGGAGAGACCACTTCCACTGGTACCCCATTCTGTGTAAGAATCGCCGCTCTCGCTTTAGCATCGGACAAATCAAACTCTTCCAGCCACCATTGCAGCTCCTTAGGGATATTCAAATCCTTCTTGCTACCATCACTTCGCGTTAACGGTTCGTGGGCTTCCAGAAATACACTCCGATCGGGTTCTAATGCAATTTTAACGGGTTCATTGATCACTCGGACTTTTTCACCCAATTTCACCTTGTGAAACAACCAATCAATATCTTTGGGCTCCATACGTATACAACCGGAGCTGACGCGTAATCCAATGCCAAAGTCTTTGTTAGTACCATGGATGAGGTAATTGCCAATACCATAAGCCAGTCTCAACGCATATTCCCCAAGCGGGTTTTCCGGCCCCGCTGGAACCACAGATGGAAGTTCAATGCCTTTTTCAAGGTATTCTTTGCGAATCGATGCGGGAGGTGTCCAAGTCGGATTGGGCCGTTTTTGACTTATGCTAGTCACCATCTCAGGGGTATCGCGCCCAACTCTACCAATACCAACCGGAAAAATATGCACTAGGTTCTTCTCTGGCTGGAAATAATACAGACGCAGCTCAGCGAGGTTGATGACTATCCCTTCTCGTGGCACTTGAGGAAGAATGATTTGCGTCGGCATCGTCAGGACAAAATCTTCTGCAGGTAGGAAAGGATCTACACCTTTATTGGCCGCCATCAAGGTAAGAAAGCCGACATCGTACTGCTTTGCGATATCGGCAAGGCTTTCACCGCTTTCCACTTTATGGTATTGCGCACGCCCGACCATGCTGCTTCCCTCTGGAGGTAGTGGGTAAGTTGCAGCATATAGGGATGTACTAAAGCAGCAACAGAGGGAAAATATTTTTCGCAGCATTCTAAGCGTCCTTCGCTTCCTTATATATCCGTAAGGTTACTTCTCTTTCTATCTTATGATCAACTATTGGCGGCGGATATGACAAGCTTCTTACACCACTCCACTTCCAGGGTTGGTGAACGAATTTATCCGGCACTTGAGACAATTCAGGGATCCACTGACGCACAAAATCTCCATTGGGATCAAACCTTTCACCTTGGGTAACGGGGTTAAAAATGCGGAAGTATGGCTGACCGTCACATCCGGTTGAGGCACACCACTGCCAGCCGCCATTGTTCGCAGCATAATCCCCATCTACCAACTTGTTCAAAAAATAGCGTTCACCGATTCTCCAATCAACATGGAGATCTTTGGTCAAAAAACTCGCCACGATCATTCTCAACCGATTGTGCATCCACCCCGTTTGGTTGAGTTGCCTCATGGCCGCATCTACGATAGGAAAGCCAGTTTGGCCTTTCTTCCACGCCTCGATATGTAACAGTTCGTTATGCCACAGCAAGCGTTCTCCCCAGTCAGAAAAAGACTTTCCTTTACTCAGCTTAGCTTCAAAATGAATGAGGTGTTGATAGAACTCACGCCATATCAACTCACTTTGCCATACTTCTCTCCCTTCGCTGAGCGGCAGAAGCTGACCAAACATCAACCGAGCCATACATTGACGTACAGATAGTGCTCCGATAGCTAAGTAAGGGGACAGCTGGCTGGTTCCAGCAACGGCGGGAAAGTCTCGGTTTTTGGCATAAGTTTCTACATCTTGGCTATCAAAGTCTCTCAGCTTTTGGATTATCGATTGGGTATCTGCGGCAAATTGAGCACTTGAACCTCGCGGGTAACTAAAGTTGACATCATCAGTCAATACTAGAGACTTTAAGTTCTCAGGTAATCCCCCTGAAGACACGGCTTGTGGCTTCCGAACTTGAAACGAGCACTCACCGAGTTTAGCTAGGTAGGCCTTCTTGAACGGCGTAAACACCTTGAAATAGCTGCCTTGCTTGTTCACTACACTGCCAGGTGCAAAAAGACATTTGTCATCACTAGACTCAAAGTGAATGGCAGTATTGTGGAGGTACGATTTAAGAACAGCATCACGACGCTGCTCATTCACTTCATATTCCGCGTTGACAAACACCCGATTCGCATTGGCCAAACTGGCAACCTCCGCGACACGCTCTGCGCTCTCAGCAAATGTGTCCACTTGAGCGTAAAGTAGTGGTATGCACAAAGACTCTAGGTCGCGCTTCAATGCCTGCAACCGACGGTAAATCAAATCCGCTTGAATAGGCGCTAGACCGTGATCTTGCCAAGTCATAGGGGTTGCAACGTAAATACAGACAACCGGCTCACCAACTTCTATCGCATTAATGAGCGCAGAATTGTCTTCGACTCTTAAATCGCGTCTCAGCCATACAAGATTCATGATGTTACCCCTTGAGACGTTGCAAAAGATCCGGCAGTACCAGTTGTCCAGAGATGCAGGTTTCCAGTTTTTGAATTGCCGCCAATTGCGATTCATTAATCGCACGGGCGCTGTATATCGCTAACGTCGAAAACTCTTTAAGACATGGATGACCGAGCAGGCCAGACAAGTCATCAACCTCATCGATCAAAGTCACTTTGCACCCCTTTTCCACTAATGAGAGGGCCATCAGGCGAGACGCGATATCCGTACTACCTTGAACGCAAATGAAGAGAGCTTTACCAGAGCGAGCGGCTTTATTTTCTGCTTCTATAATGGCGTTTAGCTTGGTTAGCATCAGCGTTTGGAACAAGCCCAGCTGAAGTGAACGTAGATTCTGTCTGACAAGCCCTAAGGCTTTCTCTACCGGTTGAATAAACTGAGTTTCGACCACATGCAGCGGGTATTCTTTTAGTACTGAATGAATTAGAGTTTCAGCTTTCCCTTTATTTAGGCTTGCCAATGCGTCTAAAACAGGTTCAACATCATCTAACTGAACCATGTGACTAGGGACTTCGGAGTCGGCTTGCTCTCCAGATTCTAACAGCGCTTTCACCTTACCAATCGACACTCCTTTACCTAACCAACCTTGAATATCGTTGATTAAGTCGATGTGCTTTTGTGTGTACAAGCGATGTCCTTTGTCTGTCCTTTCTGGTTCAATCAAGCTATAGCGTCGTTGCCAAGCACGGAGTGTGACGGGTTTTACCCCCGTCATCTCTGATATTTCTCTGATTGCGTATTTTTTCATTCTATAATCCATATCTCAAGCGCATTTCTTGAGGGTGGGGCTGCAGAAATTTCTGCTCGGATAGATAAGCATCCGGGTAAGCCGCCAAATAATGTTTGATCAAGGTTAAAGGTGCGAGGAGTGGCAAAGTACCTTGTCGGTACTCTTCGATCACACCGGACAACTCAGCTTTTTGCTCCTTGGCTAGGTCTCGCTTAAAATACCCTTGGAGGTGCATCAGTACATTGGTGTTGTTCTTGCGGCTTGCTCTGTGTGACACCGCATTCATCAAACCTACGCGGTACTTTTGATAAAAAGTCTCAATGTCATACTCTTTAATAGTTGCAACCAATCGGCCTAATTCTTTGTAGGACTGCGGGTGATGGGCCATCAAGGTCAGTTTATAGCGAGAGTGGAACGCAACAATTTTGCCTGCCGTTGGCTCGCCATCCATCGAGTCGTAAAAATCTCTCAGCGTGTAAATACGCGTAATAAAGTTCTCTTTCAACACTGGGTCATTCAAACGACCATCTTCCTCAACTGGTAGCCATGGCATCTGCTTCATCAGCTCTTGGGTGTATAACCCCACGCCTATGTTTTCTGCTCCGCCTTTCTTATACACTTTGACCCGTTCCATACCACACGTAGGTGACTTGGCACACACAATATAACCGCATAACTCTGTAATACTCAGCTCAGCCACCTTGCTTTTGGAGTAATCCATCATTTTGTCTGTGTGGTCAATAGACGCATCTTTTGTCTCGACTAAAGCAATACGCTCTTGATCCGATATCAACCTAATCGTTGGCCTCGGTACAGGCATACCCATTCCAACTTCAGGACAGACAGGAACAAACTCGAAAAAGGGGGCGAGTTCTTTGGTCACAAACTTGCTGATCTTATGTCCTGAGTCAAAACGAACGTTTTCGCCCAAAACGCAGGAACTGATGCCGACTTTAATTACGTTGCTCATATTATGCTCCAGTATTCTTGCCAGGGTGTACAAAAATATCTTTTGTATAACTTTTAGCACATAATTCTAAAGTTATACAAGAAATAAAAATGTACAATTTAGAGCACTGTTACGTAATTGATTCAATTTTGGTTCACATTTGACGTAATCGTTTTTCCAAATCGATTGCTTTAACCCTTTCAACAAAAAACGTTATAAACACTTGTATCTATAGTGAAATGGATTACTTTTGTGACGAGCCTCTCACGAAGCCTTGTGATATATAGCTAGTATGACTTCAACAAATTTTTGAGAATCAACATAATTAGTAATCAGAATACAAAATTACTAATGAACTCGGAGTAACAACTATGGCAACCCCACACATTAATGCTCAACCAGGTGATTTCGCTGAAACGGTTTTAATGCCTGGCGACCCTCTTCGCGCTAAATACATCGCAGAAACATTCTTGGAAGATGTACAACAAGTTTGTGATGTTCGTAGCATGTTCGGTTTTACAGGTACATATAAAGGTCAACGTGTTTCTGTCATGGGGCACGGTATGGGGATACCTTCTGCTTGTATCTATGTTCATGAGTTAATCGCCGAATATGGCGTAAAAAACGTTATTCGTGTGGGTAGCTGTGGCGCGGTTCGTGATGACGTAAATCTGATGGACGTTGTTATTGGTATGGGTGCATCGACAGACTCCAAAGTGAACCGTATCCGTTTTAGTGATCATGACTTCGCTGCAATTGCAGATTATGGACTGCTGGAAGAAGCGGTAAAACAAGCCCGCACTCAAGAAGTACCGGTAAAAGTGGGTAACGTATTCTCTGCTGACCTTTTCTACACCCCAGAAGCAGATATTTTCGAGAAAATGGAAAAGCTAGGCATACTAGGTGTTGATATGGAAGCGGCTGGGATCTACGGAGTAGCTGCGGATTTGGGTGCGAAAGCACTGACCATCCTAACCGTATCTGACCACATCATACGTGGTGAGAAACTAAGCTCAGAAGAGCGCCAAAAATCGTTCAACGACATGATGAAAGTTGCGCTTGAGACAGCCATCAACATCTAATAAGCAATCCTTCGCTGCCAGCCACTATAGTCTGGCAGCCCTGATAATCCCGAGGGGGAGATAGTGACTACTGGCAAACTGCCTAAGGAAGCAAACGGGTTACAACTCAACTTTTGTAAAACATTGGCGTGTGGCAACTTTGGATTGAGTGATGCACATCGATACGTTGTGCAACATGCGAACCCTAAACGACCTGCGATGGTTTGTCGGGAGTGCGGTGCTTTCCCCCCCTTACTTAACAATCTGGAAGTGTTGAACGAGCTTCATCGTTTAAGACAGCTCCATAGTGATGGCTTGCCAACTTGTCGCAATACCCAATGCGAAAATTTTGGCTTGTCAGTTCACACTCACAAACATCTGTACCATGCCTTTGGCTACAGCGGTGATCGTCAACGTTATCGCTGCAAACTGTGTCAATCCACGTTCGTCGATAAATGGTCAGGTGCCAATAAAAAACTCGCTTTTCAGGAAAACCTCCTCGGTCTGCTCTTTATGGGCTATTCAGTACGTGAGATCTGTCGTAAGTTAGAGATCAATCCAAAGACGTTTTACGATCACCTCGACCACATCGCTAGCCGATGTCGACGCAAGCTCGCCATGTTCGATGCACGTTGGGTAAATCATGCGAAGAAGTATGAACTCGCCTCTTACTACGTCCGTTTGCAACCTAAAAGTAATAACGGCGTTTTGTGGATCGCTACAGGAGAAGCCAGTTCAGGCTATATTCTTTGTCAACATGTCAATTACTCTGGAAATGAAGACCCTCAAGGAGATATTGACCATGACCCGTACCAAGACATTGCTCGATTCGTATCTCGTGATCATTCATCTGAGGCTAGCATTCCTGTTCCAGAACCTTCTCCTGTTTTAAGGGAACGTATTGATCAGCAATACCAAACGATTTTGGCACGAGGCAATGTTGAAGACCCTATGGGTAACCTGACGACATTCAATTACCCTTCTAAAGGTGCACTAATCAGGCCGCCTTATACCTCCTATGCCCATTTTCTACATGTGTTGGATCTGTGTAACAGTGATCGTCAAGTCTCCATTTATTTGCCTCAAGATCCTGTTCTACGCTCTGCAGCTCTCAGTGTCTGCCTACCACGTATACAGCGTCAAAATGTCGACCTTATGTATGTTGAAGAAGATCAAAACTGGAACGAACACAGTCTAGTCGGAAAAATCGACATTGTTCATATGGGTTGGTGGCGAGATCGCTGGGCAATTGCTACTTTTGCTAACTCATCCAAAGGCATTTGTTATCTTGCTGGCCAAAATAACGAGCCTACAGAATGGCTTAGCAAAGCAAGTATTCGCCAAACTGAATTCTATCAACAACGATTTCAAACTCTGTTTGAAAGCTTTATTAACGAACCTCGTCGCAAGCTTCGCCCTGGTGGATTACTTCCGATGTTGGATATATTCCGAGCATGGCACAATTTATGCTATCAAGATAAGGATGGTATGACAGCCGCACAAAGTCTTGGTTTAACGCAATCACCTTTGACTCTGCGGGAACTGCTTTCATAATTAAAATTATTGTGAGGTACGCCATTAAAGCTCAGGCGTATTAATGCTTTTACTAGAGTTACATCAGCCACTATTTTTATAATAATACCGAACAATATTATACATGGCTGTTAAGGGATTAATTCATTGGATAAAAGCCAGCATCTGCTAGACACAGAGATTGAACAGCTCAAAGCACGAATTGAAAGTGAGCCTGAGAAGGTTTTAGCTATCGCTGAACAGTGCGCGACGCGCGCTAATCAGATTTTGTACCCAGAAGGGGCTGTACAGTGTCTGATTATCATGTCTCGCTGTGCTTGGAGTTTGATGGATTATCGACGTGGTCTGAAGTACATCAAAGATGCCCATGGCAAACTTAACACATTGGATACCGACGACTTTCTCCCGGAAATCCTCCACCTTCATGCTCTTCATTTTTGGGGGCAAGCCAAATACTATTCTGCCCAGCAATATTGGATTAACGCACTAGAACAATCTGCGTTGGTTGATGAAATCGAAATTCAGATTGAGTCCTTAATCGGTCTAGGGAATATCTGGCGTATCACTCATGAGTATCAACTGGCTAGGACCACTCATGAATTGGCCGTCACTGTTGCCAACAATACTCGTATCGGATGGCTGGAAGGAAAAGCAAGGATTCTCCTTGCATGGGATCTCTACTTACTAAACAATTATGTAGAAATGCTCACAGTATTGGATGGAGCGTTAGAAGCGCTCAATGGCCATGATGACAAAACCTGGCAAGCTGAAGTATGGGATTTCAGAGGCTTAGCACTGCTAGGGCTTGAGAGAATTGAAGATGCCGAAGTTGCGACAGGTAAGGCACAAGCTCTGGCAGAGAAACACGATTTAGTCTGGATGAAAGCCCATTCTTACATCAGCCAAGCAAGATTGGAGCTATTACGTAAACGCCCCGAAAAAGCGACACAATTGCTCGTCCAAGCAGAACGCTCTGCAGCCTCTTTTGATAATGGTGAACTGTTGTCTCAAATCTGCTTCCAACAATCACGTGTTGCTGAAGAACAAGGGGATTTTAAAGCCGCCTTGCACGCATTTCAGAAATATCGCAAACACTCAACGGACATGCTCAGGGAGCAAACCGCTCGCGTCAGTAACGACAGAGCGCGTACATCAAAACGCCAGCTTGAGCAACGAGCACGTAAACTGATTAATCGCATTCGCGGACAACATGAATATGATCCAGAGAAACATCTCCACCAAATGGTGTCTGAGATTTATTGGTGGGAACAACTGGTTTTATTTAAAACAGAGTTAAAGCGTTCTAACCACGCCGTAATAACGATACAGCACAGCGACTCTGAATATATTGAAGTATGTACCGAACTTGCCCACTCACTATGCAACCATCAGGATTTACTATCACGTCTTAGTGGCGATCGCTTAGGTATTCTACTTGCCGAAAGAGACGATGCCGCACTTCAGGTATTCCATGTGCTGGCGCAAATGATTGAAATCTATCCTTGGCACCGAAAAGGGCTCAATAAATCACTACCCAAAGTGGTTTTTCAAGACATCCTAACGTTCCCCTTCACCTTAGAACAATTAGAAGAAAGCCAACCACTGGAAGTACAGAATGGAAACATTGCTCAATAAAATCTCCGAATCTGGTTTAGATGCTTCTTCAGTATCTGGTGAAGAAGCTATCATTTTCTGGAACCACATTCGTCAACATATCGCCACTACGCCACAGGAGAAGGCACAAAGCCTCATTATCAGCGCCGAATACCGCAATGAACTTAAGCAACCTGCAACCAGCATTGAAGAACTAAGAAGCGCACTTGAACATCTTTCTCTACCTAACGATGCTGAGTTAATCCTTGAAGTCAAAAGTAGCCTTGCCGACAAGCTGGTCGAAGGTGGTGACTATTCGGGAGCGTTACAGGAATACATCACTTCTTCGACCATAGCAGTAGATACCAGCCATATTGATGCTTACGTTTTAGCCGTTCTAGGGATGGGTAACCTATGCGACGCTTATGGCGACCACAATCGTGCACTGCGTTATTATCAAAAGATCGACGGCATCGACCATGCGATTTCTAGCCGTTCGCTGCGTCTTCGCTACAAACTTTATATGTTGGCATGTTACATTGAACTCAATCGGACAACCGCCGCCAAAGATTTACTCAAAGAGTGTTCAGAACTCGCAATACTGGTGAGTGATAAGGTGCTTGCTGGACAAATATTACTTTATCAAGCGAAGTTATATCGCCATCAAGGTAAACAAGACAAAGCGATTGAGTGTCTAAGCAATGTTCAGTATACCGCAGGAAACATCCACTCCACTTGGTTATCCAACATGATTCGCCTTGAATTGGCACACAGCCTAAACGAATCCAACAAACCACACCTTGCTAACTGGGTACTAGAAAACGCTCAGAAAAAGGTCAAACACTACGCTTCACCAGTGCTGAATCTAAAACTGAATACCGCTCTCGGTGATATTTATGAGCAACAAGGCAATTTCAAGCAAGCTTTATACTGCCAGAAAAAGGCGTTTCGCATAGAAAGCGACTTGATGAAGCAAATCCCTATTGGTGAGCTGGGCGCTGCCCAGTTGCGCCGCTTGTCACGATTTGAACTGCAACTCAAGCTGATTCTGTCAGAGCTGGAAAACCGCGAGCTTAAAGAGACAACGGAAAGTCAGAAACATACCGTGGCTCAGCTCCAACAAGATGTATTTACTGATCCTCTGACCAACTTGCACAACAGGCGTTGGCTCGATGTAAAACTCAAAGATCTGCTCCTCCATGATGTACCCTTCGCGTTAATGGTGATTGATATAGACCACTTTAAGTCCATTAATGATGAACTCAGTCACCTAGTCGGTGACAAAGCCATCGTAAATGTCTCTCACGAATTATCCGCTTACTTTAAATTCAGGGGGGCATCGAGTGTTCGTTTTGGCGGAGAAGAATTCTTAGTCATCCTTGAGAGAACGACATTGGAGCAAGCGACTATGCACGCGGAAAACTACCGCGAGCGTATTTTTAAGTTTGGCTGGCAAGACATTCTTGGAGAACGCGGTCTCACAGTAAGTGTTGGAATTACGCTTCATAGAGAAGGGGAAAATACTCAGCGTACTTTTTATCGAGCAGACAAAGCGCTCTACCGTGCGAAAGCCAATGGACGCAACCAAGTCTGTACTGAGTAATTTCTAGGGTAAAAAGAACAAAGAGACTCCTACTATTGCAGCCAAGGTACCAATAATGCTTTTGGCTGCCACTTTCTCCCCTTTCACCACATAAATACCCAACATAAACACAGGGCTGGTTGCAATCAGCGTTTGAGCAATAGCAGGATTAGCGTGCTTCAAGGCGATTTGTTGCAGCCACAATGCCAAAAATGTTCCCACAAAGATCGCACCGAGTAGCCAAAGAAAGGCCGACTTTGTAAGTTGTCCTAAATGCTTTTTGATGGACGAGAAAGGTTTTTTTTCAAAAAACGCTATCACCATAGCCACCACCAGCACACCGATAGACAGTCGAATTAACGCTCCCAACAGAGGCGATAAGTCTCCGGCCACTAGAGCGTAATGTGAGATAACTACTCCCGACGCCTGACACACACTCGCAAGCAAACCAAACCCCACACCTGACCAATTCGTTTGTTCTCCACGGGCATCTGGCTGAAAAATCACGAAAGTGACGGCTAACGTCGTCAATAACACACCGAGCCAACTTTGCAGAGGTAAAACCGAACCTAAGGCGACCAACGCCAACACACCTGAAAGCGGCGGTGCTAAGGATTCCAGTAACAAGGTTTTGTTGGCGCCAATTCGCTTGAGTGAAGCAAAGTAAGCGCTATCTCCGGCAGCAATTCCTATAATTCCTGAGACAGCCAATATCGCCAGATGAGTAGACGATATCACCATCGTGGGCATCTCAATCCATGGTAACGCCACCAGCATCATGCCTGAGGCGGCAACGCCTTTGACGATATTAAGCTGCATGGCTGAAAAATGATGACTGAATTGGCTATAAATCCAAGTCGCCATCGCCCAGACCACTGCAGCCGACAATGCGGCAATCTCTCCCTGAAATTCCATCTACTCACCTCGATATTGATTTAAGAGAAACAAACAGAAATAGGTAATCTCTCTCTAAATTCTTGTTTTTATTTCTATACTTAAACTGGTATCACCGTATGTTTTATTGAATAAAAACACAATAACAGGAAAGCTTTTATGTTTTTGGACTACTTTGCGCTAGGTTTACTTATCTTTGTCGCACTGGTGATTTTCTATGGCATCATTGTAATTCACGATATTCCGTATGAAATAGCCAAGCAGAGAGCACACCCACATCAGGATGCGATTCACTATGCAGGTTGGGTCAGCTTATTCACACTACATGCTATTTGGCCATTTCTTTGGATATGGGCCACGCTCTGGCGTCAGGAGAGAGGCTGGGGATTCCAAAAGCTGGAAGAAGAACAGCACGATATTCATCACCGTGTCGATTCACTCATCGATCAGGTTAGTCAGCTACAAAAAGAGGTACGTCACCTCAAAGAGAGACACCAAACTAATCCTTCCCCTGCGATCCGAATGGATGATCATGAGGAGGAACAGTAATGGATTTGCTACTTATTCTCACGTACGCGGCGTTGTGCATTGCGATTTTTAAGATCTTCAACATCCCACTCAATAAATGGACAGTGCCAACTGCCGTATTAGGTGGTGTGGTATTGGTCGGTACATTGATTCTTTTAATGAACTACAACCATCCGTTCACTCAGCTTGGCAATCAAGTTTTTTCCAGTACACCTATCGTTTCAGGAGTAAGAGGTCGGGTTATCGAAGTGCCTGTTGAGCCCAATAAACCGCTCAAACAAGGGGACATTCTCTTTATGATTGACCCTATCCCATACGAAGCAGAAGTTGACAAGCTTGAAGCACAAATTAAAGAGGCCAGCCAAGGCGCTCTTGGGCTGGAGTCTGACGTACAAGAAGCGCAAGCTGCGCAAGCTCAAGCCATCGCCGATAGAGACAAAGCCCAGCGCGAATATTCGCGGTATCAGCGCGGTTACGAAAAAGGCGCGTTCACCGAGCAGGAACTGGACACTCGACGTCAAGCCTACAAGGCTGCTGAAGCCGCGGTCAAAGTTGCTGAGGCCAGAGTAGACCAAGCCAAGATTGCCCTCAACTCAGAAATAGGCGGTGAGAACACCACGGTCGCACGTTTGCTAGCTGAGCTGCGCCAAGCAGAATTTGACTTGGAGCAGACTATTGTCAAAGCCCCCACTGATGGCTTTGCGACTCAATTGGCCTTGCGCCCTGGCGTGATGGCAGTTCCACTGCCACTAGCTCCAGTAATGACATTCGTTCATACCGAAGAAACGCTGTATGCCGCTGCGTTCAGGCAAAACTCTCTACAACGCTTACAACCAGGCTATGAAGCAGAATTTCTCTTCAGAGCCCTTCCTGGAAAGGTCTTTAAGGGAGAGGTTGTAGACGTACTGCCCGCCATTGGCGAAAGCCAGTTTCAGGCGCGAGGTGCCCTGCTTGGCACGGAAGCATTGCGCACCAGTGGACGAGTCTTTGTCACTTTAAAGATCACGGATGACTTGTCCGACTACCACTTGCCCATGGGGACAGCAGTCGAGGTGGCGGTTTACTCCGATCAATTCACTCATGTTTCCATTATGCGTAAAGTACTCATTCGAATGAAAAGCTGGCAGAACTATCTCTACCTAGACCATTAAAATCCTTCAGAAAGCAAAAAGGCCTCTTACAAGAGGCCTTTTCATTTGTAGATGAGCACATTAACCGATAAAGGAGATGTACCCTTGAAGGATAATTAAGTTCACAATGTCGATAAAGAAAGCACCCACTATCGGCACCACCATAAATGCCTGAGGTGATGGGCCATATTGGTTGACTACTGACCCCATGTTCATCACAGCCGTGGGCGTTGCACCTAAACCAAATCCACAATGACCACCCGCGATAACAGCCGCATCGTAGTTTGAGCCCATAACCTTAAAAGTCACAAAGTAAGTAAAAATACCTAAGATCACCGATTGAACCGAAAGGATGATCAGAAATGGAATCGCGAGATCAAAAACGTTCCACAGCTTCAAGCTCATTAGAGCCATGGCTAAGAACAGTGACAATGAAACCGTGCCCAGAATATCGACTGTTTCTGCATCTACCTTATGAGTTTTAGTCACTTCCATGATATTAGTGATAAACACGCCAATAAATAGCGCATAAACGAAATCAGGGATCATCAGCCAGCTAATCTCCAGACTACTGACCCATTGTTCCAAATATTTGGCTCCTGTCACACAGATAAGCAAAACAAACAGGATTTCAATCACTTTTTTCGCTGTAACCTTGTCCTCTTCATACTCATTGTAAGTGATGACTTCAGGAAACTTTTCATGAGTATCTGTCCCGCGTCCGTATTCTGACTCAAGGTTGTTTTTGTTGATCAGCTTTTGAGCAACAGGGCTACCGATGATACCACCGATAATCAGACCAAACGTGGCAGAAGCCATCGCGATTTCTAGCGTGTTCTTCAGGCCATAAGTTTCTGAAAAGGTTTGAGACCAAGCTGCGCCTGTTCCGTGTCCACCGGATAGAGTGATAGAACCAGCAATCAAGCCCATTAAAGGGTCTAAGCCTAGCGCAGAAGCCAATGACACCCCAACACCGTTTTGAATGATGATGTAAAAAGATGCAACCGCAAGAAAGATAAAGACTTTAACGCCACCTTTCATCAACTGCGTATAGTTTGCTGCCAAGCCAACAGTACTGAAAAACATCAGCATAAAAGTATTTTGTAACGGCAGTGAGAATTCCAGATCAAACTCGTTAAAATGCATGCCTGTAATGATCATCGCCACAATCAAACCACCCACAATGGGCTCTGGAATATTGAACTTCTTCAGAATAGGAAGCTTAGAATTTACAAAGTGGCCTAGAAACAAAACGCTGATTGCGATTAAGAAAGATTCTAGTGGTCCAACCGAAATTATCTGATTCATATAACCTCTTCATTGTCTGTCACTCATCTTCCCTAATGAGCTAAGAGCATATTGCTCTGGGCCATTTCGTTACCAAGGCCTCGGTAACAATTGCAGGCACTGATTGAGATGTTCTCTGTTAAAAAACGTCCTTTCCACAGCGGGTAAACCCGCTCAATTTCAACATCGAAACCCTACGGTGTACGTTAGGGACCGAAAAAGAAAGCGGACATTATTAATAAACTCACGGGCATTTGTCGAGCATGGAGAGAAAATTCGTGTCATGAAACGATGTAAATTGACGAGGAATTGACCAAAAGACAAAAAAAAAGCCAATCGCAATAAGGGCGATTGGCACATATATTGTGTGAACAAAAATCATTCACTAACAACGTCAGTTGGCTAGGTGACCCTCGGCTTAATAAGGGTCGCTATAAGTAATGCAGATAGCGTGCCAACTTAAAAAGGCCATAAAACCCCAATATTGGTCCAATTTTTAGCCAATTTATTATAATCAATATGCAAAATGAAAATTGCATTTTGCAAATAAGTGCAATTCGATATTAAACAAGTCTCTTATCGATTAATTTATCAATTCACTGTTTTCATACTTTTTTTACGTTATTGACGATATACTCTCACCACCTGAACTGACCCGTTGTAACGAATGAATTACTTATCTACTTTTTTCAAAGGCCTAGCCATGGGTGCGGCCGACGTAGTACCCGGTGTCTCTGGAGGCACCATTGCCTTTATTACAGGCATCTATGACACCTTATTGGAAAGTATCCGACGCATTAATCCTAGCTTACTTGGCATTTTGAAGCATGATGGAATCAAAGCAGCGTTCAACCATATCAACGGCTTATTCCTTGTCGCGCTGTTCGGTGGTGTGCTAACCAGCATTGCGACACTTGCCAAGCTGATTTCGTGGTTACTAGTCACACACCCTATCCCTTTATGGTCTTTTTTCTTTGGTCTGATTCTGGTTTCTGTTTTCCATATGCTGAAACAAATTGAGAAAAGAAGCATCAGTCGCCTTATCTTCCTATTACTCGGGGTCGGTTTTGCTTATAGCATTACCATCCTCAAACCCCTTCAAATGGATCCAACCAGCATCAATATCATGTTTGCGGGAGCGATCGCTATATGCGCGATGATCTTACCTGGCATCTCTGGCAGCTTTATATTGCTACTCATTGGTATGTACAGCCCAGTTCTTGGCGCAGTCAAATCATTGGATGTAACTGTCTTGCTGCTTTTCTTGACTGGCTGCGTTATCGGTTTACTGAGTTTTTCTCACGTACTGTCATGGCTACTGAGTCGTTTCAGAGACTTAACTCTGATTTTTCTAACCGGCCTAATGATTGGCACACTACCAAAGATCTGGCCTTGGAAAGAAACGTTGACGTGGCGCACTAACTCAAGCGGCGAACAAGTCCCATTGCTCGAACGCAATCTCTCACCACTAGATTTTGAAGCCATCACTTCACAACCTGCCCAGATAGTCATGGCCATCATTCTAATGCTGTGTGCTATTGCACTGGTTCTCAGCTTGGAAAAATTTGCCGATAAGCGTGATATCTAGTTAAGTGTCAAGCAGCCAACTGGCTGCTTTTCTTTTGCCCCCTATGCGCTTCTACTCATTCCAAACGCTCATAGCGGTCAACTTTTTGTCGATTGCGCCATTGAAGCAAGTTGGACACGATAGGGTCACTACAATCATCGAGTGCCTCATTATGTCTCATGTTTTTCATCGACACTGCCATACTCGTTTACCCACCGTCAGTCACGGTGATGGTGTCTATCTTTTTGATACACAAGGTAGAGCCTATCTAGATGCATGCGGGGGGGCTGCGGTTTCTAATCTTGGCCATAACCACCCAGCGATTAAACGAGCCATCACAGAACAGCTTGAGCGTATCCCTTTCGCTCACACTGGTTTTTTTACTAACGAACCTAGCGAACAATTGGCTGATGCACTTTGCAATCTAATGCCTGCACAATTTAATCATGTGTATTTTGTGAGTGGCGGATCCGAAGCGGTGGAGTCGGCGTTAAAAATGGCACGTCAGTATTATGTCGAGATTGGAAAAACGACTAAGACTCAGTTTATCGCCCGAAAACAAAGCTATCATGGCAATACTTTAGGTGCACTAGCCGTCGGTGGAAACGAATGGCGACGAGCTCCATTCCGGCCACTGCTGACAACCAGTCATCATATCGACCCCTGTTACTCATATCGTTTGAAACATAAGGGTGAATCAGAGTTAGACTATTCACTTCGTAGCGCCAATCAGCTTGAGGAGAAAATCCTCGAACTAGGTGCAGAAAATGTCATGGCGTTTGTGGCAGAACCTGTTGTCGGTGCTACTGCTGGCGCAGTACCGGCTACAAAGGGCTACTTCAAACGAATTAGGGAGATCTGCGATCAGTATGAGGTTTTGCTTATATTAGATGAAGTGATGTGTGGTGTAGGTCGCAGCGGCAGTTTCTTTGCATTTGAACAAGAACAGATAGAGCCTGATCTGGTCTGTATTGCAAAAGGGCTGGGAGCAGGTTATCAACCTATTGGCGCCACCATCGCCAACGACCGGATTTACCAAGCGATTGAAAATGGTAGCGGTTTCTTCCAGCATGGCCACACCTTTATGGCACACCCTATGGCATGTGCATCTGCCCTGGCCACAGTCGAAGCTATTCAAAAGGAAAGACTGTTGTCATCCGTGCAATCTCACGGCGCGGAGCTAAAACAAACACTGTTGAATGAACTGGGCGACTTACCTTACGTGGGCGATATCCGAGGTAAAGGTCTTTTCCTTGGCATTGAGCTCGTCAAAGATCAAGACAGTAAGACTCCACTCGATATCGCCACAAAAGCACATGCTGCGGTAAAGTATCAAGCCATGGAAAACGGCCTAATGTGCTATCCAATGTCTGGAACCATTGACGGAAAACAAGGACATCACATTCTATTAGCCCCACCTTTCATCATCGAACCAAACCACATCGACGAGCTTGTGACTAAACTGAAAACAACATTGACGGAGGTAGCTGGAACATGGGTTTAACACCAGGTGATGCTGGTCACCTGCAAACCAGTGCGATTATAGTGGCACCGAATGGGGCGCGAAAAACCAAACGAGATCACCCTAACCTTCCAATGACTAACGAAGAAATCATCTCTGAGGTCATCGCCTGTCGCGATGCCGGGGCTGCCATGGTTCACCTTCACTGCCGGGACGAAAATGGCCAACACAGTTTGGAAATCAAATCCAATCGCCAGCTGTACGACAGAGTGAAACAGGCCGTCGGTGACAGCATTATTGTCCAGTTGACCACCGAAGCGATAGGGATTTACAGCATAGAGCAACAAATAGCACTGACTAAAGCGATCAAACCCGAAGCCGCCTCATTTGCACTCCGTGAGCTGATTCCCGATGACAACCACATTGAGTCTGGAAAAGCCTTTTTCCATTGGGTTGCGGAACACGGAATCATCAGTCAAATCATCCTCTACAATCAAGATGATATTCAACGCTTCTTCCAGCTGCGTGCTCAGGGAATCTTGCCGACCGTAGCTCAACACGCACTCGTCGTTCTTGGCCGATACCACAACGAACAGCAATCCAATCCGTGGGATTTAATGCAACTCGACTTGCATCAGTTCGTTCAACAAAACGTTCACCTCGCCGTATGTGCCTTTGGTAATCGTGAGCAGGACTGCCTCATCAGTGCAATGCTACTTGGGCTAGATATTCGTGTCGGTTTTGAGAACAATCACCTTGATCCACGAGGAAAACCAGCAATTAACAATGCGGAACAAGTGAGAAACCTCAAAAAAATTAACAAATTATTAAACATTCCGATTCATGATGCATATAGTTTCCGGAGGGTACTAACAAAGCGTTGATTGGTGCCTGTGCAAAGTAAGATAGGATCGTTACACGTAATAAAAGGAATGACTATGACATTGCTAAAAAACGTAATGACTGCCGCCTCGGTAGCTGCACTTTTAGGCACCACTTTTTACGCTTCGGCTTCTGATAGATTTATTACCATTGGTACTGGTGGTGTAACAGGCGTCTACTACCCAACTGGTGGTGCTATTTGCCGTCTAGTAAACAAAACCAAAAAAGAACATGGGATTCGTTGTTCTGTTGAATCTACAGGTGGTTCAATCTATAACATCAACACCATTCGCGCCGGTGAGTTGGACTTAGGTATCGCACAGTCTGATTGGCAGTACCATGGCTACAATGGGACGAGTAAGTTTTCCGATGCAGGTCCATTCAAAGAACTACGTGCGGTGTTCTCTGTTCACCCTGAGCCGTTCACCGTTGTAGCTCGTGCAGATTCAGGCATCAAGAGTTTTGAAGATCTTAAAGGTAAACGTGTCAACATCGGCAACCCAGGCTCCGGCCAACGCGGTACAATGGAAGTTCTAATGGACCAATATGGTTGGACGACTAAAGACTTCAAGTTAGCTTCTGAACTAAAAGCAGCTGAACAGTCTAAAGCATTGTGTGATAACAAAATTGATGCAATGGTTTACGTCGTAGGCCACCCAAGTGGCGCGATTCAGGAGGCGACCACTTCCTGTGACAGTCACATTGTTCAAGTCTCAAGCCCTCAGGTCAACAAACTCTTATCTGACGCAAGCTACTACCGCACTGCAACAGTTCCTGGAGGTATGTACAAGGGCAACCCTGACGATGTTCAAACATTTGGTGTTGGTGCTACATTTGTCTCTTCCACTGCAGTACCGGAAGATGTGGTATACAACACGGTAAAATCGGTGTTTGAAAACTTCGACGACTTCCGCAAACTGCACCCTGCGTTCGCCAACCTGAAAAAAGAAGAGATGGTCAAAGACGGTCTGTCTGCACCTCTTCACCCAGGCGCGCTTAAGTACTATAAAGAAGTGGGATTGATTAAGTAACCACGTAATAAATAACAAACCCGGCAAACGCCGGGTTTATTATTTATTCTCTTCAAGTTCGTCTCTGAGCCACTGATGAAAAAGCTGAACTTTCCTTGAAGCCAAACGGTAATTCGGCACACTCAAATAGTAGCCATAGCCACTGAGCATCGATAGACCAAGCAAATTGTTCACCTGAGCATTGTCCAACATTTCACGCGCCATAAAATCAGGCACCAAAGCCAACCCTTTCCCCCGCTTCACCGCCTCTAATGACAAGTAAAAATGTTCGTAACCGACACCATAATAGTTGAGTGGCTCCGAGCACTGATGCTCTAACTTAAACAGCTCCCACAACTGTGGTCTAGTGGTTTGAGGGATCAAAGTATGCTGTGTTAACACAGAAGTGACATCGCAACAGGACGCGGATTGTTCACCGATCAAAAGTAGCTTTTCATGACACAAGAGTTGACTGTGCTCGTAATGCTTAGACAGCGGCAAACAACGCAAGGCGATATCCGACTCGCCTGCAAGTTTAAGCTGGGCATTCTCACGAGTACGTATTTTCACCTGCAACTGTGGATACAAACGCCGAAACTCTTCGATCTTAGGCAGCAACCATAAGCTGGCAAACGAAGGCGTCACATCAATGGTCAGTAACTCTTGCTGTGTATCACTTTGAATCAGGCTAGCGGTAGCGTGTTGAATGATCTCTAGCGCTTCAATAACTTTGGGTAAGTATTGCTTTCCAGCTGTCGTCAATTCAATGCCATTCAACTGACGCTCTAACAATGGCCTACCAACCATCTGCTCCAGTATCGCTATCTGCTTACTCACTGCACCCTGAGTGACATACAGCTCTTCTGCTGCTTTTGAAAAACTCTGATGATGAGCAACCGCGACAAACGATCGCAGGGCTTTAATCGAAGGGAGTTCGCTTCCTTTAAGCATAGGTATGAACCTATTCTTTTAATTCATACATGCAGAATAAGAGGCGTAATGGGCAGTTGTAAAGACAAGTATGGAGCCAAGCTAAAACAGCCTGTCTGATGACAGGCTGTTTTATGATTATAAGCTGTTCTTGCGACTTGGCAGAAAAACCTCACCCAACATGCAACGAACACTACCACCACCGATTGATTCTATGGTCTGCACGTTGAATGGAAGAAGCTTACCATGGCTCGACAACTGAGCACGTTGTGCTGGTGAAAACGCGTCGAACGCCGATTGTGACATTGCGATCACTTTATCACCATTGACAGTTTCAAGCTCCAAGATATTGCCACAGAACTGGTTCATCTGCTCAAGGCTGATAGAGATAACCTGCTTATCTTTCGCAAGAGATTTGAGTACAAACCGACGCTCAAATTCTGGAATCACTTCATCGCAAATCACACAAAAATGTTCACCGATCGCCATCATTACATTGGTGTGATAAATAGGTTTTCCGGAGGGTAGTGCCGTCTGAAAAGACACCACACGCTCGTAACCGATTCTCTCAGCATAATCTTCCAACACTTCGCGGTCACAACGTTGTGAAAGCGCAGCATAAATGGTGCGATTAACATGATCAATCACCATTACACCTGTACTTTCTAAGTGTGCATTCTGTGTTAAGTAATCCGTCAACGAATCTTCGCTAGACACAGCTCGACCTGCTGCTTCTAGTGCTTGACGCAGAGCATCAGGGCGAACTTCCTGTTGACGATTCTCACATGCCATGGGGAAGGTGTAGAGAGCACCGTCAGCAGTGGTGCTGAACCAATTATTTGGGAATACGGCGTCTGGTGTTTCTACCGCACCAAGTGGGTAGTCAAATTCAACGACCTGAACACCAGCATGACGCAATTGTTCAACCATAGTGTTGTACTCTTGCATTGCTTGATTGCGAACCTGTTCCGTTGTTTCGCTGACTTGATGTTGAAACTCATTGTCTCGAGCGGTTTCAGCATTAAACGCAAACTCTTTTGGTGGCACCATCACCACACAGTTAGCGTTTTGCACTGTAGAAACTGACTTTTCTAGTTGTGTTTGCTGTTTGAACATTGCGATAGACTCGTTATATCTCACTCACTTACGTTGAATTGTAGACATATTGTTAAAACAAAAATAACTGAATTCACCCATTCTAACCGATAGTTACCATGCATTTTTACTGTGAATATCATTTTTCTCAGTAAATTTTATTGCCAGCAAGACTTTTAAAACCGGTTGTATGAATAATATGCAGTAACTCGTATAACAATTGATTGAATTATGGTTACATTTCAAACATTAACGAGCTACCATATGACACAAACGCTATAGCCATCTCTGGCTCTCTCCTGCGTTGTGATATTTAAGGCGAGATATGTTTAAGAAATTTGAAGGATTCACAAAACCTTTTCCCGATGAAGAACCCTCTCAACCACCGAGTGGGATCTTTGCTTTCTGTCGCTATTACACTCGTGGATTTGAGATCCCTCTGATCCTGATGTCATTAATGGCCACTGTGGTTGCGATAGTCGAAGTATCACTATTTGGTGCAATGGGCAACCTAGTTGACTGGCTATCGACCAGCAACCCGAACACCTTCTGGCAAGAAAACCAGTCACAGCTAATGTTGTATGGTGGCTTACTACTTATAGTGATGCCCATCTTGGTCGTCGCGTATTCTCTTTTGGTCCACCAGACATTGCTCGGCAACTACCCAATGTCGATTCGCTGGCTCGCGCATCGCTATCTGCTCAAACAAAGCCTGAACTTCTATCAGGACGATTTTGCAGGCCGTGTTGCAACCAAAGTGATGCAAACTTCTCTGGCCGTGCGTGAAACTGTGATGAAAACCATGGACGTTTTCGTTTATGTCTCGGTGTATTTTACCGCGATTGTCGTTCTTTTAGCGCAGGCTGACTGGCGTTTAATGATCCCAATGGTGATCTGGCTAATGTGTTATGTCTGCATTCAAATATACTTCGTTCCTAAGTTGAAGCAGGTCGCATCAGAGCAAGCCGATGCACGTTCGACCATGACAGGCCGTATCGTCGATAGCTACACCAACATTGCGACCGTTAAATTATTCTCCCACAGCAAACGGGAAACTGTGTACGCAGAAAACGGCATGCGCGGCTTTCTTGATACCGTTTATCGCCAGATGCGTTTAGTGACTGGTTTTGACGTCGCTGTCGAGATAACCAACTACCTCCTAGTCTTCACCATAGGTGCATTGTCTATTTATCTATGGATGGACAACTCGATCAGCATTGGTGCCATCGCTATTGCGATTGCTCTGGCTCTACGTATTAACGGCATGTCGATGTGGATCATGTGGGAAGTAGGGGCTCTGTTTGAAAACATGGGAACCGTTGTCGATGGTATGAAAACACTCTCCAAACCCATTGATATTCAGGATAAAGATAATGCTAAGCCTCTTAAAGTTGAGCATGGTGGGATCGAGTTTGACAATGTTAGCTTCCATTATGGCGACGAAAACAAAGGAGTGATCAGCCATCTCAACCTGAATATTAAGCCAGGGGAAAAAGTCGGTTTGGTGGGTCGCTCCGGTGCAGGTAAATCCACTTTGGTCAATCTGCTTTTGCGTTTCCATGATGTTGAAAGCGGTAACATCAAGATCGATGGTCAGGTGATTTCTGATGTCACTCAAGATTCTCTGCGCAGCAATATCGGTATGGTGACGCAAGACACATCCCTGTTACATCGTTCGATTCGCGACAACATCCTTTATGGTAACCCTGATGCCAGCGAAGAGGATCTGTTACGTGCGACCAAACAAGCCCATGCACACGAGTTCATCGAGACGCTCAATGACCCGTTTGGCAACAAAGGCTACGATGCTCAAGTAGGTGAGCGAGGCGTGAAGTTGTCTGGCGGTCAAAGACAGCGAATTGCAATCTCGCGAGTATTACTCAAAGATGCGCCATTATTGATTCTGGATGAAGCAACTTCTGCACTGGATTCAGAAGTAGAAGCCGCCATTCAAGAAAGCCTCAATGAGCTAATGAAAGGAAAAACCGTTATCGCTATTGCACACCGCTTATCCACCATCGCTGCAATGGATCGTCTAATTGTCTTGGATAAAGGCCAAATTGTTGAGCAAGGTACTCATCAGGAACTGATTCAAAACAAAGGGATTTATGCCCAGCTGTGGGCCCACCAAACGGGTGGTTTTATCGGCGACGAAGACCAACAAAAGCAAACCGCATAATCTAGGCTATTGTAAAGCATGAAAGCAGAGGCTGGTCTCTGCTTTTTTGTTTTCTATGTTCATTCTGCCGTGGCAATTGAGATATAATCGCGCCATTCACAATCAATAGTTTCCCATACAATCAATGAATAAAAGTTTACTGACCAATTTACTGGCACTGGCATTGCTGGCTGGCGGTTATCAAACCGACAACCAAATCGCGTACTACGCTGGCCTGTTCGCTTTTTCTGGCGCTATTACCAATTGGCTGGCAATTCATATGCTGTTTGAGAAAGTTCCTGGACTTTACGGCTCAGGGGTCATTCCAGCCCGATTTGAAGAGTTTAAGATTGCCATCAAAACCCTAATGATGGAGCAGTTCTTCACTGAGAAAAACATCGATCGATTCCTAAACAAAGAAATGTCAGGAAAGTCACTAAACCTTGAACCCGTACTTGAAAAAGTCGATTTCAATCCAACGTTTGATTCGCTTGTGAATGTGATTGCTAATTCTTCGTTTGGCAGCATGCTGGCCATGTTTGGTGGTGCAGAAGCCCTTCAACCATTAAAAGAGCCTTTTGTTGAGAAGATGCAGAAAGCCGTTGTTGAAATCAGTCAGAGTAACGTGGTTAAAGAAGCACTAAAAAGCCAACTTGAATCACCAGCTATGATGGAAGAAATTCAAGCGAACATTGAAAACATCATTGATCAGCGCCTCAGTGAATTAACACCAAAACTGGTCAAAGAGATCGTTCAGAAAATGATTAAAGAGCACCTAGGCTGGTTGGTCGTTTGGGGCGGTGTTTTTGGTGGCCTGATTGGGGTCGCATCATCATTCATCGCTTAGATAGCCCGATAAAAGATAATAAAACGGGAAGCTGGCGCTTCCCGTTTTATTATCTAGAGTGTCGCGATCAAATCCGCATTCACACCAAAACTGGTTTTATGCTCTTCGATGACCACTTCGCTTCGCGTCTGGATAACCCCGGGTAAAGTGCCCAGTTTGGTTGACATAAAATACTGGTACGCCTTCATATCTTTGACTCGTACTTTTATCATGGTATCAAAGTCACCAGATAACGAATAACACTCTTCGATCTCCGGCATATCTTCGACGGCTTTGGCAAACTTTTCAAAAATCGAAAAGCTGGTCTGATCAAGACGGATATGAATGAAAACTTGCACATCCAAGCCAAGTTTTTCTGGATTCAGTTCAGCGTGATAACCTTTGATATAACCCTCTTTTTCCAGTCGTTTAACGCGATCAGAACACGGAGAAGTGGTCAGGTTCACCTGTTTAGCCAGTTCGACAACAGGAAGGCGCCCTTTAAGATTTAGGGTGCGAAGGATTTCACGGTCAATTCTATCTAAGTCCATTTAACGCCCTGATTCGATGTGTTTCTTTATGCTTATCATAATCGAAACAAGGCAATGAAACCTAACAAAGCAGCCGACTTAGACGCATTTTTATCGACAATAATGGAAACTTAAGCGGCTTCAACGTTCGAGAGCTCACCCTCTTCGACTAAGTCTGCCTGAGTGTTGCACACTCGACAAAACGTCTGTTTTTCCATTTTTACATAGTGTGCGCCCTGAAAGAGGGTGGCAAAGAAGCACGCCAAACTCTTTTTCACCGAGTTATGCTCTGCTTGGCATCGCTTCATAACCACTTTGTGGTCAGTCACTTTCTCGCAGCAATGGCAATATACCTGAGGCATTTTCTATCTCCGTGATTGAAGGCATTATTGATAGTCGACATATTAGTAAGGCCTTAGTTCCAATTGCTCAAATTTTCATTTTCAATTTGTGAACCAAGTTCAATTATTAATCAATCTCATTAAAAAAGCCCCGAATATCGGGGCTTTATGTTTCGTCAATTTACCGTTTATTCTAGCTCAGTAAGCTGTTTTTCAAACTTCGCATGCTGTGCTTTCACAGATTCTTCTGGTTCACCTGTCATTAGGCTCACGCCCACAATGGCGATAGAAGAGAAGATGATTCCCGGAACGATTTCGTAAACATCGAACCAACCGCCGGTTAGCTGCTTCCATACAACGATAGTTACACCGCCAATCACGATACCAGCAAGCGCGCCGTTACGGTTCATACGAGACCAATACAAGCTAAGAATCAGTGCCGGACCGAATGCCGCACCAAAGCCTGCCCAAGCGTAAGAAACCAGACCAAGTACGGAACTGTCTGGCGTCATGGCAAGGATTAGCGCAACAATAGAAATCACCACGACTGCAATACGGCCAACCATGACAATCTCTTCAGATGTCGCGTCTTTTTTCACAAGCTGCTTGTAGAAGTCTTCTGCCAATGCTGAAGAAGAAACCAACAGTTGAGAGTCCGCTGTACTCATGATTGCAGCTAAGATCGCCGCTAGAAGCACACCAGCAACCACTGGATGGAAGATCGAGTTCACCAATAGCATGAAGATCTTCTCTCCATCATCAATGGATACACCAGAGTTGGTCACGTAAATCAGACCAACCAAACCAACCAGCATTGCACCAACCATCGACAATGCAGTCCAAACCACGGCAATGCGGCGAGCGGTAGTCAAATCTTTGTTACTACGCGCTGCTTTGAAACGCGCCAGAATGTGTGGCTGACCAAAGTAACCTAGGCCCCACGCAACCAAAGAGATGATCGCAATCGCTGACAACGGCTCACCTTTAGTATCATTCCACAATGTCAGAAGCTGAGGATTGATGTTGGTTAGGTCAGCACTGAGTTGTCCAACACCACCTTCCATAGCAGCAATAGGTACAATCATCAGAGCTGCGGCCATCAAAAGGCCTTGGACAAGGTCAGTCCAAGATACTGCTAAGAAGCCACCAAACAATGTGTAAGAAACCACACAAACGGTACCGATAATAACTGCTGTGGTGTAATCCAGTCCGAATACTGTTTCAAACAGTTTTCCGCCCGCTACCAGACCGGAGCTGGTGTAGAAAAGGAAGAATAAAAGGATAAAGAAAGCAGAGATAACCTGAATCAGTTTCGAATTATCGTTAAAACGGCGTGAAAAGAATTCGGGTAAGGTCAAAGCGTCTGTCGTAATACTATACGTACGTAGACGTTTGGCACTGATTAGCCAGTTTAGCCAAGTACCCACTAGCAAACCACCAGCTAGCCAGAAAGCCTCAATACCCGATGCATACGCATAGCCAGGCAAGCCAAGTAGCAACCAACCACTCATATCAGATGCACCTGCTGATAGCGCCGCAGGCCAAGGGCCCAATGAACGCCCACCCAAGAAGTAATCGGTGGAGTTTTTCGTTCGTTGGTATGCAATAACGCCTATTGCCAGCATCAGAATTAGATACGCAATAAACGTGGTCGTAATAGCAAAGCTATTTTCCATGTGTTTGTCCTCTTATAAAAGATCGCCTTCCATGAACGCCCTCACTTACACTGAGTGAGGGCTCTCTGAGAAAGGATTAGTGGGCTTCACTCCCAAGCTCGAGCAAGGTCGCGTTACCACCCACTGCTGTTATATTTATTGTTCTCGTCCGCTCTGTGATAAAGCGAAGCGATAGGTATGGATCGTGTGCGACCGGAATCGCTGTCACATCCGTTTCAGAAACTAGGCCAACAATTGCACCTGAACGTTTCGCTAATTGACGGTTGATTGTTTGCTCAACCTCTTGATTCCCTATATAGCCGACACTACGTACATCTGACTCCAACAATTGATGATAAGCATCAAGAGAAGCAAATTGTAATAGGTTCATAGGTAAAGAAGACTGCGTATAGGCAGCTTCCAAATTTTGAGTAAGTTGCGTGTCATCACTACATAAGATGACACTGTTACCCGCAATCAATGCAGCAGTCACCTGTGCAATCGTTGCTTGTTGTGCTGACTGTAACGACTCATCTTGAATGATCAGTGCTACACCTCGACCTGCAGTATACAGTTCGTTTGTTTCCCCAGTAGGGCCTACCAGTTGATGCGTTTCAGCAAACAATGCTGAGGCGTGTTCAATATGGTATCCCATTACAGACGCTAAGTTCGGCTGTCTAGAATGCAGAGCCTGCTTGAAAGCAAGTAAACACCCACTTTTCGAATCAAAGTTAGTTAGATTCCAGTTTTCCCACGCTGAAAAAGCATCAGAAAAACGAGTTACTTGATGAACCATAATCTTTCTCCTTGCCTACAGATTAAGAAAACGACGTTTGCGTAAAGCGGAATAGGTAGTGCGGGCCGCCAGCTTTAGGCCCCGTACCTGAAAGGCCCTGACCACCGAATGGTTGCACGCCAACAACAGCCCCCACCTGGTCACGATTGATGTAGCAGTTACCCACACGTGCATGTTTTTCAATCCAGCGATAAGTGGTTTCATTGCGGCTATGAATACCCATAGTCAAACCAAAACCAGTGCTGTTAATACGCTCAACAATTTGATGAAGTTCGTTCGCTTTAAAGCGGACAATATGCAAAATTGGACCAAACTGCTCTTCTTCAAGACAGGCAATATCGCGAATTTCAAAAGCACTTGGTGCCACGAAATCACCATGTTGATGTTCTTCACCCAAAGTCAACTCAGCCACTTTCTTTTCCGTCGCCGTCATACGCTCAATATGCTTAACTAATTTAGTTTTTGCTGTCGTATCGATAACCGGTCCCACATCCGTGGAATGCAGATAAGGAAAGCCTACGCTCAGTTCTTGCATGGCACCCTGAATTAGTGCAACGATGCGGTCGGCAATGTCTTCTTGCACATACAGTACGCGTAGAGCACTACAACGCTGGCCTGCGGAGGCAAACGCTGAACGAATAACATCACGTACAACCTGCTCAGGAAGTGCAGTACTATCAACAATCATTGCATTTTGGCCGCCCGTTTCAGCGATGAAAGGGACAGGCGCCGCATCACGAGACGCTAAGGTTTGATTAATTCGTTGCGCTGTTGCCGTTGAACCGGTAAAGGCGACACCAGCAATAGCAGGATGAGAGGTCAAGGCTGAACCAATTTCAGCACCACGACCTGGTAGCAATTGAATCGTGCCAGCAGGGAAGCCCGCTTCATTCATCAACTCGACGGCACGTGCAGCGATCAAACTGGTTTGCTCTGCCGGCTTCGCGACCACAGTGTTGCCTGCGACGAGAGCGGCTGTAATTTGACCGAGGAAAATCGCCAGTGGGAAGTTCCAAGGGCTGATACACACAAACACGCCGCGTCCTTGACGAGATATTGTACGTGCCTGTCCATCAAAACCGTCTAGGCGGATTTCACCCAAAGCGTCGACCTGCTTAGCGTAGTAGCGACAAAAGTCGACAGCTTCACGAACTTCATCAATGCTATCATGGATTGTTTTACCCGCTTCCTGATGGCACAGAGCCACAAGTTCAGCAAGGCTGGCTTCCAGTAGCTCTGCCAGTTTGTCCAGCATAGCCGCCCTTTGCGCTTTATCACTGGTCTGCCATTCGGAAAACGCCTGCTGCGCACCATCAATAGCAGCGGAAACATGATCAAGAGTTGCGAAGGCAACCTGACCCACCTCAATGCGGCGGTCATAAGGCGCTGTTACCTCTTCAATATTGATGTTTTCCTTGATCATGCTTTCGGCATAATCCTGACCATTGATCATCGGACCTGCCCGCCACTGATTCTTCAAGAAGCTTTCGACAGACTGCTCAAATGGTTTGGCTTCTGATTCAATATCCAAGTTCACACCATAAGAGTTTTGGCGCTCAGGGAAGACCTGCGGAGGCAGTGGTATCTTAGTGTTGTTCAAGGTATCGAACGCTTTTAGCATATCGACAGGGTGCTGAGTCAGCGTTTCTACCGGGCAACGAGCGTCGACTAAGCGGTGGACAAACGAACTGTTTGCACCGTTTTCAAGAAGGCGACGAACCAAATATGGCAACAGATCTTTGTGGCTGCCGACTGGCGCGTAGATACGCACAGATTGCTGATACGCTTCCATCGCGTGGTTGTACAGGGAATCACCCATACCATGCAAGCGCTGGAATTCGTAATCTTTGTGCTGAGCCATGACTGCAATAGACGTCACCGTCTGAGCGTTGTGGCTCGCAAATTGAGGGAAGATGTTGCCACGCACATTCTCAGAAAGTAGGAATCGCGCACACGCTAAGTAAGCAACATCCGTCGCCTCTTTGCGAGTGTAAACGGGATAATTATCGTAACCAGCCTGTTGAGACCATTTGATCTCACTATCCCAGTACGCGCCTTTCACTAGACGCAGAGGGATCAAATCCCCCTGCTCTTTTGCCAAGCCGTTAATCCAAACCAATACAGGCAGTGCACGCTTTGAATAGGCCTGAATCACCAAACCAAACTTGCCCCAACCTTTCACTAGGTCGCTGCGATATACTTTCTCGAATAACTTCAGCGATAGTTCAAGACGGTCGGCTTCTTCCGCGTCGATTGTGATAGCAACATCGAGCTCAACAGCTCGGCGAAGAAGTTGCATCAAAGTATCCGCTAATTCCGTCAGAACACGTTCTTCGTTGGCCACTTCGTAGCGTGGGTGCAGGGCTGACAACTTGATAGATACTGAAGGCGCAGGGCTAGTGTCTAAGCCATATTTGTCGCGGCCAACGGCTTCAATCGCCATCAGGTAATCTTTGAAGTATTTATTAGCATCTGCTGTCGTCAGTGCAGCTTCACCCAACATATCATAGGAATAGGTAAAGCCTTTATCACGCATGGTGCGACCGTTTTTCTGCGCTTCGGCAATACTGCGTCCTAGAACGAACTGGTGACCCATCACTTTCATCGCCTGATGCATCGCTTTACGGATAACAGGCTCTGACATTTTGTTAACCAGACGGTTAACCGCAGAAACAGGGCTTTGTGACTCAGCTTCTGACAAACCAACCACTTTACCCGTCAGCATCAAACCCCATGTCGACGCATTAACAAATACAGAATCTGAATTCTTTAGGTGAGATTTCCAGTCGGCAACACTCAGCTTATCTCGGATCAGCGCATCAGCCGTCGCAGAGTCAGGGATACGCATCAAAGCTTCGGCAAGACACATCAACAAAATGCCTTCTTGAGTATCTAGGCTGTATTCGAGTAGCAAGGCGTCAATCATCTGGATTGATTTCTTATCAGCACGAATCGATTCGATAAGCTGGGTGGTCTTGTCGCTAATTTGTGCTTTTTCAGCATCAGTAGGGATTGCCAGAGGCAACAGTTGTTCAAGCCATTGGGATTCGTCCACCATGTAAAGTGGCGAGATCAATGACCATAACTTATCAAGCGGCTGCTCGACAAACTCGGCATTCAACACATCAGTTGCTGTAAACATGCGTTTTCCTCAATCTCAAACCTGATAAATTCATCAGGGTTCTTACAATGGCTTGCAGTGTATTTTGAGCGCGACCGGATTACTTGTCAAAAACTCCGAGTTTTTTGCTAAAAACTCTGATTATTAACAAAACAAAAACAGAGTCACATGCATATGAGCAAAATAATATATGGTTATTCTTTTCTTATTTAACCAAATTGTTTCTTGTAGCTGGAGGGAGACATACCTTGCAGACGAGAGAATGTATGGGTGAAAGTGCTTTGCCCAGAAAAGCCTGTTAGTTCAGCGACCTGGCCCAATGAGAGGTGGCCTTTTTCAATCAAGGATTTCGCCATGTCAATGCGCTTACCCAACACATATTGGTGAGGTGTGATGCCCATTTGTTCTTTAAATAAATTATGAAACTGACTCTCTCCAAGAAACACACTACCAGCCAATTGAGCAACAGATATCTTCTGACTCAAATGCTGTTCTATATAGCGGTCAATCGCCTCCAGATCGAAACGAGACGCTTTGTAAGGGGTGACAAATGTCGACATATGTCGCTGCAGAAGAGCAATCACCGTGTCATTGCACGCACGACTAAGAAGCAAGTCTTCTGGGCTAGAGTACATTTCCGCGACTAGCATCTGTATCAGTTTCTGGATTTGAACATCAAGCTGAAAGTAGGTATCGCGCTGATTGATTTCATTTAGCTTTTGTAGCATCAAAGGATCCCCCTCTGATGGAGCCGGCATATTCAATACCAGAATGTCAGACTGGCCCACAACGCCACCAAAAGCATGACCTGAGCCAGACGTCACAACGCAACCCTGACCAGGCCCGACCAAGTTACCAAAACCGCTAACCTCAAATTCTGCTTGCCCTTTCAGGCCAATGACGATCTGGGTATAACTATGGTCATGACAGTCCATATAAGATGGTAATGTCACCAGCTCAGCAGGCTTGGGTGACAAAAGTTTGGCATCATCGCCCATAATAGGGGGGAGCTTAAATGAACTCATAGTACGATTCTGTGATCTCAAGTGGTACTGGCTTCGCATGTTATACCAAAATCTTCCCAATCCGAAATTTATCCTGATATATGCAATTGGGCACAGCATCACATTATTGAATGTTCATAAAACCAAACCATAGTGGTTAAAAAATGTGCTTAATTTAGTTTCGGAAGAATGATCAAGTGCACATAAATTACGGTTTATGTCACTTCTAGCAACATTTCTTTTTGCAGATGTTCAATCTTCACTTGCATATTTCCCCAATCAACTCAAAATGATAGGTAGCATCCAAGTTTTATATACATTCAATTTAGATTCGTCTGCCCAAAAGTTGACTAATCTGTTAAAAAGAAAGATGCAGGGATAAAAGAAAACTTGGGAAAGGCAGGGATACATGGACTGTCAAAAGTTTGTCTTTTTTTGGTTTTACGTTGGTAATATGAAACGTTAATTGTTGCAGGGAAATATGATAACACGTCGCATCCCAGCGCTTTTAATTGCGCTAAGCCCTTTATGGGTATCGACTTCGGTTTTTGCGGAAACGGCTGACTCTGCCGATCCTGTCGCAGCTATCGATGCTAAGTTAGAAAACAAACAAAGTGAACTACAAGCGTTAAGCACTGAGTTCGAAGGTGAATCCGATCGTTTACAACAGCTTAGGGCTGAACTGACTAAATACCAGCGTGAAGAGCAAGAGCTCAACGCGAAACGCAACCGCGCTAAGTCTGCACTGGACAAACAATATAATCGCCTGTTAGACGACCCAGATGTTGATCTACTTTCTTTCCAGCAAGAATACCAACAAGCTTGGTCTTCGGTGAAAGAAAATCAAACACAAATTCTTGAGCAAGAGCAAACCATTACAGAACAGGAAATGCGTTTGTCACAAATCAAACAGAAACGCTCTCGTATTAACTCCGAGTTGTCTTATCTCAAAGAACAGAAAGTAGAAGCGCGCGTTAAACGACTCGACGCGGAACTGCGCGAAAGTGATGTTCTCAACACTGCGTTTAAAACTACGTGTTCTGCAACCATGACGCTAGGTGAGTGTACCAATCAGGGTAAATACCTAACAAAGCAACGTGCGGTGAATACCTTCAAAGCTAAACTGCTTGACGGTCTGACGGAAGCAACTCTTGCTAAGCAAAATCTAAAGGGCGTTCAGCTCAATGTGTTTGTTCAGGAAAGCCAAATTATTCGTTCGGGTTTCGAAGGCAACAACAGTTACTTTACTGAAATGCAAGCACAATTGCAGGCTCGTCCAGAAGCTTCAGCCGCTTGTAAATTACTGAATGTCTCGTCGCGTTACTGTCTAAATGGTGCACAAGTGACCAAAAAAGACCAAAGCAGCAGTAACAAAGAGAAAAGCTGGGCAAACATTACCGTTCGCTCCGACCAGTATGAAGATCGCGTCACTATTAATGGCGTAAACTACGGAAGCACGCCTGTCGAAGTTGTCCTTCCTAGAGGCAAACATCAGTTCACAGTCTCTAAAGATGGTTATCAAACATACAACCGCACTATAGCCGTTAATGGCAATGACACAGTATGGGTCAAGTTACGTCCTGATTCAGATATTTAACACACTTCTCTTTTCAGAAAGAGGGGGATTGCACAAAATTGACCAAAAACGCCATTTTGTCGTAAGTTATCGCTTTATAACTTAAGAAAAAATGGCGCTTTCGTTTAGAATAAGCCCATTATATAGAAAAGAATTGTAGAAATAGATAATGCGAACTGGTTTACCAACGCTCCTTCTTGCTTTGTCACCTTGCTTCATCTCAGCCAGTGTTTTGGCTCAGGAGGCTCGCGATCCTATTGTTGTTCTCGATCAACAGTTGTTTGACAAACATGAAGAGCTGAAAGCGGCAACACGAGCTCGGGATGAGCAAAATGCGAAATTTGAAGAGCAACAGCAGGTTGTCGCTCAGTTAACCAAGCTCGCCAAATCTCTGGACGAAACGCTAAATGAGGCCAAGACGAGCCTAGAAAACGATTACTCCAGAATGATTGAAGATCCGAATATTGATCTGGCTGCAACACAGAAAAAGTACCAAGACGCTTGGTCAAAAGTGAAACAGAATCAAAGCCAACGTCTATCTGGAGAACAAGAACTTCAAGAACTACAGCATCAATTGGATCTCGCCAATAGCGAAGTTGAAGCCATTGAGCAAAGCATTGACGCTCTGGACCAGAACAAACTTCGTGCCCGCGCTGAACGCCTTCAGGAAGAACTCCAACAAGCGCACTCATTGTCCGTCAGCTTTACTAACCGCTGCCAAGCAGACATGACTATCGCTCAGTGTGACCGTCAGACACGTGACCTTGCTCTGCAAAAAGCCGTTAAACAATTTCAGTCAGAGCTGGTTGCAACGACCAGTGAACCACAAGTGGTTAAGTTAAATGCCAACAAGGTTCCTTTCAATATCCATGTACTCCGCTCTAGAGCCAAAGAATCTGGCTTTTATGATGGTGTTCGCTATCGAAGCCTGATGGATGTTGAAATGCAAGCTCGTCCGACACAAAGTGCTGCCTGTACGTTGCTCGGCATCGACAAGCAATATTGCTTTGAGCCAGAGACGTTAAATGACAAAGACACATTGGTAAGCAATAAAGAAGTCGCTTGGGTCACCTTAACGATTCGTTCAAACCTTTTTGATGATAAAGTCGCGATCAATGGCGTGAACTACGGCAGCACGCCTGTAGAAGTGATGCTTCCTGTAGGCCCACATATGATCACGGTCGAAAAAGAGGGTTATCGCTCCTTCCACCGTGAATTGACCGTACGACGTGATCAAAACCTTCGTGCCGAATTGGTTCAAAAAGCCAACCCTCTACGCGAAGGGGATAAGTTTGCAGACTCGCTAGGCTCAGGTCTTCAAGGCCCTGAGCTCTCTACCATTCTTTCAGGTCAGTACATTCTAGGTGAACACGGTTCCAAACAGCTACAGCTGAAACACCCTTTTGGCTTCGGTACAACACCCGTGACGGTTGGGCAATTCAAGACTTTTATTGATGCAACTAACTACCAAACGGATGCTGAGTTAAAGAACACCTGTACCGCCATTGTTAAAGGCGAAGTGACACCCATTGCCAAAGGTTACTGGCGAAATCCTGGATTTAAACAGGCGTCAAACTCACCCGTTGTTTGTGTCAGTCGAAATGATGCCCAAGCCTATGCTAACTGGTTGAGCAGCAAAACGAAGCACAGGTACAGACTACCCAGTGAAGATGAGTGGGAAATTGCCGCCCGAGCGGGTGCTGAAACTCACTATTGGTGGGGAGACCAGTTTATTCCAAACCAAGCCAACACGGGCTGGGGAGGCACGTCTTGGTCAAACAAAAGCACTTCACCAGTCAACGCTTTCAAACCTAATCGCTTAGGTATTTATGATACTGTAGGCAATATATGGCAATGGACAAGTGATAGCCGTGGGCTACTCAAAGGTGGTGCATGGAACTTCTCTCCAGACATGGCAGCGGCGCATCAACAGCTTTCCTTATCAAGCTCGTCAGCGGCCAACTATGTTGGTTTCCGTGTGGTACGTGATATCAACTAAGATAACATACCTGTTGCTTTAAGGGGGGGGATTTCCCCCCTTTTTCATGTGTTAAATTTAGATAGAATTTACTCCGAGCTCATCTGACACTGAGCTCAGTATCTATTGATACATCTATACTCAGCGCCTTGTACTGAGTTCATAGAACCTCTTATACACGTCGACAAGAATCATTCTTGTGTTTGCCAGCTCTCTTATCGATTGCTGGCATCTTTTTATCTTCGACAATACTTTAATTTATCTAAAAACTCTTTTATCTAAACACTTTACCTTCAGTTCTTGATGGATTGAGACAGTATTCACCTGGTATCATAACAAGATGACGATACACGGCAGAAACCTCCTTGGAACCGCACTTAATCTCTCTTTTTAATCAACTGCCTGGCTACTGGGGTTGCAAAGACATTAACTCAGTTTTTGCTTATGCCAATCACTCTTATGCCAAGCTGATTGGTTTTGAGTCACCAGAAGACTGTATTGGCCTTACAGACCATCAAATGCCAAGCCCAACCACGAAGTGTGCAAATGACTTTCAGCAACAAGACCGCTTTGTTGTTGATACCAAACAACCCATCAAAGTGCTCGACATACATCCTTATCCAGATGGCTGTTGGCGGACACATATCTTTAGTAAATTGCCATGGTTAGATGCACGAGGCAATGTGCAAGGGACGATATTCTTTGGACAAGAACTGACAGATACGGCGATTCTAGAAGTGGGCCACTGGATCTGCCGAGCAACCGGGTTACACCACAAAGAGTCGATATCTCTCAATCAGTTATCACCACAGAACTCTCATGTAAAACTGACGACACGTGAATCTGAAGTGTTGTTCTTGTTGCTGTATGGTAAGAAGCCCAACTACATCGCAGACGTCATGAGCATCTCAACCAAGACTCTGGAAAACTACGTTTTACACCTGAGAGAAAAATTTGGCGCCCATAGTAAAGCTCAGTTGATTGATATAGCGCTGGATAGAGGTTTTGGCTCCCACATACCACAAACCCTACTACGCACTCAACTTTCAGTGGTACTGAATAATGAATACGCCGCGTAAAGCGGCGTATTGTTGATATTGGTAAAGGAATCTTAAGGAGCGAGTCGGTCGATATGCCATTCATTCTCGGCCTTTGAGAACAAGAATCTGTCATGGAGACGGTGATCACCACCTTGCCAAAATTCAATACTTTCAGGCTTAATGCGAAACCCTCCCCAAAAAGAAGGAACAGGGATCTCACCTTGTGCAAACTTCTGTTTTAGCTCCAAAAACTTACCTTCGAGTACTCCTCGAGTCGAAATTCGACTACTTTGTTTACTCGCAATTGCAGCGAGTTGACTCTCTTTTGGTCGTGAAGAGAAGTACTTAATGTTCTCTGTAATACTCAGTTTTTCAGCGACGCCCGTAATGTGAACCTGACGCTCGAGTGGATGCCATGGAAAATGTAAGCTGACTCGCGAATTACCTTCAATTTGCTGCGCTTTGCGACTACCTAGGTTGGTATAGAATACAAAACCCTGCGCATCGACATGCTTGAGCAACACAATTCGCTGGAAAGGCTGACCATGCTCGTCGACCGTCGCCACTGTCATTGCCGTCGGATCAGTGAGCTTAGCGTCAATCGCTTGTTTTAACCACAAATCAAACTGCTCTACTGGGTTGGCTTTAAGGTCTTTTCTGCGTAACCCACCCTTGCTGTACTCACGGCGGATATCTTCGAGTTCCATCTTCTCTCCTGCGAAATTTTTTTGCTGATTGTGCGCTCATATATACATGAACACAACCCTATGTGCCATCTTGTCGTAGGCATTTTAGGCATATGGAATACTATCTATTGGTAAATGACCAGTTATTGAGAAAAATCATCATGTATACTTAGCACAACTGATTGATTGTTTTCTATTATTTAAGTACTTGATACAGAGTATCGTTCTAAAACTGCACCTTAACATTTAATAGATTGGATAATAGAATCCAATATATACCCAGTAATAACAAGGAATCTCAATGAGTCAGAGCAATTACAACAAGCTCTCAGATAACGAACTTGATTATGTAGATGACAAAACGGCAGCGCTTTTACTCAATACACCGAATAGCGCTCGCATCATGCTCTGGGTGATGGTTTTATTCTTTGTCCTTGCTGGCATATGGGCTTCTTGGGCTCAAATCGATAAAGTAACCGTTGGGCAAGGAAAGGTTGTGCCCTCTTCTCAAATACAGGTTGTCCAAAACCTTGAAGGTGGGCTGGTCAAAGAGATTCTTGTCCGTGAAGGTCAAGTCGTTCAAAAAGGCCAGCAGTTACTGTTAATCGATGACACTCGCTTCCGTTCAGACTTTCGTGAGCGAGAACAACAAGTCGCCAACCTAACTGCGAGTGTATTGCAACTGTCAGCGTCAATTACGAGTGTCACTATCAATGAAGATTTCAGCGAGAAATCTTGGCAGCAAAGTGTCCAACTTGATTTCAGCAAACTTGCTTTTCCTCCACAACTTGAAGAAACGCAACCAACATTAGTTCAGCGTCAACGTGCCGAGTACAGTCAGGATTTAAACAATCTCCGAAATCAGATTTCATTGATCGATCAACAGGTAAAACAAAAACAGCAAGATTTGGTTGAGATTCAAGCTCGCGTAAAAAATTTACGTGAAAGCTACAACTTTGCTCGCAAAGAGCTGGAGATCACTCAACCACTGGCGGATGAAGGGGTGGTGCCACGGATAGAGCTACTCAAGCTCCAGCGCCAAGTGAACGATACCCGCCGCGAAATGACCTCCAGTGAACTCAAAGTCCCTGTCCTCCAATCTGCGATTAAAGAATCCATGCTAAGCCGCATTGACGCTGCGCAAAAGTTCCGTTCAGAGCAACAAGAGAAACTCAATGAGGCTCAAGATAAGCTGTCATCGTTGACCGAATCGACCGTAGGCCTAGAAGACAGAGTCAATCGAACCATTGTCATGTCACCCGTGACAGGCACCGTCAAAACGCTCAATGTCAATACAGTTGGCGGAGTGATACAGCCAGGCATGGACATTGTCGAAATCGTACCAAGCGAAGATACACTTCTGGTTGAAGCTAAGATAGCCCCTCAAGACATCGCCTTTCTTCGTCCAGAACTACATGCCATCGTCAAGTTTAGTGCCTACGACTTTACTAAATATGGCGGCTTAGAAGGTACTCTGGAACATATCAGCGCAGATACTACCACCGACGAAGAAGGAAACAGCTTCTATTTGGTAAGGGTTCGAACCAAAGAAACGAGCCTGAATAACGATACTTCTTTGCCTATCATTCCAGGTATGACAGCTTCGGTAGACATCATCACAGGCAAAAGAACCGTTATGGAATACTTACTCAAGCCGATTCTGGGCGCAAAAGACAACGCACTGAAGGAATAACAATGCAAACAGTGGTAACTGCATGTAAGGTCAGAGTTAGCTAAGATGAAGTACTGGCTAGCGGCTCTGTTTATCATTTTGGCTTCTACAGCCTCACAGGCGCTTAATACTCAAGAGCAGCGTTGGATTGAGGCTGTACGCAATACTTACGGAGATAGAGCAGGGAAACGAGTCGAAACCTGGCGCCGAGAAATGGAACAATTTAAAGGCCTTTCAGAAAGACAAAAACTGACGGAAGTGAACCATTTTTTTAACCAACTGAATTTCGTTAATGATGACCGTTTATGGGGTAAGAAAGACTACTGGGCAACACCACTAGAGTTCCTTGGTAGCAATGCGGGTGATTGTGAGGATTTTACTATCGCCAAGTATTTTTCTCTTCTCGAATTAGGTGTCTCAGATCAAAAACTCCGCTTGGTGTACGTTAAAGCAATCACACTTAACCAGTTTCACATGGTGCTTGCGTACTATTCCAAACCTAGTGCGGAGCCAATTCTGCTGGACAACATCGACCCGGAGATCAAAAAAGCGTCTAAACGTAGAGATTTATTACCGATTTACAGCTTCAATGGTAAAAACCTGTGGCTGATGAAATCAAAACAAGGACAACTGGCAGGAAAGTCATCCCGACTAAGCTTATGGAATGACCTTCGTGCCCGAGAAAAATCACTCAAACTGAATAAACCAATAGTCAATTACGATGAGTAGGCAATATGACTTTATATAAACAGCTTGTCGCGGGAATGATTGCTGTATTTTTGATGCTGATGGCCTCAGTCTTCATCATTGAATTTAACACCACGCGCAATAACTTAGTGCAACAGCAGCGCTCAGAAGTAAATAACACCATCAATACCGTTGGCTTGGCGCTGGCTCCTTATTTAGAGAACAAAGATCAAGTGGCAGTAGAGTCTGTTATTAATGCTCTTTTTGACGGCAGCAGCTACTCAATCGTTCGACTGATATTCCTAGACAACGGCGAAGAAGTCCTGCGCTCTTACCCCGTCAAACCTCTCGATGTTCCTGAGTGGTTCACCAGGCTACATTTGTTTGAGAAGATTCATGAACGTCGCGTGGTGACGAGCGGATGGATGCAACTGGCGGAAGTGGAAATCGTTAGTCATACTGGGGATGCCTACACCCAGTTATGGAACGCATTCGAGCGCCTAGTCATCGCTTTCAGCCTAATCTTCACTATCGGCCTTCTCGCCATCGCCTTCATTCTCAAACGAGCACTGCACCCACTTCAACTCATCGTGGAGAAAATGGAGCAAGTCGCACAAAATAATTTTGGAGAACCGCTTCCAAGGCCAGCAACAAAAGATTTAATCTACGTTGTCGACGGTATTAATAACATGTCAGCTCAAGTCGAGCTGTCGTTTAAAGCTCAAGCAAAAGAGGCTCAACAACTGCGTGAACGTGCCTACATTGATCCCGTCTCTGCTCTGGGCAACCGTGCATACTACATGAGCCAACTTAACTCATGGCTTGGCGAAGGCGGCTTTGGTGGCGTCGCTATTTTAGAAGCCAGCTTTATTCATGAGCTATACGAAGAGAAAGGCTATGAGGCTGGTGATGGCATGGTTCGCGAACTCGCAGACCATCTAAAAGTTTCTTTGACGTCACCAGATGTGACTCTAGCTCGAATCTCTTCTGCGGAATTTGGCATTATTTTGCCCAATGTGGACGAAACCGACCTTAAACTCATGTCCGAAAGCATTGTCACCTATGTTCAGGATATCAACGCCGATCCAACAGGCATGGCCACCTCCAACCTATCACTCGGTGTTGTCTACAGTGAAACGACTAAAAACCCATCTGAAATTTTGACCATGTTGGACAACGCACTGGCAATCTCCAAATCGGACCCAGAAATAACTTATGGCTATGTCACAGGTGACAACTCTGAAAACTTGATGGGTAAACAGCAATGGAAAACCTTGGTTGAAGAAGCGATCAGTAACGATTGGTTCCAGTTCCGATTCCAGGCTGCTAATGACGGAGAAGGCAAGACTTATCATCGAGAGGTCTTTTCTGCAATTGAAAAGAATGGTGAACGCTTCAGTGCTAACCAATACCTGTTCGCCTTAGAACAACTCAATGCTAGCCACCTGTTTGATGAGTACGTTACCAAATCTATTATCAATCGCCTTGAGAAAGACGAATTTTCTGAGCCTGTAGCCATCAACATCTCGCAAAGCAGTATCGCTCAACCCAGCTTTATTCGCTGGATCACACAAATGCTCAACCGCCACAAATCCGTGGCCAGTCTGCTGCATTTTGAAATACCAGAAAGTTGCTTCGTCAACACACCACACCATACCGCTTTATTCTGTAATGCAGTCCGTGGGGCAGGGGCTGACTTCGGGGTAGATAACTATGGACGTAACTTCCAGTCACTCGACTACATCAACGAGTTCCGTCCAGCGTACGTTAAACTGGATTATCTGTACACACACCATCTGGATGATGAAAAACAGAAGTTTACTCTAACATCCATCTCACGTACGGCGCATAACCTAGGTATTAAAACGATTGCGTCCCGAGTTGAGACACAAACCCAATTGGATTTCTTGTCTGAACACTTTATTGATGTCTTCCAAGGCTTCATTGTAGATAAGTAAAAGGTTATCGATGCAGGATCCTTTGTTAAATTCGCTGATTTACGTCAGCCGCTATTACGGTCTGGCTAACTCGCCAGAAGCCTTGATCAATGGCTTGCCTTTAACCGAAGGCAAGCTAACACCATTTTTGTTCCCTCGTTCGGCTGAGCGCGCAGGTCTGGTCGCTAAAGAAAATCGTTCCAAACTCGAAGATATTTCAGATCTGGTTTTGCCTGTGGTGCTGCTACTGAAAAGTGGTGACGCTTGTGTTCTCAATACTGTCAACAGCGAAAAAAGAGAAGCTGAAATCGTTACGGGCGAATCTGGTCTAGTACCCATTGCCATCCCACTCGAGGAACTGGAAGAGCTCTATATTGGTCGCTACTTTCTGGTTAAGAAACAATTCCGTTACGATGAACGCTCTCCTGAAGTACTTAAGACGCGTGAAGGACATTGGTTCTGGAGTACAATCTGGCAGTCAAAAAACATCTATCGTGATGTTTTGATCGCTTCGATTCTGATTAACCTTTTTGCCATAGCCGCCCCTATGTTCACTCGCTTGGTTTACGATAAGGTGGTTCCAAACCTTGCCTTTGAGACCTTGTGGGTGTTGGCCAGTGGTATTTTTGTTATCTTCCTGTTTGATCTCACGCTTAAAATAATGCGCAGCTACTTTATTGATGTTGCGGGTAAAAAATCGGACATTCTGATTTCATCGAAACTGTTTAGCAAAGTGCTTGGTATTCGCATGGAGGCAAAACCACCTTCCGTAGGCGCTTTCGCTCGTCACTTGCAAGAGTTCGAGTCCATTCGGGAGTTTTTCACCTCTGCCACTATTGGCTCTTTGATTGACCTGCCCTTTGCCTTACTGTTCCTTGTTTTGATTTGGCTAATGGCGGGTAGTCTAGTCCTAGTGCCTATTGCGGGTGTGCTGATTCTTATTATCTACTCAGCACTGATCCAGGGGCCACTACGTCGAACCATTGAGGAGGGCTCTCGCCTTGCCTCACAGAAATATGCGAACTTAATTGAGAGTTTATCTGGGCTAGAAACCGTTAAACTTTTTGGTGCACAAAGCCAATTCCAATTTCGTTGGGAAGAGGCAGTTGCACACATGGCAAATTGGAACATCAAGAGCCGACGGATCACTGATGGTATCCAAAACACCGCAGGTTTTGTCCAACAGGCTTCCAATATAGGCATGATTATCCTTGGTGTATATCTGATTGCCGAAGGTGATCTCACCATGGGAGGTTTGATTGCGGCAACCATGCTCAGCGGACGGGCGATCGGCCCAATGGTTCAGCTTTCTTTGCTGTCTACTCGCTACAATCAAGCCAAGTCTTCAATGACCATTATTGAACAAGTGATGGAAATGCCAGATGAACAGGAAGAAGGCAAGCGCTATATTCACCGTCCGATTGTTCACGGTAAGATTGAATTGGATAAAGTCACCTTTCACTATCCTGATTCGCCAATCGCCTCTATTCGAGATCTGAGCATTACGATTAACCCAGGTGAAAAAGTCGCCATCATTGGGCGCATTGGTTCAGGTAAAACGACGCTTGAACGTCTCATTCTTGGATTGTTTAAACCGACCGAAGGCCATGTACGTATTGATGATACTGACATCGAGCAGCTCCATCATATCGACATCCGGCGCAATATCGGCTGCGTGCCACAAGATAGCCAGCTATTTTATGGTTCTATTCGTGACAATATTACTTTGGGTCGCCCATTGACCGACGATCGCGATGTGATGGATGCAGCAAACCGCGCTGGCGTGACTGTATTTACTCAGCAAGATCCAGCAGGTCTAGAACGTCAGGTCGGTGAAGGTGGTCTCTTGCTCTCAGGTGGTCAACGTCAAGCCATTACCATTGCACGCGCTTTCCTTGGTCGCCCACCAGTGTTGTTGATGGATGAACCCACCAGCGCCATGGATAACCGCTCTGAGATGCACATTAAGCAACAGTTAGCGCAACTTAAACCATCGGAAACGCTGATCCTAATTACACACAAAACATCCATGTTAGATGTGGTCGATCGTGTCATTGTGATGGAAAAAGGCTGTGTCATCGCTGATGGCCCTAAAGCAGAAGTGCTAAACAACCTCAAACAAGGTAAAGTCAGAGCCGTTAATTAATCTGACAGAAACGATAAAGCCGCTCAGTGTATATTGAGCGGCTTTTCTTTATTTACGATAAGAAGAGTCATCTAGACTAGCAGTTTGCTGGCCCTACATCTTTCCAGACCCCCCACTCACCAGATTGAGAGGGATCATCACCTTGTGTCCACCACTTCGCTTCCCAAACTCTACCACCATGAGTCACTCGGTCACCACCATTGTATACAGCGCCAGCATCCCAAGCGTTGGTACAGGTACCGCCACCGGTATCTTTTTTGGCAACAACGACCGTGGCCGAAGCCGATGATGTCGCTTTAGTATCGCTGACAGTAACCGTAAATAGCAATGACGTATCTTGGGTATACTCAGCCGCCGTGAACGTCACTGTGGCGCCATTAATCGTCGCATCCAGTCCTGCAGGCACGTCCCAGCTGTAGGTCAAGGTATCATTGTCAGCATCGCTAGAACCTGAGGCGTCCACCACTACCCTATCTCCAGCATTCGCTGTCGCTGGTGCTGATACGGCAGCCACTGGCGGCGTGTTGACAGGGCCAGTGTCTTTCGCTTGTACGGTCACCGCCACAGTGTCGGCACCCGTTGCACCTTCATTATCGGTTACCGTCAGTTTGAAAGTAAGCGTTTCTGTTTGCGCAACTTCTGGCACATCAAAGCTGACCTGTGCGGTGTTTGCACCCGTGAGTGGAACGCTAGTTCCTGAGACTTGTTCCCAAGCATAGCTTGCAACACTGCCATCAGAATCGCTTGAGCCGCTGCCATCGAGTACAACCGATGCAGGTCCAGTTACCGAAACATCCGCTCCCGCCACTGCAACTGGGGCTCGATTCGCTGGTGTGCCACCAGCCAGCCCTTCATGCATGGCGTTAAGAATGTCACCATTGTCGGCATCAATTTCCCAAGAGAACAAACCTGCCAGACCCAAACCACGCACATAAGCGCCTTTTGCTTTCACTGAGCGATCATCATCAAATGTGATCAGCTGTCCCGTTGAGCGATTCCAAACCCAAGGCGCTTCAGCTTGTACATCATAACCGTACTCGAAGCCATTAATACCCGTATTATCTGGACCAAGCATAAAGGATTTAACGCCTTTGTAATCAATCACACCATCTTCCCAAACACCTTGTGCTGGGCTACCTTTCAGCTTACCAGTACCTGTTCCTGTCATTGGGTCGTTAGGATCTGTGAGCGTATCTGGTGTCACGCCTTCCCAACCACGACCATACATGGCAGTACCCACAACCAGTTTATTCGCTGGCACACCTTGCGCTAGTAGAAGCTGAATACCGTTATCCGTAGTGTAGGCAGGGCCCTTATACGGTTGGCCATTGTCGTCTACGCCAGAACCATCACACTGACCCGGGCGCATAAAGGTGCCACAATACAGTGCCGTTTGATGTCCAGGAACATTGTTCCAACCACCGTAGAAGTCATACGTCATAGCAAAGATGTAATCCATGTACTGAACCGCTTCCGCATAATTCACATCTTCAATTTTGTCGTAACCCACACCAATTGCAGACGTCAGTTCATACGTTCTGCCTGTATCTGTTTCTAGCTGATCAAGCATAGCGCGAAGCTCTTGCATCAACGCAATGTAAGCAGGACCATCGTTCACCGGATCACCTAAATCAGGAGCCGCACCGCCACCGCCGGGGAACTCCCAGTCTATGTCCACACCATCATAGAACTTCCACGTCGTCAGGAAGCGCTTAACAGACGCGACAAACGTGTCTCGGTTTGCTTTGATAGTGAAGTCAAAGAATGGGTCTGATAACGTCCAGCCACCAATGGAAGGGACAATTTTTAGATCTGGATTGCGTTGCTTTAGCGCCATGAGCATGGCGTAATTACCTTTGATAGGAGAGCTGTGTTCATGACCCGCTTGAGGGAAGCTCTTTTGATAAGCCGCCCATGGGTCATGAATCACCACTTCATAATCCGGCACCCCGTTACATGCGGTCATCAGTGCATTGTAGCTGTTACCACCGACTGATTTCAGTGATTCATTCGGGCCACAAATTGGAATAAATCCATATAAAATATGGGTCAGGTTATCGACAGGGATATTGTCTACCGTAAATTCACGACCATAGATTCCCCACTCAACAAAGTAAGTGCCCACAACTGTGTTAGGGTCCGTATTGTAACTCTTGTTGTTTGGATCAACATTCATCTTCAAAGGAGCAAGGTGAGCACCGTCGGTGTCAGCAACCACGATTTCTGCAGGCGCACTGGCGCTACAACCTGTTGCATCACAGGCTTCAATTGTCATCTGATAACGACCGCCAGTTGCATACTTAAAGCTTGCTGTCGTCTGACTGCCCGTAATGGCCCCGGTTGCCACCTGAACTCCATCAAAGTAAACCTTGTAGGTGTCCCCTGTTGTGCCACTCCATTGATTAAACTTAATGGCAATATCCGCTTCATCGAAATATTTGACCATGTCGTTGTAACCAGAAGTGGTTTCCATCGCGAGTTCAATCTTCGAGAACTGAAGATTGTTTGAGCCATAAACATCAATACTTGGGGCTGTTGGTGCAGCCATCGCGGTGCCGGATAACGCCACAGCGATACTAGCGGCGCACAAAGTTATACGATTCATACCTATTTCTCTCATTCCTTGTACATTTACCCGAAAAGTTGGGAAGTGATACCTATCATCGTAAGCCGCGTTTAACTGCCTGATGGCCAAATATTGAGGCGAAAGACTTATCGAAGGTCGGTATTTGCTGTTCTGCAGATACGTCGCGAGAACATCACTTTCAGTATTCGAGAGACTTTTTTTTTGATGAAAAAAATAAAGGTTGTTTTCGAGGCAAGATCAAAAAATAGCTGTATATACGAAGCCTGTTGCATTACAAATAGGATTTCACCCTAAATTTATAAAATCTAACCATTTGCTAAAACGTTCTTATTTGTCAGTAATTTAAGAAATAATTAGCCAAAACATTGAGGATCACTTTAGAGCATGACGCCCCCTAAAGTAGATAGGGGGCAAGTTTTGTTCGAAGATTATTTGGACTTAAATCGCGCCGTGAAATGACGTAGCACAGGTGGCTCATACTCAAACTCTAAGCCCTTAAGTTCATGAGCACGCTCTTTCAGAGCAATAATCGTATCGGCAATGTAGTCCATATGATCATTGGTATACACACGGCGAGGAATGGTCAAGCGCATCAGTTCCAATTCCGAGGCTTTTTGCTGGCCTGTTTCCGGATCACGCCCCAATAGCAGCGAACCAATTTCTACCGCCCGGACACCGGATTCTAGGTATAGCGCATTGCACAAGACATGGGCCGGAAATTCCTCTGGAGGAATGTGGGGGAGAATCTTAGCCGCATCAACAAACACTGCGTGCCCGCCTGTCGGATACTGAATGGGAATACCGCCTTCTCGCAGACGCTCTCCAAGATATTGCACCTGACTGATCCGGTAGTGAAGGTAATCTTCGTCTGCGCCTTCATAAAGGCCACGAGCCAAAGCTTCCATGTCTCGCCCTGCCATACCGCCGTAAGTCACAAACCCTTCCATTGGAACACAACGCGTTTGCACAGCTTGGAACAGCTCTTGGTGATCACGAATACAACACAAACCTCCAATATTGACCATAGGATCTTTCTTAGCGGACATCGTCAACATATCACCGTATTGATACATCTCTCGTATGATCTCGAGGATCGACTTGTCGTGGTACCCTTCTTCGCGCTGTTTAATAAAATAGGCATTCTCACAATAACGCGCTGAATCAATGACAACCGGGATATCATTCTTGCTTGCCAACTCATAAACAGCGCGCATGTTTGCCATAGAGACTGGCTGACCTCCAGAGCTGTTACAAGTAACGGTGGTGATAATGGCACAGATGTTATGTGCACCGTACTGATCTATGGTCGCTTTCAGTTTGTCGAGATCGAAGTCGCCTTTCCAGTCATACGGTGTCGTTGTATCAAAAGCATGCCTGTCAACGACGTTAATCGCTTTGCCTCCATTCAACTCAATATGCCCCGCTGTGGTATCAAAGTGATAATTGGATATGAAAACCGGCTCTGTTCCGCCACGAACACTACGCATACGCTCAATCAAAGCTGGAAATAGAATTTGCTCCGCACCGCGGCCTTGATGGGCTGGTACCGTTAGCTTATAACCAAAAAAATGTTCAACGGCTTGGCAAAGATTGTAATAGTTACGACTCCCAGCATAAGACTCGTCTCCCATCATCAATCCCGCCCACTGATTGTCACTCATCGCACCTGTGCCAGAATCGGTCAGAAGGTCGATATACACATCATCACTTTTTAACAAGAAGGGGTTAAGGCCAGCCTCATCAAGAGCAGCGACTCGGTCTTGATAAGTGGTCATTTTGATCGGTTCAACCATCTTAATGCGAAAGGGTTCTGGAATACGTTTCATTGTTAATTTCCTATAGATAGATTTGTCCCTGCAGATAAACTGCATCGGGTTTAAAGTTTTAAATTACAAATAGATGGCGCGAGTGCACCTTAGGAAATTATTACGAGGTTGATACTTTGCTTAACAGCGATAGGCAGAAGTCTAGATTGTACCATGACGACAACACAAAACGGCTGTCTTGCATCCAAATGCAATTCATAGCGTGTTCCCTCTCATAGGCTATAGACATAATAATCAATATAGCCATGACTGCCCCAATTTACCAAGAGGCATCACTCAAAATTTGTTAATGGCTCACTCTATTGCTTGCAATGATTCCATCTTTGCTCGACCGTTTTTTGCTCGCCATAAATAAGGCTCGCACTTCGCTCACTGTTAATGATGGATAAATCACTACTGAAAGTTAAGTTTCCGTGAAATCTTATCACTTTGACATTCATCGAATTGAAATATTTGGACTTGCTAGGCAAAGTGTTGGCTGGGCAAATAAAATGGATCAAGTCATGAAGATCAAAACAACATTATTGGCCGCTGCGGCACTAAGCATAAGCGGAATGGCGGCGGCTGAGGTTACGATTACCGTCCCTGACACCGTAGATGTATTAGTTGCAAACGACGCAAAACCAGAGCTGTCTGGTGGCTTCTTTTCGTCAAAGAAAACGCTGACCTTGCCTGACGGCGAAAACCAAATTTTATTCCGCTACCAACCTTACTTCACACAAGGTAAAGACCGTATTATTCTTGAAAGCGATCCGATTATTGCTACGTTTGACACCAAGGATACGGAACTGACGTTCGACATGCCCAAATACCGCGATCAACGTGAAGCGGAGAAAGAGATCAAGCAAGTAGACTGGCAACTCATTACAGCAAGTGGCAGCGCTCTGGCGGTAACGCAGGATAAGCTAGTCAAAGACGGTATGCAGATTGGCCGTAACTTCAAAATTGAATTGGCAGATTACAACCGTCGAGGAGGAGTCGCTGCTGTTTCCGCCGCCACAATTGGCGCCGCAGTGCAACCCGTCACTTTACCTGCTCAAGTCACCCAAGAAGGCATCAAAAGCGATTCGACTGCCGAGGAGATGCTGCACTTCTGGTATAACAAAGCCGACGCAGCAACGCAGGCGCGCTTTAAACAATTCTTACTAGAAAAATAGTCGACGGCAGTGAGCCAGCGCAATTAAGCGCTGGCTTTTTCTATAGCGGGGTGACCCGTGGAAATCTGATAGCATTGCATGTCGTTTTCTATTAAACACTCGAATACGACAGAATCCAGCTTGGCTTCATCCACTAATTGCTGCAATATTTGCATCGTTTCTGCAAGTGAAACGCCCGGCCGATAAGGACGTGATTGGGTCAACGCCTGAAACACATCAGCGATGGCCACAATTCGACTCGGTTGATCAAGGTCTTTGGCTGTTTTCCCCAAAGGGTAACCGGACCCATCCAGTCTTTCATGGTGATTAGACGCCCAATCAATGACTTGGCTAGATCGAAACATATTAGTCAGCGCATGTCGGGTATCCGTCGCATGACGTTTTATACAGGCGTATTCTTCCTCTGTTAACTCCGCTGGTTTATGGAGCACAGCAACTGGCGTTTTCAGCTTTCCAATATCGTGCACTAACCCAGCCAAATACAACATACGTTGGGCTTTGGCCGAATACCCCAGTTGCTTGCCCAGAAACGAGGTCAACTCTGCAACATGACGAGAATGTTGGAACGTGAAAGTACTTTTTGCATCCACGATCTGCGCGAAAAACTCCGCCACCGCAATCGTATCTTCCAACCCCAATCGAGATGAAAAGAAAGGCACTGGCGGAAAGCGGCTGGCCATTGTCTCGATATAGCGAGATTCCATCGAAAACCAGAAGTCATCATTGTCTATCAACTCGCACATATGCTGAACCATATTCGGCTCAAACAAAATCCCAGCATTGGCGGTCAACTCCCCGATGATCAACGTTTTGTTGGCCTCGGTGATATTACCGTATTGGTCTGGGAAAAAGCGGGAATAAAGGTGATCCACTCGATCAGAAATAAATATCAGACTGGCGAGTAGTTTATCGTTTTTTGACGCTTTGGTTTCGCCATTCAACTGCTCCCACCAAGTATGATGATACAAAACTGGCGGCGCTAGTCCGGCCAAAGGTGGGCAAGCCTTTAACAGCTCATATCCTCTAACACAATGCTTTTTGGCGTTTTCCGGTGCCATCGACTTGAATAGATAGGAACGCTCATTAGACTGCGATACGCCGCAATCATGGATCAATCCTAGAGAAAAAGCGATTTGAGCCTGCTCTTCCTCCCACCCCATCCGTTTAGCACATTGATACGCAATGTATGCCACCCGGTGACCATGATTTAAATCATCGATCCCGACAGCATCGAGGGCTGAAGCGATTTCAAAAAGCACCTGACGTAAATCTACGCTTACGTTATCAAGCAGCTCATCCATTCGTATTAACCTAACTGACTCATTTTTCTTATTTTAGGCCAACAAGGCTAAACGATTTTATTTCATAAAGACCACAAGTTATTTAGGACTATTTATATAATTGTGATTGGTATAACGTCTTGGGTGAATTTCGTGCTACATAGAAAATATTTTTGCAACAAGAGGTTATGGTGATCTAAGTCTTACTCTGTTACGTTATCTATTCATATTCAACTTGTTTAGGTCCCTTATGTTCACAATCTCTATCGACTCTGAACTCGAACTCGCTCTTGTTCAAGAGTCATTCGCTGCTCAATACAGCGAATTGGTGTCCAGTCAAACTGAGTACTTATCGCAATGGTTGGCTTGGCCCCCCTTCTGTCAATCCGAACAAGACTTTCGTCTGTTCGTGCAACGTGTTTTACATGAATATGCAGACGGAAAGTCCATGACCTGCGCAATCATCTACAAAGGTAATATCGTCGGAAACTGCAGCTTTAACACCATAGATTACGATACAAAAACCGTCGAGGTTGGCTACTGGCTATCGCAACATCAGCAAGGCAAAGGCATAGTGACACGGGTTGTGAACAAACTGATTGATATCGCATTCAATGAATACCAAATGGAGAAGGTCCAGTTATCCGCCGCCCAAGATAACCTCCCTAGCCGGCGAGTGGCTGAACGAGTAGGCATGACACTGGAAGGGATTATCACCAATGAGGAAAAAATTGGAGATCGAATTCTGGATCACGCCATCTACGGTATTCACCGCCAAAACACCCATTGATGAGTAAATTGATTCCAACCACAGATTTATTGGTTGGCTAAGGTATTTCGCGTTACTTGATGCTAGGATTGCAGCTTTATAAGGAAAGAGAGAACACCGTGTCTTCACTGTTAAAGCTGTTCTTAGTTGTCGTAACACTCAGTGCAGGCTTCTTTGCCGGTGACATTTATCAGTGGTTTAAAAACCGTTCCCAAGTCAAACCTTTGTCAGAATATTGCTTACTCACTACTCAAGCTTGTGAAAACAACGATGTTCGTATAAAAGTAGACCGCGACATCAGTCACCCTTTGGTACCCACTGAAATCGTCGTTGATTGGCCCACCACTCAACAAGACAGCCTGTTACTGACTTTGCAAGGCTACGAGATGGAAATGGGTACCGCTGTATTTAAACTCAATAAGAACTCAACTGGTCAGTTTACCGGCCAAGTCATTCTGCCAGTATGTACAACGGACGCTATGACCTGGATTGGTGAAATCACTGATGGCCAACACAGTGTGAGTACCTCGATTAGGATGGAACAATGAGTAAAAATTGGTCTTTAATATTAGTCGCTGCCTTTGCGCTCGGTTTTGGTGTTAAAGCGTATTTGGATTCAAAGCCAACGGCCGACACCCCCGTGACAGCCAGCAAAGAAGTCGTCCTTTTTGGCAAAGATGACAAGGCCGTCAAAATCTTCGATCAGCAAGACCCTCGTGTGCGTATCGTATACTTCGGGTTTACACGATGCCCTGATGTCTGTCCAACCTCATTGGCTATGCTAGCCGGCGCACTTAATCAGGTGGATGACGAGGTGAAATCCCACTTCAGACCTATATTTGTTTCACTTGATCCAGAGCGTGATGCCGCAGCAGATTCGTACAAATATGCTCAATACTTCCATTCAATGATTGAAGGTTTATCGGCGCCACTCGATATCACCACGCCTCTGGCACATAAATACGGCGTTATTTTTCGTAAAACCAAATTAGAAAACTCGGAGCTAAAGTATACCCTTGACCACAGCTCCTATTTTTATTTCCTAAAACCAGATGGCACATTAATTACTAAAGTGCCGCATACGCTGACACCTGCTCCTCTGGTCGAAGCGATGAAAACACTTACGTCACAAGGAAAATCTTAATGAAGTTAAAAGCCCTCATGTTAGCCTCTATTGCGCTGAGCCCACTTGCTCACGCGGCTTCCGACATCATGCTATCTCACACCTACGCGCGTGCGACGCCACCGAGCGCCGCCACCAGCGCCGTGTTCACTGAAATCATGAACCACAGCGCAACAGACCGTGTTATCGTCTCTGCGAGTACAGAGGCGGCAGGTAAAGTTGAGTTGCATGACGTTATCAAAGATGGTGATGTGATGAAAATGCGTCAGGTAGAACAAATTACCGTGCCAGCCAATAGCATGGTAGAGCTAAAACCAGGCAGCCTACACATTATGCTGTTTGATCTGAAAAAGCCGCTAGTCGAAGGTGAAAACATAGATGTAAAACTGACCTTCGCCAATGGGGAGGAGCAAACCGTCTCAGCGCCTATCAAGAAAGTCATGAGTGGGATGAATCATAAACATCATCACTAAATCATAAAAAGGCCGCTCAATGAGCGGCCTTAATTCACTTCAACCTCGCATAGACACGCGCCACTAGGCTTTATTATCCGGATGCCGCGGACAATCCTCGCAGAGATTGCGCCCATGGCATTTATACACTAAGCAGCAGCTAGTACGCACCAGTTTCAGCGCTCCACTTTGCTCATCCACCGCCAGAGTTTTCGCCAATTTAGCTGGCAAGCCGCACACATCCAACCAAAGCGAAGCTTGTTCAAGTAGATAATCATTCGGAATGTGAGGGGCAAATTGGCTCAGCTTCACAAGACAGCCAAGCACACCATCAGCGAATAGATGGTTAGTAAAACCCGGACGAATCCGCGTCCACTGGCTCATTTCGTCGCGAAAGTAAGCAAATAAAGCCTGCAGTTGAACCCCTGCTTTTGCCACCAACTCCGCCTCGGTTCCATGCACATGCTCTGCCGACTCGAATTGAAAACCTGTCACAAATTCCGACTGCACTTTCTGACCAATACGAGTGAGATCAGGCAAACCGTGCAAGGCATAAATCGAAATGAAAGAGACATAGACGGGTTGCCAGCAAAGCAGATCCCAAGTTCGAGTCAGCCAATAGGCAGAACCGGCTTCCGGATGAGCGGCTTTAAGGCGCTCATACAGTGCTTGGATATTGTCACTGCAAGGATGATCGACATGGATAATATCCTGCTGGGACGCATCTTCAGGTATCGGTGAAATCTCACCAGCAAGATAAGGCGTTACCTGTTGAGAGTATTCAAAGAGATGGTCGAAGAAGGCGTCTGAGCTCATAGCAGTGATATTTATAGAAACAAAATCAGCTTGTTAGGATAATGATAACATCCGGTTAATGCAATTGATTATTATTAACTAAATATAGAATAACCACATTGACGATTAACCACCGAGTCATTTTATCGACGAACGACCAAAAACAGCCAAGCAACCGACCAAAATTCAAGTTGTTTGTTACCTAAACACATTACCAACATCTATGTATTAGAAATATCAACCTAGTTGTAGTTATCTGTTTTATATGCATAATTGCCCCTATTGAATCTCTCTATCACTCCATTAAAGCCAACACGTGCATAGATAATAGGCGTATTGAAGTTTGAAGAAAAAAGCAGGTTTTACACTAATCGAATTGATTAGTGTTGTAGTAATCCTTGGTATTGTGGCCGTCGTAGCGGCACCGAGATTTATCAATATTCAAACATCGGCTCGTACCGCCACCATAGAAGGTATTGCCAACGCGATGGAAGGTGTTGTTAATCAGGTCAGTGCCAAAGCTTATGTTAAAGGGCTAACGCCAAGCACCTCTAACCCAGGGAATCAGCAGGACTATATCTTGGATTTCGGTATCGGAACTGTTGAAGTCGATTGGGGGGCGCTATGCCCAGAAAGTGAGGGGGAATCGGGAGATGCATTGACCATGCTCGATTTTATGACACTCAGTACAACCGATGATCTCACAACGGCGATCGGCAATCGACACACAGTGATTGGCTTTGAACACTCTTTTTCGGCCACGGAGCTAAACAGTAGCAACATAACCACTCTGCCGCAGGGATGCTACGTGATCTATGATTCCTTCGGAGGACGGTCATCAGGCACCTGCCCAGCTGAAGGCTGTGTCTGTACCGTACGGGTTGAAAACACCAACTGTTAAATCAAAGATCGCTCTCCCTGCTAAGTAAGTCGGGAGAAACGCAGTCTGTGGTGGATATGGCCCACAATGCAAAACGCAAAGGCTTGAATTGGTCGATACCATTGGCCGCGAGTTATTGACGCACTAAGCGGCAGTAATTAAAAGTTCATCGCTCCAAGCTAACTCAAGGTAACTTTGTGCCTGTTGCGGCGTTGCCGTTATCCACTGCTCAACACCAATATCAGGGACAAGAAATGGCATACGATGATGGTATGGTGAGCATTGTGTGTTCGGGCTTGTAGTCAGGATGACCAAATTGCCATCATCCGCAAGAATTCCGGCCATATACAAAGGCATGCCATCTGGGTTAGTAAACAAGAACTTGTTCTTTTTACCTCCACTTTCACACCATTCATACCAACCGTTACAAGGCACAATGACACGACTGCGGATAAATCCGTTACGAAATGTAGGCTTACTGGCCACTGTTTCTGCCTGAGCGTTAATAATCAATCGCTTAGTCCATTCAGGCCGAGTTCCCCACTTGATATCTTTCTGGCAATACGCCTGTGCCTCAAACGCCACCACAGAGACATTTTCAGTCGGTTTCAAGTCAAGGTTTATCTGAGGAAAGAAGTCGATCCCCACCAGTTGGGAAACCACTCTTACCAGTGGATCATCCGTTACATTCAAGCGTCCGCACATCTTGCTCCACCTCTTTCGAGCACTTCGTTTAATTATGGACAGTTATTTCCATAATGATTGGAAGTTTTCGCTATTTTTCCCCTTCTTTAATGTCGTTAATCTACGCCCATCGACATTGTTCATATCGAAGTCTTCGAGTTTTTGAGCTTGTTCGTTTACTTGAAATAAGGGTTCAACATCGTCCGAACGGTTCGTGAGACCTAATGCAATTATCTAAATTCAACTAGGAGCCAACATGACTCACCCAATCATCAAAGATCTCAACACTCGTTACACAGCAAAAAAATACGACGCAAGTAAGCGCATCTCTGCTGAAGATATGGAAGTCATTAAAGAAGCGATTCGTTTATCTGCTTCTTCTATCAACTCACAACCATGGAAGTTTATCGTTCTTGAGAGTGACGAAGCAAAACAACGTTTCCACAACACGTTTGCCAACATGCACCAGTTCAACCAGCCGCATGCCAAAGAAGCGTCTCATACGATTTTGTTTGCTCACAACCCTCGCTTTACCAAAGACAACTACAAAAAAGTGGTCGATGCAGAAGTAACTTCAGGCCACCTGCCTGCAGAGCGATACAACGACATGCTAAATGGCGCGTTCGGCTTTGCGGAACTCAACACAGATGAAACCGGTTTCAACGGCAATTGGACAAAAGCTCAAACCTATATCGCACTGGGAAACACGCTACACACATTAGCGCGCATGGGCATTGCTTCAACCCCAATGGAAGGGGTCGATCCAGAGCTGATCGGTGAAGAGTTCAAACAAGAGCTAGACGGCTTTGTATGTGACTTTGCGCTAGCACTGGGGTATCACAAAGACGGTGAGGATTATAACCACGGCTTACCAAAAGCGCGTCTACCTCTAGAAGACGTCATCACCACACTGTAAAGCACCAAAAGCAACCAAGAGGTAAGCACATGAGCAAGTTAACCATTATTGCCAATATCATTGCCAAAGAAGGCCAAATTGAATGGGTGAAAGCTGAACTGATCAAGCTGATTGACAAAACCCGCGCTGAAGATGGCTGCATCAACTACGATCTGCATCAAGACAACGACAACCCAACGCATTTCGTTTTCCATGAAAATTGGTCTTCTGAAGCCACCTTGAACAAGCATCTCGCCAGCGCTCATATCGCCGACTACATCGCCGCCGTTGACGGCGCGGTAGAGACGTTCACCATCAACCGCATGACGCATATAGCCTAAACGTATCGTTATCGGGAGCAAAAAGCCGCATTACGCGGCTTTTTTGTAAGTGAAGAAATGCGCAATTCAAATTCACAAATTCAGAGCACAAATTCAGGACACACACCAAAAGATTTCCTATTCAAATATCACCCAGCCCGCCACGGACTCTAATTAGGAATCTAATTAAAATCTAATTAGGACAGGCACCATTAGGACAGGCACCAAAACACGAAAAAGTACCTTGTAGCTTTGTATGCCGTTATGTAACTAGTAAGGTGTCCCATCCTTTTTGGAAGCCACCCACTCGCCTGAATTTTTAACTACCCACTTGAAATCATCATCCGGGTAGTGCGCTTTATCATCTGCAACTCGACTGCCAATAACAATGAACTTCGCTTGGCTATCACTACGATTTATTAAATGATGTCCATTTTCAACGCCTGCCGGAAAACCAACGCACATTCCCTGTTTCATGACTTGCTCACCTTCGTCCGTTATTAAGCAAAGCTCACCATCAAGCACATAGAGAAACTCGTCGGATTTCGTATGCCAATGCCTTAGAGCTGATTGAGCATTAGGTTCAAGTATTTCGAGATTAACTCCAAACTGAGATAAGCCGAATAAATCACCTAGCCCCTTGCACTCAGAATGACCAAGAAGGGACTTGAATGGCTCTGGAAACGGATTAAAGGTATCACCCTTTAAACTCGTAGTGTCTTTCACTTTCGTCATATTCTGTCCTGTTACATAACGTTTATTAGTCGAAATACTTGCCGTCTTTTGCTTTTACGTAATGCACTCTTAGTTATATTGGTTCTATTGACTGCAATGTAACCCCGTATTCAAGGCCACTGACACAAAACTTGTCTCAGCAGGAAAAACCAATACAGTCGCTATCATTGCATGCGTTCAAATCTTATCAGAGATTTGATACGGATATGATCAAATTCAGGACATATATGGTCACCTCGCGGATCGCAAGGTCCGATTGAAATTAATGTCAATCTTTTCTTTGAGCTAATTCATAGGTCCCCTTTGCGGTGATTTACATTGATGGTCGACGGTCTTGCGACATATATCCGGCGTCGTTATAGCAACGTTGAGTTTGCTGCGCCCTAATGAGTTCCAAATTGACGTCTTACCCTCCTCTACACACACATGGCTTTTAATAGCCGCTGTCCCTAACAGGTTTTGAATAAGACAAACCTTTTTACATCAGTGTATTACCGCTCTTTTACAGATGGTTCTCTTTATCAGCCACACGCCAGAGATTTGATATGGGACACACACCAGTAAATCGTCAGTAAAACTCACCAAATCATCTCAGGGTTATGTCGGCAGCGGATACGGGACACACACCAGTAATCGCCAGTA
>NZ_JXXU01000034.1 GCF_000967495.1 Vibrio neptunius | reverse complement strand
GGGATCATTAAACCACTACAAGATGATGTAAGGAGTTGTCTCATAATTGAGAAGTTTGGGTCGGTCTATTTCATTTCTCATATCCTTCACCTAAGCTCTTTTTATGGTGTTGATAAAACTATCACCACTAAGGAGCAATCATGAGTGCAACATTAATTAATCAAACCCTACCGACTTTTGACGAACTAATGGTTCTGGCACAAGATAATCCAGAAGCTTTTAATCGATTTAAACAAGAGATGTGCCAAGAAATGATCCAGTCTGCTTCTGAGGAAATGCGAGAGAGATTGTGGGCTCAGCAAAGTCACATTGATAGGGTTGTTGGCCAGTGCAAAAATCCTAACCACACTAATGTCGTACTAATGCGAGAGTTAGTGAGCCAAGTAGGAAAATTTCACGAAGCGCTAGAGGGTGACATACGAGATAAAAACAACCAAGATGCTGAAGTAATTCTTCTAGAGCAATGGCGGTGAATCGTAATCAATTGTATAAGCCAAGCTGAAGCTCTGTTCACTATATACTCGCTATGTTACACTTCCGCGCTGAATAGAAATACAAAATGTTAAGGCTTTATCGCCTTAAAAGGATCACGTGTGAGCGGGCAAATTCAACAATCACCAAACGAGCAACAATACTCACCTCAGTTACCTAATGCTTTCCCACCTAGTCATGAAGTAGACCTTCGAGAGCTATTACAAGCTCTCTGGGCTGGAAAACCATTAATAATCGCCACGACGTTAGTTTTTACTGTTGTGGCTGTACTTTTTGCAATGACTTCTCAAGAGTGGTGGTCATCGAAAGCTACGATTTCTCAACCTCAAGCGCAAGATATGGCTGCATACAGGCAGCAAGTGAAGCAATTCCAGCCGGTTTTTGATATTTATCAGGATGACGGCACGGTTTTAGTGAGTCAAGAACTTGATAACTTGACTGACACAAAAGTCTTGTTTAATCGATTTGTCGATGCTTTTAACTCAAGTAGCAACAAACGTCTTTTTTTGGATTCCAGCGAAGCATTTCAAGAGTTTAAACAGCAAACCAGTAGTTCACTAAGTGATGAACAGCTAACGGAAGCTAGGCGTGCAATTTACTCTGGATGGTTTAGCAGAATTTCAGCGAAGGCTGAAAATCCGAAAAATGAGCTAACGCCTTATGACATAAGCTTTCAGTCGACGACAAGCGAAAGTAGCTATTTGTTACTGATTAACTATATCAAAACTATCAAGGTTAAGGCACATCAAGATGCGCTAAACAATTTAGAGGCGATGGTTTCTGCTAAGAAAGATGAGTTAATCCAACAGAAGCGTATACTTGAAACTCAAGCGAAAAATCGTCTATTGGTTGAAGCTGATAAGGCACGTTATGCGCTTAGTATCGCGAAAGCAGCAGGTGTGGCGTCCCCGATTCAAACCAATGGTAGTCAAGAGCTGTTTGGGATTGATATGGGCTCCAAAGCACTTGCAGCTAAAATTGAAGCCTTGAATTCCGTCAAAAACTTAAGCGTAGTCGAGCCTCGCCTTCAACAGATAAATGCTAAGCTTCAAATGCTAAATACTCTCAAAGTGGATCGAAGTGTAGACTTTCAGACTTTCCGCTTTTTAGATAATGTTGAACAGCCAATAACACGGGATAAGCCTAAACGTGCTTTGATAGTTATTTTGGGTGCTTTACTTGGTGGAATATGTGGTATAGCCGTCGTTCTGATTCGCTTCGGCTTCCGCAGACATTAACAAGATATCACCTCCCTTCTTGCAGCCGGATGCACTTCAAATTGCATCCGGCTTTTTTGTTTAGCCTAGCATCTAAGAACCAGATCACACAAAAACTTTCTCTTTGCCCTTGGGTTTCTTCTCTTTGTGCCTCATATAGACAGCATTGGGCTGTTATAGCCATTCATCATGTCAAATATGGAAACTAATCAGGAGAGACGACCGATGAACATTCGTCCATTACACGACCGAGTTATCGTAGAACGCCAAGAAGTTGAGTCTAAATCAGCAGGTGGCATTGTTCTGACTGGTTCTGCTGCAGAGAAATCTACTCGCGGCGTAATTCTAGCTGTAGGTAAAGGCCGCATTCTAGAAAATGGCACTGTGATGCCACTGGACGTGAAAGTCGGTGACACGGTTATCTTCGCTGAAGGTTACGGTACTAAAACTGAAAAAATCGACGGTAAAGAAGTGCTAGTGATGTCTGAAAATGACATCATGGCAATCGTTGAATAATAGCAATCATTGAGTAATTTTTTGCTCAAGTTCAGCTGAAAATCAAAACAAAGAATTTAGAAAAGGAAACTAAAGATGGCTGCTAAAGACGTTAAATTTGGTAACGACGCACGCGTAAAAATGCTAGAGGGTGTCAACGTTCTAGCTGACGCAGTAAAAGTAACACTTGGTCCTAAAGGCCGTAACGTGGTTCTAGACAAATCTTTCGGTGCACCAACGATTACTAAAGATGGTGTATCTGTTGCGCGTGAAATCGAACTGGAAGACAAGTTCCAAAACATGGGCGCGCAAATGGTTAAAGAAGTCGCGTCTCAAGCAAACGATGCAGCGGGTGACGGTACAACAACGGCAACTGTACTTGCTCAAGCTATTGTAAATGAAGGCTTAAAAGCGGTTGCAGCTGGCATGAACCCAATGGATCTTAAGCGTGGTATCGACAAAGCGGTTGTTGCTGCTGTTGAAGAGTTAAAAGCGCTTTCAGTTCCATGTGAAGACACTAAAGCGATTGCTCAGGTAGGTACTATCTCTGCGAACTCTGATTCAAGTGTCGGTAATATCATTGCTGAAGCGATGGAAAAAGTTGGCCGTGATGGCGTTATCACTGTTGAAGAAGGTCAGGCTCTACAAGACGAGCTAGACGTGGTTGAAGGTATGCAGTTCGACCGTGGTTATCTATCGCCTTACTTCATCAACAACCAAGAAGCAGGTTCTGTTGATCTAGAGAATCCTTTCATTCTTCTGATCGATAAGAAAGTATCAAACATCCGCGAACTTCTTCCTACTCTAGAAGCAGTAGCAAAGGCGTCTCGCCCTCTATTAATTATCGCAGAAGATGTTGAAGGCGAAGCATTAGCAACACTAGTTGTGAACAATATGCGTGGCATTGTGAAAGTAGCGGCGGTTAAAGCACCTGGTTTCGGTGATCGTCGTAAAGCCATGCTTCAAGACATCGCTATCCTAACGGGTGGTACAGTGATTTCTGAAGAAGTAGGTCTAGAGCTAGAGAAAGTGGTTCTAGAAGACCTAGGTCAAGCGAAACGTGTTGCTATCACTAAAGAAAATACAACGATCATCGATGGTATCGGTGAAGAAGCAATGATCTCTGGTCGTGTTGCTCAAATTCGTCAACAAATCGAAGAAGCGACTTCAGACTACGACAAAGAGAAGCTACAAGAGCGCGTTGCTAAACTAGCAGGCGGTGTTGCAGTCATCAAAGTTGGCGCTGCGACTGAAGTTGAAATGAAAGAGAAGAAAGATCGCGTAGAAGACGCTCTACACGCGACTCGCGCTGCAGTTGAAGAAGGCGTAGTAGCTGGTGGTGGTGTCGCACTAATCCGCGCAGCTTCTAAGATCACTGAACTTCAAGGTGATAACGAAGAGCAAAACGTTGGTATCCGCGTTGCTCTACGTGCAATGGAAGCGCCTATCCGTCAAATCACTACAAACGCAGGCGACGAAGAGTCTGTGGTTGCGAACAACGTGAAAGGTGGCGAAGGTTCTTATGGTTACAACGCGGCTACAGGTGAGTACGGCGACATGCTTGAAATGGGTATCCTAGACCCAACAAAAGTAACTCGTTCTGCACTTCAGTTCGCGGCATCAGTGGCTGGCCTAATGATCACAACAGAAGCGATGGTTACGGATCTACCTCAGAAAGATGCACCTGCAATGCCTGATATGGGCGGCATGGGTGGTATGGGTGGCATGGGTGGTATGATGTAAGCCATTCACACCAATTTAAGTCATTAATAAACAACGACTTAAAAATACGTGTAGACGCCAATGTAGACACTAAGGGATGCCAGTTTGAAGACTCTGGCATCCCTTTTTTAATGGCAATTCCATCCTTTCTCTTGTAATAGCAGCCCTGAGAGCCATTGCGCCTATTGAGTTTCATCAAACAGGTAGTTCTCTGATTCATTGGCTCGTTCGGGAGACTCGAAGTTCCAGTCAATAAAGCTATACGTATGTAGTTCCTCTCCTGAATAGCTGTGAAAGTATGCATCTAGCATCAGCTCATCTCTAGCTTGCGCAGCCTCAGAAGCTGAATCGTACCTGCCATGCTTCTTACCCTCACCATCAAAGGCTTGATACCATCCCCATTTGTTTTTGTGGATACCACTGAACCCTTTGAGCTTTGGTGTCTTCTTGGCTAGATTGTTTTGCCTAGTTGTGCAGCGGCGTAAATTCCCACGGATGTTATTAAGTGGATTGGCATCAACATGGTCAACTTCTTGCTCGTCGTCAGGGTTCATCAGTAAGCGGTGAAGGTATGCGCCATTTTTGTTACTGCGAGCTACGTATTTACCATCCTTACGTTTGTGGGCGTAGAAGCTGTGCTCTTCTAAAATCTGTATATCACACAAACTGATAGTCGTAGTTTGTTTCTTGCCTAAGCCAACTTTGGCAACAATATGATTGCCAATGTCTGTTATTTGGATGTTTTTCTTATGGCAACCATAGCCATTCTTCAGTCGAGTCATGATTAAGTCCTTTAAATCAATAGGTTACATTTGAATTTGAAAAAGTTACAAAATGTAGCAAGACAAAATGTTATAAAACAATAAGTTAACTCGGTTTGTAACATTGCTACATTGGAACATCTGATTATTAATACCCACACATATATAGAGATATAGAAAGCTAGAGTGGGGTAATTAGTGATGATTGGTGAAAATGTCTAGTCATCCACTGACATTTTTAGGTCTCTGTCAGGGACAATTCGTATATTTGGGTCATTTTAGCCCTTCGCTTCTGAGCACTTTGCTTACAGTGTTACGGTGGCAACCTACTCTGGTAGCAATGGCTTGGTGGGTGAGGTTGGCATCTCTCAGCCTAATTATTTTTTCTCGTTTGGTGCGAGTGATTCGGTTAGTTAGCATATTTGCCTCCACGTCTGGTGATTCATACCTAGATTTTAAGTTAATAGCACTCAAACGAACGAAAATGCACATGTCGGCACATGCCTGTCAATATGTAACTATATGATTGTTATAAGTAAGTTGATGAAATCTTACGGAGGAATAATCATGAAAATATCGTTGAAAGTCATTCTTACCTTACTTATTACAATCTTATCTCTGATTCTTGAAATGAATCAGGATGAGGAGGTGTGAGTATGGCTAATGTAGGTTACGCTCGAGTGAGTACTGCTGGGCAGAGTCTAGAGTCTCAACTAGAGGCTCTGAGAGCTTGTGACAAGGTTTTCCAAGAAAAAGAGTCTGGGGCTAAGGTCGAGCGCCCTCAGCTTGTCATAATGCTTGATTACGAGCGGGATGGAGACACTATAACAGTGACCAAACTTTGTCGCTTGGCTAGAAATACAAAGCACCTCCTCGAGATTGTTGAGTATCTTGACCAGAGAGGCGTATCGCTGGTGGTACTAAACCTTGGTATTGATACGAAATCACCAACGGGACGACTGATGCTTACGATGATAGGTGCGGTTGCGATTTTTGAGCGTCAGCTATTACTTGAAAGACAAGCTGATGGGATTGCTGTCGCTAAACAAAAGGGTGTCTACACAGGGAGAAAGCCGACAGCAAGAGGCAAAAAGAAAGAAGTACTTGAACTCGCTAATTTAGGTAAGAGTAAAGCTGATATAGCTCGCAGCTTGAATATCAGCCTTTCAAGCGTTTATCGTATTCTTCAAAGTTAACTCAAAAATTAGAAGGCAAGGTGTACACCTGCTTTCTAATAACTTTATCAAAAACAACCACATATTGAGCAGTGTTAACCTAAGGAGTATATTGGATTCAGTATAACTTCTTTGGGTGCTGCATGAGTCATAAGATAGTAAAGGATGATGGTAGGGATTTTATTTTCCCTGTGTTCAAGTTTCAGAAAGAAGAACATGCTTCTAGTATGTGGCGAGATGGTAATATGTATCTTTCTAATCCTAGAGCATTCAGAAAAGGAGCCTTTGGGGGGTTAATTGATGATGATAGAGAAGGGCAAGTAAAGCTCTATTATCCATCGGATGAGAGTTCATGCTTCGATATAACCCACTCAAACGAGCATATTTCACTTGATGATGTATTCATATACTGTGGTTCTTCAGATTTCTTTTCTGATACTTTGAGATGGGCTATGTCAGATGGTAAAGAGACCTGTGTGTTAATCACAGATGTTGATGAAGTTGCGAAAATCGTTGCTTCAGAGGTGTCTGGGCTTGAATACATTGGGACTCAGCACTGTTTATATTCAGGAAGAGATATTGGGATGATGGACTTTTTTAGTCCAATCCGTCGAGAGCTCTCTCAAAACCCCTCACTTGCGGGTTGGATAAAACCAAGGAAGCACGCTCCTCAAAAAGAAGTCCGCATGATGTGGAAAGCAAGCCCGTTATTAGCCAACGAAGACCATATAAGCAGAAACGTCGATGTTCAACGCTACATGATACCGGTGATTTTTTCTGGTATTGAAGCGTTACTTGAGGATAGCTCTCAAGTACAGACCGTTGGTGCCAGAGTTGTTACCGTCGATGGGTGTAATGATGCTTGGTTCGATATTCAGTATCCGCTTGAAACTTTTAGTCCTGTAATACATAAGTCAAACGGAGAATATCTGCTTGGTTTCTTATCTCCCTCTCGAAGTGTTTCAGGAGGACGCTTTCATGGTGGCATGATAGGAATGGCTATTACTCAAATAGGCACAATTGGCTGCAACGTGAGATTGCAAGATGTTGTAAGAATAGAATACAGAGTTAATAACTAATCGCTTATTGTACCATTTTCTCTAATGGCTATACCCTTGTGACAAACGGAAAACCCACCCCAGAGCATGTCTTTAGGGTGGGTTTTGTTATTTTGGCAAGTATTTTCCTCAGGGTAGACCCTATTGATAGAGCTACCAGACAAGATGTGAAACTCCTTGGTCATAAGCCTCTTTGAGCTGTGGGAGGGTGTAGCCTCTTGAGTAGTAGAGATAGGTCATCGTTTTTCCTCGCTTATGACCAACAATTGCAGCTGCTTTTAATTCATCTACACCAGCTTGCTCCATCGCAGTGGAAAACATCACTCTGAATGAGTGGAAGCACTTTGCGGGGTTGTTGGGGATACGAGCTGTTTTTATTCGAGAAAACCATCGGCTCATATCTGACGGGTTTTCGAAGCCAAGTAATAGGTCATTATCTTCTTTCGTGTCAGCTAGCGCTCTAACTGTTTCTGCCAGTTCATCAGTTAAAGGAACTAAGCGCTCGGCAGCATCCGTTTTGCCTGTTTCAATAAAGATTGCCGTTATGCCATCTTCAGTAATTATGTTTTTTACTTTTAGGTTGCAGAGTTCCGATATACGGCAGCCTGTGAACACCCCCAACTCAACCAACAAGCGCTTATTTGGCTCCTCGGTGGCTACGTTTTCTTTAATCCAAGTCATTTCATCTGCTGTGAATGGTTGTTTTTTCTCGACCTTATCACCAGTGGCATAGATATTTTTTCGAAAGGGCTTCTAGTCGCGACTTCTCCAAGAGAATCAGCATAGTTCCAGATAGAGCGTAAGCGACTAAGGCTTCCTTGAACGGTTGTCTTTTTGTACTTGGTTTGAAGGTGCTCTATGTACTCATTAACCTGTTGCTTAGTGATGTCTTCGAGTTGGATATCGTAAAGTCCAATGTATTTTAAGAACTTGTCTGTGGCTTGTTTGACTTTGTGAATGGTATCTTTCGTCTTGCTGGCGTGAAACTTCTTCACCCAGTTATTTAATGCTTCCTTCAACGTGATGCGATATCTTGAACGATGGTCTTTTCTACCGTTAACCGTTGTGTATGCGTGAATAAAAACTTCATCATTCTCACGCTGTATTTTGTCTAGGTCGTAGTGCTCATCCCAAGACGCAGGGAAACGCTCCTTGTCCTCGCTCATTGTCTTAATGAGTTCAAGGAAGCGGTGTCTATCTGCATTGGGGGCATTAAATCGTCTTTCTTCAAGCTTGCCATTGAGGATGTCTCTTTTGCGCCTAGCTTCCCTGATATCACCTGTTCCAAGGCTCTCTGATACCGTGGTTTGTCCGCCAAATTGCTCTAGGAGAGATTTTGGAATGCGTCTTTGATACCACCAGACGTTGCCTCGTAGCTTCAAGTGTTTTGTGTCAGAAGATGCCATGTAGCCAACTTTGTAGTCATTAATGTAGACAATTATGATGCCACAAAGCTAGATATACCGCCACTCATAGGGTTTAAGTGCGATTTGGGCGGCATGATGTAATCATCCCTAGCTACTTAGCCAAATAAAGCGGAGCCGTTAGGCTCCGTTTTCGTATCTAATGGGCTGTGTTTACAGGGTCAGAAGGTTAGCTCCCCCTTCCAGCAACGCCACTAGGTGCTAGAGAATGATCTCTCTTACTTCAGCGTCTTTGCGCTCAAGATAGTGAGTGGACTTAATTCGACGAATGGTACGGCAACGACCACGGATAAGCAGTGTTTCTGTGGTCGCAATGTTACCTTGGCGAGTGATGCCATCGAGAAGATCACCTTTAGTAATTCCCGTTGCTGAGAAGACCACATTATCGCTCTTGGCCATCTCTTCCATCGTGAGTACTGTATTCGCTTCTACGCCCATTTCTTTACAGCGTTTTAGCTCTGCAGTCCCATAAATTCGGTTTTCTTCCGTATCGCCTTTGACCTCATGACGGGGCAGTAAACGGCCATGCATTTCACCATCCAGAGCGCGGATCACTGCAGCAGACACCACCCCTTCAGGTGCGCCGCCAATGCAGTACATCGCATCAACTTCGCTGTCAGGCATACATGTTAGAATCGAAGCGGCCACATCGCCATCTGGAACAGCAAAAACACGTACCCCCATTCCCTGCATCTCTGTTATCACTTGGTCATGGCGTGGCTTGGCTAGTGTAATGACGACTAGCGTATCTAGCGTTTTATTCAACGCTTGGGCGATGTTCTCTAGATTTTCTTTAAGTGGTTTGTTGAGGTCGATACAGCCTTTCGCGCAAGGGCCAACGACTAACTTTTCCATGTACATGTCAGGTGCTTTTAGGAAGCTGCCTTTCTCGCCTGCAGCGAGTACGGCTAACGCATTGGACTGCCCCATAGCCGTCATGCGCGTACCTTCAATTGGGTCGACAGCAATATCGACTGCATCCCCGCCGATTCCGACGTGTTCTCCAATATACAGCATAGGTGCATCGTCAATCTCGCCTTCACCAATCACAATTTCACCACTGATATCGGTCTTATTGAGCAAGGTTCGCATCACTTCAACAGCAGCGCCGTCAGCCGCATTTTTGTCACCACGTCCCAGCCATTTATAACCAGCCAATGCGGCGCCTTCTGTTACTCGGGAAAATGCCATTGCTAAATCGCGTTTCATAATGACTCCAAATCTAGAGAATAGGGGAATGAATTAAACGCGCAGGATTTTAGCATAGTTGCAAGTAAACGTTTGCCACTTTAGCCAAGCGAAATTGAACTCGATCAAAATCAGGGGGAAATCGATAAAAAATGTGCTCTCAGAGCTTCTCCGTCAGTGCATTGTCAATGTATGCTGATTTTTTGACCGAATGGTGCGAAATATAGAATATAGGGCGTGTTTATCACTCTCTGCCTGAGTAGAATGAGTACATTAGGTGGAGAAAGCTCTTCACAATAACCGGACAATACAAGGTAGGCTAAGATGTCTTTTGAAGTACTAGAAAAACTAGAAGCGAAAATCCAAACTGCAGTTGACACCATTGCGCTTCTACAAATGGAAGTGGAAGAGCTGAAAGAAGAAAAAGAGAAGCTGGCAGTAGAAGCAAATGAACTGCGCTCTAGCCGTGAAGAGATCGAACAAAAAGCGCAGCAGATGCAACAAGAACATTCAGCTTGGCAGGATCGTATTCGTAATCTGCTAGGTAAGATGGACGAAGTAGAGTAATCATAGTCTAATGATAAAAAGGGTAGCCATGGCTACCCTTTTTGCATTTTTAGAGGGGTCATTAGTGTTGAGATTACACCACAGGTCGCACGCCTAAGGTATGGCACAGCGCATAGGTCATTTCTGCACGGTTTAGTGTGTAGAAGTGGAAGTCTTTCACACCTTCTCGGCTCAGCACTCGAATCATATCGATGGCTTGGCTCGCACCAACTAGCTGACGTGTGGTTGGGTCATCATCCAAGCCTTCAAACTGTTTCGCCATCCAGTTTGGTACTTTAACGTTGTTCTGAGCGGCAAAGCGTGAGGCTTGCTTAAAGTTCGAAACAGGTAAAATACCCGGTACGATTTCAACGTCGATGCCTGCTGCAACACAGCGGTCACGGAAACGAAGATAGCTTTCAACGTCAAAGAAGAACTGAGTAATAGCGCGGCTTGCGCCTGCATCTACTTTACGTTTGAGGTTGAGTAGATCCGCCTGCGCACTTTTGGCTTCTGGGTGCACTTCTGGGAAAGCGGCAACGGAGATATCAAAATCGTGACGCTCTTTAAGCAGTTTCACCAGATCGGAGGCGTACATTTCAGGCTTACCGCCGCCCGGTGGGATGTCACCACGCAACGCGACGATGCTCTGAATACCGTTCGCCCAGTAATCATCAGCAATACGTGCTAGCTCTTCACGTGACGCGTCAATACACGTTAGGTGGGGAGCGGCAACTAGCCCTGTTTCAGCTTTAATTTCTTTAATGATGGAGTGTGTGCGGTCACGTTCACCTGAATTCGCACCGTAAGTGACAGAAACGAATTTAGGCTTTAGCGTTTTGAGGCGATGGACTGAGTTCCATAGGGTTTCTTCCATCTTTTCACTGCTGGGTGGAAAAAACTCAAATGACACATTGATGTTGTCAGAAAGTTCCGCAATATTCTGGTTTAAGGCATCTATATGGCCGGCGTGCGTATATCCCATCTTACTCTCTCCATGTGGCAACTGGACCACAAAACTCAAATCCTCAAATCGACGTTTAGACGTCTATATGTCCACAGAATGTATTGAATACGATTTAAAGTCAACAGTGCGATTATGAATTTTTTTCAAGTTAAATATTAGACGTTTTCAACTTGATAGGTAATGGTATGAATGAGAAAGAAAAAGCGCAGCTAAGGGCTGCGCTTTATTCAATTATAACAAGCTGGAAAGAAGATTGAGGTCTGACTGAATCGCCCCTGCGGTTACCTCTCGGCCTGCGCCGGGGCCGCGAATGACCAGTGGGTTATCCTTGTACCATTTGCTTTCGATGGCGAAGATGTTGTCACATGGCAGCAAGTTAGCCAGCGCATGCTCTTTGCTAAGCGCTTCAACGCCGACTGTTGCGGAACCATTTTTCTCCAGCCTTGCAACGTATCGCAGTATCTTGTCTTCGCATTGAGCTTTCTCTAAACGCTCGGCCAATAGTTCACTCAATAGCTGGCTTTTATCTAGGAAATCGTCTAACGATAGATCTGCAAGTTCAACAGGAACCAGACTTTCCACTTTAACCGCTTCAGGTTCCAGATCGAGCCCAGCTTCACGCGCTAAGATCACTAACTTACGCATTACATCAGAGCCATCCAGATCGCTGCGTGGGTCCGGTTCAGTCAAACCTTGCTGCCAAGCGAGATCGACTAGTTCCGCAAAAGGTACATTACCGTCATACTGCTGAAACAGCCAAGAAAGCGTGCCTGAGAAAATACCGGATAAAGCATGAATGTCATCGCCACTTTCCCGTAGGTCTTTCACCGTATGGTTGATCGGTAAGCCAGCTCCAACCGTTGCATTGTAAAGCCAATGGCGGTTTATCTTGGCAAATGCATCTTGCACTTGATGATAATAATCACTCGATGCGGAGCCAGCGACTTTGTTGGCTGAGATAAGGTGTAGACCTTGTTCTGCGATATCCAGGTAACGTTCGGCCAGTTGCTGGCTGGCCGTTACATCGAGCACAACGACGTCATCGTAGCCCTGAATCGCGCCAAGTTTTCTTACCCACTCATCGCCTTGATACTCAATGGCTTCTTCTTCGTAGTGGCCGCTTACGGTACTGGCATCAATCCCTTTAGGATTGAACCAGTAGTTTTGGCTGCCAACAACAGCAACCAATTCGAAGTTCATGCCGCGACGTTTTTCTAGCTCTGCTTTTTGCTCAGCGAACAGTTCAAGCCAGCTCGAACCAATATTACCTTTGCCACAAAGTGCAATGCCGACACGTTTCTGAGCTTGAAACAACTGGCTGTGAATTGACTTGACCAGAACAGAAGTCTCCGTACGACGCAGCACCGCGACTAAGCTTAATCCGGACTGAGATTCTGACACAAACTCCACCGGAGAAGACTTAAGCTTCTGGTAGAAGCCATAACAATGGTTTGCGCTTTTAGTGACGCCTGCGCCGACAGCTGCAATTAACGAATAGCCTTCTTTGAGCTTAATTTCAGCTTCTATTGCAGCATCTTGCAGGTACTCGAGAGCACCACCTGCAATCTCTGCGGTATACGCTAAACGCAGTGTTTGTTGATCTTCTTGTGCTTCATAGGTCAGTGGCTCAAGTTGAGCTCGCTTCAGACCGGTTAGGGTTTCTTGTTCAAGGCGGCTGAAATCGTGTCCAGAGGCAAAATTTAGTTGGATCAGCAGTACTTCTTTCAGCGACGAGATGATTTTCGCACCGCGACCTGAGGCCAATACACGTTCAATGCGTGTGGAGCCGTCCTCTGGTTCGTGGCTGCAACGTAGATGCAAGTCCATCGTACTTTGCGCGACTGGCTGAAGCGTACGGCTGTGCAGGACTGGCGCAGCAAGTCGGGCTAACTCACTGGCTTCATCAAGGCGAAGTAATGGCAGAAGGCATGCATCAGAGACTAAACGTGGGTCTGCGCTGTAGACACCTGCGACGTCACTCCATATGGTCACGCGTTTTACTTCGGCTAGCGCACCAATGACGGTGGCGGAGTAATCTGAACCATTACGACCAAGCAGAACGGTATGGCCTTGCTCATCTTGTGCCATAAAGCCCGTGATCACAACGCGATGATGGGCGTGTTGAGCGAGCACTTCCTTGAGCAGCGGATAGGAGGTACCTCGGTCGACTTCAGGTTGTGTACCTGCTTCGGCACGTAGGAAGGTTCTTGCATCTAGAGCAACGGCCTGTAGGTCATTTTGATTTAGTAATGCTGCCAGTAGTCGAGAAGACCAAACCTCTCCATGACCCAATACGGCTGCGCGGTCGGCAGTCTTTAAGGGAGCTGTTAGCTCACCCAGTATGGTGAATTCGTCGTTGAGTGTGGCAAGAAGCTGCTGTTGTATTTCACCTTGTAACAGGTCTTCTACTAGCTGGACCTGAAACTGGCGTAATGACTGCAATGCTTCGTGTGCGAGGCGGCCATCTTTGTTCAGTGAGTCTAAAAACTCAATCAAACGATTGGTGGTCTTGCCTGCCGCTGAGACGACAATTAAGTCTTCTTTATCAGAATACTCTTTGAGAATATTGACTACGCGGCGGTAGCAGTCTGGATCTGCGAGGCTACTACCGCCAAATTTATGCAATTGACGCTGCTGGTTCATGACAACGCCTCCTGAGTTTTACCGAATGCTTGTTCAAGATCGGCAATCAGGTCATCCGCATCTTCGAGGCCGACGGAAAGGCGGAGCAGTTGCTGTGAAACCCCAGCTTCTGCTAATGCCACTTCACCCATAGCTCGGTGTGTCATTGACGCTGGGTGGCAAATCAGGCTCTCCACGCCGCCAAGTGATTCGGCGAGTGAGAACAGTTCTAGCTCACCAACAAAGTGCTTGAGCTGCTCAAAGCTGCCTGCAAACTCAAAACTAAGCATAGAGCCGAATCCAGACTGTTGCTTTTTCGCAATCTCGTGACCAGGGTGTTCCGGCAAGCTAGGGTGATAGATGTTCCCCACCAGAGACTGAGACTGCAGGTAATTGAGGATTTGTGCCGAGCTTTCTTCATGCACTTTCATTCGTGCACCCAAGGTGCGAATACCGCGTAATGTCATATAGCTGTCGAATGGTGTACCAGTCGCACCGATGCAGTTGCCCCACCAAGCAAGATCTTCAGCATGCTGCTCAGTTTTGGTGATTACCACACCACCAATCACATCTGAATGGCCGTTAATGTATTTGGTTGTTGAGTGAATGACGAAGTCAGCCCCTAGCTCTAGAGGTTTTTGGAACACAGGAGTCAAAAAGGTATTGTCGACGCCAACCAATGCTCCAAATTGACGGGCTTTTTCACATACTGCGGCTATGTCGACGACTCGAACCAGAGGATTGGACGGTGTTTCTAACAGAATCAATTTAGGCTGCTTTGCAATGGCGTCGTCCAAGGCTTTTTGATCAGACTGATCGACAAACTGAACCTTGAAGTCACCTTTCTGAGCGCGGGTGTTAAACAAACGGTATGTACCACCGTAGCAATCGTGTGGCGCAATGATCAGGTCATCTGGGCCAAGAAATGCCGAGACCCACAGATTTAATGCTGAGGTTCCACAGTTGGTCACTACTGCGCCTCTACCAGACTCCAGTTCATAGAGTGCTTTTTCTAACAAACCACGGTTTGGGTTACCTGAGCGAGTATAGTCATATTTGGGCACTTCACCGAAGGCGGGAAATCCGTAGTTAGTCGAGAGGTAAATAGGTGGCACAACGGCATGATGCTGAGTGTCTGACTCGATACCAGTACGTACCGCGATTGTGGCTGGTTTACGGGCGCTCATAAGTGTTTCCTTTCGAACTGTAGTGACTTGACTGGAGACTACACTATACCTATTTGCCGGATGTTAGATATATGTTATTCCAATCGTATATCTCTTCACTTTACTTCTCATTTTTTGAGACGTCAACACTTCTAGACGTCTATATGTCTTTGCTTGTGGACATGAATCCCGCTAAAATTATGCTTTCTAACTTTATACATAATGAATCATAAAGGTGCGCAATGGCAGATTGGAACGGCGAATACATAAGTCCGTATGCTGAACATGGAAAAAAAAGCGAGCAAGTAAAGAAGATTACAGTTTCTATTCCATTGAAAGTATTGAAGGTTTTAACTGATGAGCGAACGCGCCGTCAGATCAATAACTTGCGCCATGCGACAAACAGTGAGCTGCTGTGTGAAGCGTTTCTACATGCTTATACTGGCCAACCATTACCGACTGATGAAGATTTGCGTAAAGATCGCCCAGATGATATCCCGGCGGAAGTAAAAAAACTCATGACTGAGATGGGTATTGAATTCGAAGCCTATGACGAAGAGTAATAACTGGCGGCGCGCCTTGTTTTTATTTTACTGAAAACTAAAAAACCGCTGAATGTTCAGCGGTTTTTTGTTGCTAGAGAGGAAGGCCTACGCTTCCATGTAATTCTCTGGCATTTCAATACGAGCCACACCTGACTCTACTGCTGCTAAAGCAACCGCTTTTGCGACACGTGGCAATAGGCGAGAGTCCATCGGTTTAGGAATGATGTAACCAGGGCCAAATTCCAGCTTGTCTACGCCAGCGGCTTTCAATACTTCTGCTGGAACTTCTTCTTTCGCTAGTTCACGAATGGCATCTACGGCAGCGAGCTTCATTTCATCGTTGATTTCGCTAGCTCGAACGTCTAGAGCGCCGCGGAAGATGAATGGGAAACACAACACGTTGTTCACTTGGTTCGGGTAGTCACTACGGCCTGTGCCCATGATTAAATCATCACGTACTTCGTGTGCCAGCTCTGGCTTGATTTCCGGATCTGGGTTTGAACATGCGAAGACCACAGGTTTATCAGCCATCAGTTTTAGTGCTTCAGGTGCGAGTAAGTTCGGGCCAGATACGCCTAAGAATAGGTCAGCACCTTCAATTACGTCTTCCAGTGTACGCTTGTCAGTGTTGTTGGCAAATAGTTGCTTGTATTCGTTGAGATCATCACGGCGAGTGTGGATAACACCTTTGCGGTCAAGCATGTAAATTTTTTCACGCATTGCACCACATTTAATCAGTAGTTCCATACAAGCCACTGCTGCAGCACCGGCGCCAAGACAAACAATCGTAGCATCTTCTAGCTTTTTGCCTTGGAGTTCAATTGCGTTAAGCATACCTGCTGCGGTGACGATAGCTGTACCATGTTGATCGTCGTGAAAAACCGGTACATCACAGCGCTCGATCAGCTGTTTTTCAATCTCAAAACAGTCTGGTGCTTTGATGTCTTCGAGGTTGATACCTCCAAAGGTATCGGCAATGTTAGCGACGGTATCGACGAACTCTTCTATTGTGCGGTGTTTGACTTCAATGTCGATAGAGTCCAAACCTGCGAAGCGTTTGAACAGGAGAGCTTTACCTTCCATGACAGGCTTAGATGCCAGCGGACCTAAGTTTCCAAGACCAAGAATAGCTGTTCCGTTGGAGATAACCGCTACCATGTTACCTTTAGAGGTATATTTGTAGACATTATCTGCATTCTGAGCAATTTCACGTACTGGCTCAGCCACGCCTGGGCTGTACGCTAACGCTAGATCACCTGCCGTTTCAGCTGGTGTTGTCAGCTCAACCGAAATCTTGCCTGCTGTAGGGTAGGCATGGTAATCCAATGCTTGCTGACGGAATTGTTCTTCAGGGGATAGTTCTTGGTGATTGTCATCGGACATAGGTGTAGGTACTCGTTATTAATAATTAGGATAGGGGGGAACCCATTCTAGAGTAACTAAGTCAAGCTGCAAAGGTCAGAATGCGAGCTAAAGCAATAAAATGTGCTAAATGACAGGAGATAAGACCAGATGGTTAGAGATGTGGCTGGCGAATATCAAACAGCGGAAGATATTACTCTGAATGATTCGCTGGGGATGTAGGGAACAAAAAAGGACGCCGTAGCGTCCTTTTCTCTTCATCTAAAAAGAAATTATTTCTTAGAAGAAAGAGCACCGAAACGCTTGTTGAAGCGATCTACACGGCCGCCAGTATCAACGATACGTTGCTTACCAGTGTAGAATGGGTGACATTTGTCACATACGTCTAGGTGGATTGACTCTTTAGTTAGAGTTGAGTTGAACTCGAAAGAGTTACCGCAAGAACAAGTTGCTTTAACTGCTTTGTATTCTGGGTGGATACCAGCTTTCATGGGAGAACCTCTAAAATAGGCCGTGTCGCTATCCGATTCTATGCCGGACACCACACGTAGTTAATAAAATTTCCTTTGGATACCGCTGCTCAAAAGCAAGCCATATCACTAAGGCGCGATATAGTAATGAATACAGACTTAGGGATCAACTTATTTACTAAGAAAGTTGCTACTTTTTTAGCCGCTGGTCTTTATCCGTGCTAGAAATCGGGTTAGCAATGCTGTGACTTTCGCGCTTAGTGCTTTTCCCTTAGACTAAATGAGTTCCTTTCATTGTGCTTTAAGTCTATATGCGACCGACAATTGCCCGAGTGGCTTTACCTGTACCACTCGACAAACAGTTTGATTATCAGATTCCTGTTCACCTGTTTCCTATTATTGGTGGGCGTGTGTCTGTTCCGTTTGGTCGTCAGACGCTGGTCGGTGTGGTCACGGCGTTGGTGAACCAGTCCGAGTTCAGTGTTGACAAGCTCAAACCGCTAAAACAAGTGCTGGACTCTCAGCCTGTTTGGCCAGATAGCCTCTATGAGTTGTTGCAATGGTGCAGTCAGTTTTATCAGTACCCTCTTGGAGACACCTTGCTCAATGCGATGCCAAGTGCACTTCGTAAAGGCAAAGAAGCCGATTTTGCGACGCTGGTGGAATGGCAGTTGACTGCAGCTGGACGTAATCAACTGATGTTAGGTTTTGGCCGAGCCGTCAAGCAGGCTAAGGTCATGCATATGCTTGAAAGTGGTTCAGTGCCACACCAGCACTTCATTGATCAAGAAGTCAGCTCTAGCGTTCTCAAAACCTTGCAGGAGAAAGGCTGGATTGAGTCGATCGAGTGCAAACCGGAGATTCGCGACTGGAGTCAGCAGGTTGAAGCAGATGTGGACAAGCCAAAGCTTAATGAAGAGCAGGCTGTCGCTATTGCGACCGTTAATAGCTTTGATGGTTTTGGGTGTTTTTTACTGGAAGGAGTGACCGGTTCAGGTAAGACAGAAGTGTATCTGAACCTTATTAAGCCGGTATTGGAGAAAGGGCGGCAAGCCCTAGTATTAGTGCCTGAAATTGGCTTGACACCACAAACCATTAACCGTTTTCGCCACAGGTTTGATGTGCCAGTCGAAGTGATTCATTCGGGGCTTAACGACAGCGAAAGATTGAATGCTTGGTTAAGTGCCCGAGATCAAGCTGCTGGCATCGTTATTGGTACACGTTCAGCATTACTGACGCCTTTTGCTGATCTCGGCATCATCATTGTTGATGAAGAGCACGATGCTTCTTATAAGCAGCAAGACAGCCTTCGCTATCATGCGCGTGATGTTGCTGTGATGCGAGCTAGCAAAGAGCAAATTCCAATTGTACTCGGATCGGCAACACCAGCTCTGGAAACTCTACATAATGCTTTATCTGGCAAGTATCACCATTTGACACTGACCGAGCGCGCTGGTAATGCGGTACCGACGACAAACAAGGTGCTGGATGTGAAAGGTCAGTATTTGGAAAGTGGTCTATCTGCCTCCTTGATCGCTGAGATGCGTCAACACCTTAGTGCGGGTAATCAAGTGATGTTGTTCCTCAATCGTCGCGGTTTTTCGCCTGCTTTGATGTGTCATGATTGTGGTTGGATTGCGGAATGTAAGCGATGCGATGCTTATTATACCTATCATCAATACAGCAATGAGATCCGTTGCCACCACTGTGGTTCACAGCAGCCCACTATTCATCAGTGCCAAGGATGCGGATCGTCCAATTTGGTCACGGTGGGTGTAGGGACTGAGCAGCTCGAAGCGCAGCTTGGTGAACTTTTTCCTGAATATCAAACCATTCGTATTGATCGCGACAGTACCCGACGTAAAGGCAGTCTGGAATCAGCTCTCGGAGCTATTCGCAACGGTAAATACCAAATATTGATTGGTACGCAAATGTTGGCGAAAGGTCATCACTTTCCAGATGTGACATTGGTGGCGTTGTTGGATGTCGATGGATCACTATACAGCAGTGACTTCAGAGCCTCAGAGCGTTTGGCTCAATTGTTTATTCAGGTCGCGGGACGAGCAGGGCGAGCCAGCAAGCCAGGAGAAGTTATACTGCAAACCCATCATCCTGAACATAGTTTACTTCAAGCTCTGTTGACGAAAAGTTATCGACATTTTGCCGAGACCGCCTTGCAGGAACGTAAACTGGCTATGTTGCCTCCTTACTCTTACTTAACCTTGTTCCGTGCTGAGGCGAATGACTCTCAGTATGTAGAAGCATTTTTGCGTCAAGTACGCCATACGTTGGAATCGCACCCACTATTCGATGATTGCTGTCAGGTACTAGGTCCTACGCCAGCCCCGTTGGCGAAGCGGTCAGGCAAATACCGCTGGCAGCTAATGTTGCAGACGCAAACTCGATCAACGATGCAAAAACTATTAGGGAGTGCAAAGCCAGCGATCCAAATGTTGCCAAATGCGAAGAGAGTTCGCTGGTCTCTAGATATTGAGCCGCAGGACTTGAGTTGATTTGCATCTTTTTCATTTAATTGTGATTAACATCTCATCACCGGGTTTAATTTTGTTAATCTTCCCGTAACTTTATGTTTCGAAATGAATAAACTATGGATTAGCTTGATTGAATAAATTGATTGATATAAGACAGGTAAACGATTGCTCTAGGCAATAAACATAAGAATGAGTTTCAGCTCATCAAAATCGGTTTAGGTGGCACCAAGCGCTACCATGTTTAGAAAATGAAGAGGGTAATTAATATATGGCGACAATGAAGGATGTTGCTCAACTAGCAGGCGTTTCAACAGCAACAGTATCGCGTGCTCTAATGAACCCGGAAAAAGTATCTACAGCCACACGGAAGCGGGTCGAAGATGCAGTTTTGGAAGCCGGGTATTCACCAAATTCTCTTGCGCGCAACCTGCGCCGAAATGAGTCCAAGACTATCATAGCTATTATTCCGGACATCTGTGATCCCTATTATACAGAGATTATCCGTGGGATAGAGGATGCGGCGATGGAGCATGGGTACATCGTACTTCTCGGAGACAGTGGCCAGCAGAAAAAGCGTGAGAGCTCTTTTGTCAATCTTGTCTTTACTAAGCAAGCGGATGGGATGTTGCTGCTTGGTACTGATCTCCCATTTGATGTAAGCAAACCAGAGCAAAAAAACTTACCACCTATGGTGATGGCGTGTGAGTTTGCTCCGGAGTTAGAGTTGCCGACGGTCCACATCGATAATCTGACTTCAGCATTTGAAGCTGTTAATTATCTGACGCAAATGGGTCATAAGCGCATCGCGCAGATATCTGGTCCGGACTCGGCGGTGTTATGCCAGTTCCGCTACCAAGGCTATCAGCAGGCACTTCGCCGAGCGGGCATCACGATGAACCCAAATTACTGCACTTATGGTGATTTCTCATTCGAAGATGGTGCAAAAGCATTACGCAAGCTTCTTTCCCTGCCTGAGCCACCAACGGCTATTTTCTGTCACAATGATGCGATGGCAATTGGAGCGATTCAGGAAGCCAAGAAATTGGGTTTGCGTATTCCGCAAGACCTTTCTGTGGTGGGCTTCGATGATATTCAATTTGCCCAGTACTGCGATCCACCGTTGACCACCATCTCTCAGCCACGTTACGAAATTGGCCGTCAGGCGATGCTGATGATGCTTGAATTGCTCAGAGGACATGACGTCCGCGCTGGCTCAAGGTTGCTGGAAACTCAGCTGATTGTGAGGGAAAGTGCGGCTCCACCAAGAATCATCTGACCAAACCTTCTCTATCCGCGGCGCATTTTGATGCGCCGCTTCCATTTCCCCTCTGTAATCAGGGCGCAAACTGCATTACCATAGCGAAAGAGGCAATAGATGTTGATGTACAGCAGTGGCAAATAGAGATTATGTAAAACGTGGTCGCGGAAACAGTGGGCGAAAACCAGCGCGTAAGAAGTCGGTGCCAAAGAGAAGGCCTTGGCGCAGTGGATTGCTGGCGATTCTGCTGGTGTGTGGATTTGGGTATGGGTTATATACGCTCAGTAATGACCCTCAACCGTCTCAGCCTGTAGTAAAGCAAACTAAGCCGAAGCCTAAACCCAAAACTGAAAAAGCATTGCCACCTCCTCCGGAGGAAAAATGGGACTATGTTGAGTCTTTACCAAGCCGCGAAATTGAAGTGACTGCCAAAAAGCAGGTGGTGTCTGAGGTCCCATACATAATGCAGTGTGGCGCGTATACCAATGCCTCGCAGGCTGAAGCACGTAAGCTCGATATCGCTTTTCAAGGCATAAACAGTAAGATCCGTAAAAAAGAAGGGAGCAAATGGTATCGGGTAGTGCTCGGACCATATAAGTTCAAGCGTGACGCCGAGCGAGACAAACACAAACTTCAGCGCGCCAAGATTGAACCTTGTGCAATTTGGAAAGAAGCGCAGTAAAGATATTAAAAGCGAACCCTGATGGGTTCGTTTTTTATTGGCTCTTTACCTGTTGTCATTCCATAGACTGACGAAGGAAGGAGTAGGGAACCTCTTAAGTTAGCAACACAAGTTGAAGAGATCCCCAACTCACTCGTCCCTCGCTCTTGAGGATGACCAGATAAATAGGCTTCTCGTCAATTGTAACCTTTTATCTCCCCTTGAATTCCTCTTAAGCCAGCCTCATATAGCTGATATACCAAGATGAAGATAATGATGAGGCCCTACTCGTGACTACTATTGTATCTGTACGTCGAAACAACAAAGTCGTCATTGCCGGCGATGGACAAGTATCACTGGGTAACACTGTGATGAAAGGCAACGCACGTAAAGTACGTCGTTTGTACAACAACAAAGTGCTTGCTGGCTTTGCTGGTGGTACCGCAGACGCATTTACGCTGTTTGAAAAGTTTGAAAGCAAACTGCAAATGCACCAAGGCCATCTAACCAAAGCGGCTGTTGAGCTGGCCAAAGACTGGCGCAGTGACCGTGCGTTACGCAAACTTGAAGCCCTACTTGCGGTAGCAGACGAAACTGCCTCACTTATCATCACTGGTAATGGTGATGTGGTTCAGCCTGAGAACGATCTGATTGCGATTGGCTCTGGTGGTAATTTCGCCCAAGCAGCGGCGACAGCTTTACTAGAGAACACAGAGCTAGATGCTCGTGACATCGCGGAGAAATCACTAAAAATTGCAGGTGATATCTGTGTGTTTACCAATCATCACCACACTATCGAAGAACTAGAAATCCCAGCTGAACTTAACGCTGAATAACCCAAGATAGTGGTTACTGAATTTAAGGAATTTGATTATGTCTGAAATGACTCCCCGCGAAATTGTTCATGAACTTAACCGCCATATCATTGGTCAGGATAACGCGAAACGCTCAGTGGCCATTGCACTGCGTAACCGCTGGCGCCGTATGCAGCTTGAAGAAAGCTTACGCGTTGAAGTCACACCAAAGAACATTCTGATGATTGGTCCAACTGGTGTAGGTAAAACGGAGATTGCGCGTCGTTTAGCTAAACTGGCCAATGCACCGTTTATTAAAGTAGAAGCAACAAAATTCACTGAAGTGGGTTACGTTGGTAAAGAAGTTGAGACTATCATTCGCGATCTGACGGATGTTGCTATTAAGATGACGCATCAGCAAGCGATGGAAAAAGTTAAATTCCGTGCTGAAGAGCAAGCTGAAGAACGTGTTCTTGATGCGCTTTTACCACCAGCGAGAGATGCTTGGGGGCAAAATGAGCAGCAAGACGAAAGCGCTTCTAACACGCGTCAAATCTTCCGCAAGAAACTACGCGAAGGCAAACTCGATGACAAAGAGATCGAAGTCGATGTAGCTGCACCGCAAATGGGTGTAGAAATCATGGCGCCTCCTGGCATGGAAGAAATGACTAATCAGCTTCAAGGTATGTTCCAAAACTTAGCTGGCGATACCAAGAAAAAACGTAAGCTGAAAATCAAAGATGCATTTAAGGCGCTGACGGAAGAAGAAGCTGCGAAACTGGTTAATCAGGAAGAGCTGAAAGAACAGGCTATCTTCAATGTTGAGAACAACGGTATCGTGTTTATCGATGAGATTGACAAAATTTGTAAGCGTGGCGAAAGCTCAGGTCCAGATGTTTCTCGCGAAGGTGTTCAGCGTGACCTGCTTCCATTGATTGAAGGTAGCACAGTCTCAACTAAGCATGGTATGGTGAAAACAGACCATATTCTATTTGTGGCATCTGGCGCATTCCAGGTAGCCAAACCTTCGGATCTGATCCCTGAACTGCAAGGTCGCCTGCCAATTCGTGTCGAGCTAGAAGCGCTTTCAAGTCACGACTTCAAACGTATCCTAACTGAGCCCAAAGCATCACTGACAGAGCAATACGTTGCGCTAATGAAGACAGAAGATGTCGATGTTGAGTTTACTGAAGAGGGTATCACTCAAATCGCAGAAGCGGCATGGACAGTGAATGAAACCACTGAGAATATCGGTGCTCGCCGCCTGCATACGGTGATGGAGCGCTTGATGGATGAGATTTCATTTGAAGCAACAGACAAATCAGGTTCGAAACTGACGATTGATGCCGAATACGTTAAAGCTAAGTTAGGCGAAACAATAGAAGATGAAGACCTAAGTCGTTTCATTCTTTGATCTACTCTTGAAGAAAAAGCCGATCGTAAGATCGGCTTTTTTGTTATTAATCGTTGAGGGAAGTTTGCGTTCACTCTCACTCTTTGGTTTCCCTCCATTTGCTAACTCGCGAGATAGACAAATAACGCTATATTGGAATGACTCTAACTGCGCAAGGAAGCAACATGTCGACCACAGAATCCCATTCGCCTTTGAATGATTTTATTGAATTTCCTGCCGAGGAAATGTCAGCGCGTGCTGAGCAAAACTACCAACAGCTCAAACGCCGCCATTCGATTCGCCGCTTTTCAGATCGACCAGTAGCGAAAGATGTCATTGAGCACTGTATCCTTGCAGCTGGAACCGCGCCTAGTGGAGCGAATCATCAACCTTGGCATTTTGTCGCCATCAGTCGTGCGGAAGTGAAAGGTCAAATTCGCCAGGCTGCAGAAGAGTTAGAGCGTTCTTTCTACGAAGGGAGAGCAGGGCAGGAGTGGCTGGATGCTTTAAAGCCCTTAGGGACTCACGCCAGTAAACCCTATCTCGAAACAGCGCCTTGGTTAATTGCCGTTTTTTCACAGAAGAAAGGTGGCGTGAGCAATGATGGGGAGCAAACCAATTATTACGTACATGAGTCGGTCGGCATAGCAACGGGCTTTTTACTCCAAGCATTGCATAACGCTGGCCTAGGAACACTAACGCATACCCCTAAACCAATGAGCTTTCTGAGTAAGATTTGTGGCCGTGATAACGATGTCGACAGGCCGTACATGTTGATTGTGACGGGTTATCCTGCTGAAGATGCAACGATTCCTGAACATGCGACTCATAAGAAATCTTTATCTAATATCGCAACTTTCATGGAATAGAGATGGCTTGCGAGCAATAAAAAAGCTGGCGTTAAGCCAGCTTTTATCTTCAGGTTTTGCTCAGAGCATAAAGATAAAAATCACGCTCAAGACCGATATGAGCCCTGCAAAGGCGTAACAGCCGACTTTCCCAGCTAGTCCAGCATGAATTTTGAGATCATGCATACCATGATGGACACGGTGCATTGCATGCCACATTGGTAGTGCTAGCGTACCAATGATAAATAGAGCGCCAATGATGCTTGTTGCAAAATTAACCACACGCTCGTAGCTTAGAGCTTCGACATTGATGATGCCCAATGGAGCAAGTACACCAAGAACCAGAATCGTCACTGGGGTAATCATGGCAAACCAAGTACCGCCAGCGCCAAACAATCCCCACCAAATTGGCTCATCAGAACGCTTAGGGGCTCTATCTACAGAAAAGTTAGGTTTCATAGTCATAGCTCCTTAAACGATTACCAGCACAATCAGAGAAATAAATGCCACGGCTGCCCATTGAGTAAGCACAATGATTTTCTTATCCACTGGCTTACCTTTTAAGCGAATCGGCATTACCTGCGGCATCATGCTGAAGAATGTTTGAGCATGCAGTAGGCTGCCGGCTAGCGCGACGATGTTAATCGCTACGACTACTGGATTGGCCATAAACTCAAGCCAGCCTTGCCAAGCTTCGGGACCTTTCACTAATGAGCCTAAACCGAAAGTCAGGAAGACAGTAAATAGGATCAGAGGCAGTACAGTCGCTTCGCGAAGCATGTAGAAGCGGTAAAAAGGATGATCTTTCCACCAAGTACGTTTTACTTCACGAACGTAAGGTTTACGGTTACTCATTCTTATGCCTCCTCTGCTGTTTTTGCTGGTGTGCCGTCAGGCTTCAGCATAGCAATCACGAAGTCCATAGAAGACTCGACTTTACCTTGGTTTACTGCAGCTGCAGGATCAACGTTCTTCGGACACACTTCAGAACAGTAACCGACGAAGGTACAGCCCCATGCGCCGTTTTCACCATTGATCATCGCCATACGCTCTGCTTTACCATTGTCACGACTATCGAGGTTGTAACGATGGGCAAGAGTCAGCGCAGCAGGGCCGATAAACTCAGGGTTTAGACCAAACTGCGGGCACGCTGCGTAACACAGACCACAGTTGATACAACCTGCGAACTGCTTGTACTTGGCCATTTGCTCTGGCGTTTGTAGGTTAGTGCCATCTTCAGGTTTACGATCGTTACCGATGATGTAAGGCTTGATAGCTTCAAGTCGCTCAATGAACGGTGTCATGTCGACAATCAAGTCTTTCTCGATAGGGAAGTTTGCCAGTGGCTCGATCTTCACGCCGTTTGGGTAATCGCGCAGGAAGCTTTTACAAGCAAGTTTTGGCACGCCGTTTACCATGATGCCGCATGAACCACAGATCGCCATACGACAAGACCAACGGTAAGACAGGTCTTTATCTAGGTTATCTTTGATGTAGCCAAGTGCATCAAGTGTCGACATAGTTTCGTCGAATGGTACTTCAAAGGTCTGGAAGTGCGGTTCTGCGTCTTTCTCAGGGTCATAACGCAGAATCTCTACTTTTTGGATGCGATTTGCTGACATTATGCTTGCTCCTCTGCGTTCTTCTGTGCGGCTTTTGCTGCTTCTGCAGCGGCTGCTTTCTCAGCTGCTTCACCATATAGACGAGCTTTAGGCTGTGACTTAGTGATAGTCACCTTGCTGTAGTCGATAGTTGGGGCTGCATCTGGTTGGAAGAAAGCCAGCGAGTGCTTGAGGAACTCTACGTCATCACGCTCAGTACAACCATCGTCTAGACGCTGGTGGGCACCACGAGACTCTTTACGTAGGATCGCAGAGTGAACCATAGCTTCTGCGACTTCTAGGCCGTAACCGACTTCAATAGCGTACAGAAGGTCTGTGTTGAACACTTTGCCTTTGTCTTTGATGCTGATGCGCTTGTAACGCTCTTTCAACTCAGTGATTTTATCAATGGTGGCTTGCATCAAATCTTCTTGGCGGTAGATACCACAGCCCGCTTCCATGGTATGACCCATTTCAGTGCGGATATCTGCCCAGTTTTCATCGCCTTCTTGGTTCATCAGTGCTGCGATACGCTGCTCAACATCTTTCACTTGAGCTGCAATAGACTCTTCGTTCCAGCCCTTGAATTCCGCTGCACGCTTCACTGCTTGTTCACCAGCAACACGGCCGAACACCACGAACTCAGCCAGTGAGTTAGAACCCAGACGGTTAGCGCCGTGAAGACCAACAGAAGCACATTCGCCTACTGCGAATAGACCTTTAATGCGCGTTTCACATTCGCCGTTAGTTTCAATACCACCCATGGTGTAGTGAACAGTAGGACGAATTGGAATCAGCTCTTTTGCAGGATCAACGTTGACGTAAGCTTTCGCTAGCTCACAGATAAACGGTAGACGCTCTTGCAGGTACTCTTCACCAAGGTGGCGAAGGTCTAGATGAACCACATCACCTAAAGGGTGTTTGATGGTGTTGCCTTTCTGCTGTTCGTGCCAGAAAGCCTGTGAAACTTTGTCGCGAGGACCCAGTTCCATGTATTTGTTCTTTGGCTGGCCAACTGGAGTTTCAGGGCCCATGCCGTAATCTTGTAGGTAACGGTAGCCATTCTTGTTAACGATGATACCGCCTTCACCGCGACAACCTTCGGTCATCAGGATACCAGTACCTGGAAGACCGGTTGGGTGGTACTGAACGAATTCCATATCACGTAGAGGTACGCCATGACGGTAAGCCATTGCCATACCATCACCTGTTACGATACCGCCGTTAGTATTACAGTGGTAAACACGACCTGCGCCACCTGTTGCTAAAACAACAGACTTGGCTTTAATCGTAACGAGTTCACCTTCTGACATGTGGATAGCGATAAGACCTTGCACTTCGCCTTCATCGACAAGCAGATCCACCACAAAGTACTCATCAAAACGTTTGATGTTGTCGTACTTCATTGATGTCTGGAATAGGGTGTGAAGCATGTGGAAGCCAGTTTTATCAGCAGCGAACCATGTACGTTCAACTTTCATACCACCAAATCGGCGTACGTTGACTTCACCGTTTTCTTTACGACTCCATGGGCAGCCCCATTGCTCCATTTGGATCATTTCGCGAGTCGCGTTTTCTACAAAATATTCAACAACGTCCTGTTCACATAGCCAGTCACCACCGCCAACAGTGTCGTTGAAGTGGTTGTCTAGGCTATCTTCATCCTTGATAACTGCTGCTGAGCCACCTTCCGCTGCGACCGTGTGAGAACGCATTGGATAAACTTTAGAAATCAGTGCGACTTCTAAATCAGGGTTTGCTTCAGCTGCTGCAATAGCAGTGCGAAGACCAGCGCCGCCTGCGCCGATGACTGCGATATCTGTGGTGATAGTTTGCACAGTTATCCTCCAGTGTGAATTTGCGGATTGTTCCGCTTGTTGTAATTACATGGGGTAAACCCCCAAAGTTGATAGGGCTAGTGTAGAAGAGCTTATTGGCAGAAAAATTGATGTATTTAGGTTTTTGCTCCGGTAATGCATGCAAGGGCATAGAAAATATAGGTTATGTGATTACTATCACGGCAAATCCATATCGGCTCAAATACTCCTACGTACCAGCTGTTGCGGGGAATTAATATCATCAATGATTAATTGAATGAATTATTGGCTGTAAGACGTTATTTAAGCGCTTCAGGTTAAGTACAACTCATTTTAATTTTGAGCAAAAGATGCTAATTTTCGCCACATTAAAGCATCACGAGAGATTAAGTATGCAGGCAGATTGGCAACCTACAGCAAGTGTTGAGCAGTTAAAGCAGCGAGCTAGTTTGATTCGAGAAGTGCGCCAGTTTTTTGATGATAGAGGTGTCCTTGAAGTTGATACGCCAGCGATGAGTCATGCGACAGTGACGGATATCCACCTTCATACGTTTCAAACCGAATTTATTGGCCCAGGCTATGCGGACGGTAAGAAGCTTTACCTGATGACCAGCCCTGAATTCCATATGAAGCGCTTACTTGCGGCGGGAAGTGGTTGTATCTACCAGATTTGTAAGTCTTTTCGAAATGAAGAAAATGGTCGATATCACAACCCTGAATTCACTATGCTTGAGTGGTATCGGGTCGGATTTGATCATCATCAGTTGATGAATGAAATAGATGACCTGTTACAGCGACTTCTGAAAGTCGGTGTAGCGGAGCGTATGACGTATCAGCAGGCCTTTCTGAAAATATTAAATGTTTGCCCTTTAGAGGGAACGATGGAAGACCTTAAAGTGGCGGCTGGTAAGCTAGGGCTCAGTGATATAGCTCAACTTGAGCAGGATAGAGACACTTTGTTGCAGCTATTGTTTGGTGTTGGGGTTGAACCTGAAATTGGCCAGCAGGTCCCCGTATTTGTATACGATTTTCCTGCTTCACAAGCGGCATTGGCAAAGATAAACCGCCAAGACAGTCGCGTTGCGGACCGTTTTGAGGTGTATTTTAAAGGAATAGAGCTAGCAAATGGATTCCATGAACTAGACAATGCAACAGAACAGCTTAAACGCTTTGAGTCAGATAATACCAAACGAGAACAAATGGGATTAGCCACTCAACCTATTGATAGCCATTTGATCAAAGCGCTAGAAGCTGGTTTACCTGAATGCGCGGGTGTTGCATTAGGTATTGATCGTCTCATCATGCTAGCGACCAGCAATGATCATATTGATAAGGTAACTGCATTCCCTTTCCCTAGGGCCTAATAGTAAAAAGGCTGACATTGCTGTCAGCCTTTTTATTCTTCATTCTACTCAACAGTACTTGGTTTCTGGTACCACTGAGAACGAACGTCTGTTTTATCAAACAGATTGTATTGTTTCTTCAGCATTTGTCCACCATCTCGGGTTATTGGTTCCCATGAAATATTTGCACGGCCAGTGCTGGGTTTAATTGTCATGATGTCTAAAGGAATCGAAATATAGAAGCCTTTGTTGTAGCTTCCTTCGCCATATTCTTCTGCTGTCAAATCGGTAAAGGTGGCGTAAGCACCGACAATCACACCAGACTTGAACTGTTTAGAAAAATCGAAGCGAGCGCCCATGTCTCCACCCAAAAACTTGCCTGCGCTGACCTTAAACAGTGTATCTCTTAGGAAGTCCCAATTTGGCATATAGTAACCTGTGATATGTCCTGTTGTACCTTGGCTTAAAACATACGCTTGGCAAGAAGGTGTTGGGTCATTGCAGGTCGCCTCATCATAGAAGAAGTAATCTTCACTGTATGTGCCAAACCATGAATCCGGGTCACGTTGGCTGACTAGGTTAGCATCGAAACCTACTGCCCAGTTCTTATTTATTGGTCTGTATAGTACTTCACCTCCGACACCAGCGAACATCATTTCTAGATAGCCACCGTACATCTGGGTATAAACTTCTTCGAATGGCTGTTCGAACCATGTGAGTTGAAGGTGGTTGAGCCTGACTGGATTATCATGCACATAGGCACGGAACATGGTTCGGACTCTAGGTGTTGAGTAATTTCTTACATGTGGAGAGTTTTCAATGTAGTTAAATTTGTCATAGTTATCGACCACATTGAAGATGATTGAACCGCCAAACTCAAGGTTATCAGTGAGCCAATAGTTCGAATTTGCGCTGACGCCTAAACTGTACAAATAGAATGACTCAGGACCACCAATACTCTGCTTTAATACGGGTTCGAAGCCATAATCCCAGCGTTCTTTGTTTTCTACTACGGGTGCTTTTGCAATACTCTTAGGCTCTGATTCCTCAAAACTGTCTTTGGCTTTTGCTTCAGTGGATAAGTAATTCGCTGCAGTAAGGTATTTCTGTTTATCTATGGTGGTTTCTTTCAGGTCCATACCATCTTGCTGTTCAACGACTTTAAATACGCGAATCAGATCATTTGAATGGTTAGATAAGATTGCTGCGGTTCGGTCGAGAGCTTTTTCTCTGTCGCGGTACTTTTTCTGCTGGCCTTTCACTATGACGGTATCGCCATCCAGTGTAATCGAGTTTTGCTCAAAGCCTGCGTTTGACTCAATCTGTTTTGCTGCCGATTGCCAGTCAGGGTTATTGTTATCCACGTTGGTGACAGCCTGTTTGGGCTCATCACGCCATGTCGCTTTCATATCGTTAAAATTGGTGTAGATATTTATACCAAAAGTGATGGTATCTCCACGTTGATAGCTGACTTTGGCATCCCCCCAATCCCCTAAACGATAGTTAACCCCTACATTCCATGGAGTATGTTGAGGCATGGTTTTGCCAGCCCGAACTACAGGATAGTCTTGTGTATAATCATTGCCATCGTATTCGAGCTTTAAGCGAAGTGGTGCATAAGGCGTTTGGTACTCAAGACCGCCAAATATAGCTGCTGGGCCTTTAAACCAGCGCTCGTAATCGACACTGCCGCCTGTACCTCTGAAATCACCGTCACGAGTACAGTATTCATCACTCATTTTGCAGAAAGGATTGGTCACATTGCCACGCTGGCCTAAGTACCCCCAGCCAAGACCTAGTGTTACATCTAAATTACCGAAGCGTTTTGTTGCAGCAACAAACTCACCGTCAAACAAACCAGTGCCGCCGAAGTCGCGCACACCAATTGAAGTTTCTGGTAACCAGTAACCTTCTTGCCAAAGGCGGACTTTGAAGTCGATGCCTTTATCGGTATATAAATTGTCTCCACTGTAAGAGGGATCGCTACTAAACAACAAGTCTGGCACCCTTGTGTAACGGACTGTGGACTCCAACCAATTCATTAACTGAATTGATGCAGTGTACTGTTGGTAGTCGTCGTTGACGCTAACTCCTATATTGAACTCCCCTTCTTTCGCCATACGTCCTGAAGGCATTTGCATTAGACCGACGCCACCAAAGTCAGTTTGGGATACTTTGAGATTATCGCTTGCCTGAACTGTTGAAACGAAGCCAAGAGAGAGGAATAAAGAGGTGATGACATTAAGTTTCATTAGTAATTTCTTCTCCAGGCAATTAGAGAGACGATGTCTTGTTCAAGCTGAGAAAGCTCTGTTGATGGATTGTTAAATCCCACGAAGATGCTAGAGCCTGGAGGTAGTGGGGTATTCTCATCATTCCAGTAAGCGAAGCCAACTTGCTTATAATTGCCATCTGGGTAGATAACCCAAGCATAACTATTACTGGCACTAGAAAGCACTCTAGACGTTGATAAATAATCTTTGACCGTCCAATCTGGTTTTGCGTCTGGTCGAGAGGTACTGAAAACTAACCCTTCTATATTTATGGTTTTAGGGCGATCTAGATATTCGAATTGATAATGACCAGAAAGCATAGGGTTGGCAGAAGGAGTAAGGCGAATAAAGTCGAGATCTAGTGCAAGGTTTTCTCTATAACCTACAGACCAAGTTTTCACTTGTTCGTGTAAGATGCCGAGACTTTCATAAAGTGCTGAATCTTGCTTTTTAAGTTTATCGAGTAAATTCAATACGGCTTGTTTTTTATTGTTGGCGACTCTTTGCTTGTCTATGTTGAATAGAGCATTATTCAATGGATAACTAAATGGAGCATTGTTCTCACTATGTAATATAGAGTCAGCAATGGCTCTCTCAAGGCGGACGGGGGCAGTATAGTTAATCACTAATTGCTCACTGGGAAGCTCTACTTTAACGCTACTGGCGACGGCATTTGTAAAAGAAACTAAAGTTAAAAGAACTAAAAAGCTATGCTTCATCAAGATCATCCTTTATATGGCTTGAGTATTTCTTGCTCGATGAAAAGCTGGCCTGGAATGACCCATTGGGCCGATTTCAGTACATCTCCATTGCCATTTACCCAATAAGTGCTTTGCATGGTCTTATCCAATTTCTCAAATGAAATGTATTCTTGCCAGATGTTGACCTTTTGAGACCACAACATAGAGTTTAACTGCATTGTGGCTACATATTCGGTGGTAATTTTCGCTTGATGGTTGTAATGATAGTCAGGCTGCCAGTCATAAACAGAAGTCCAGTAATATTGAGGATTATCGAAATGTACAATGTTCTCAGAAGAGATTTTACTGCTCAGGTTTGCGTCTGGAAGGTTGTATGTTTTAACGATACGGCCCTCTTCGGTAACAATCATCGCTTTGTCATTGGATAGCCACTTATGCTGAGTTTTTCCGGATTGTGGATTCTTTTCAACAAATGCAAGCACCATCAGAATTTGTGGTCCATCATTAATTTTAAAATAGCTACTAGCATAGGGTATGTTTTCGATTGTTTCTTTCTTTAAATTCACATCTTCAAAGCCCCAAAATGCTTCTTTTAAAGTCTCGTTAGTATCAGCGAAACGCTGTGTACATCCCGTTAATAATGTCAAGATAGTCGCTATAAATAGAGCGGTTGCCTTATATGTCATCATGAAAACTCAGAACTAATAAATATCGCAAAAAAACACCCTTAGCAAAAATGCTAAGGGTGTTTATTACTCGAAGTACTAATTAGTTAGTACCATCAGTACCCGTAGTGCCATCATTATCTGATGCTGCGACTGCCACGGCGGCTACAGCAACGGCTGCGCCTACAGCTACCGCTGTTGTTGTCGCTACACCTGCTGCGGCAGTAGAAGCAGCAGCTGTTGAGCCTGCGGCTGTGCCACCAGCAGCAGAACCGCCAGCAGAACTACCTGCAGTGCTTGCTGTAGAACTTTCTTCAGCGAAAGCGCCAGTTGATGCACATAACGCAACTAACATGGTTAGAGCAATTTTCTTCATTGAGTCTTCCTTGTAAATTTACAATTTAACATCGATGTTGGAACAAAATTAGTTCGTTCCAGTTTTGATTCTATTTCACTTTGTTATATCTGTAAAAATTTAAATTTCTTTAATGCAAGGTGATCACAGTATGGTGGATTGCTTAATCCATAACGCCCTTTATAATGAGCTAAAACGAAGGTATTCAGCACTGAATTGCTCGTATTTTATATTGATGCGGAGACAAAAGAAGGACATATGCGAAAGATTGATAGGCTTAGAATATCCATATCACTGACATCTATCTTTTTAATGAATGCCTATGTCTATTCTTCTCCTTGGATCGAAGCCAACGATCCTTTTCTAAGGTCTTCTATGCTGGCGCTAAGTGATGGAGGTGTGCTTAACGGAGTGACTAGTACATTTCCATTACGTTGGTCATCTATTGCCGATGGGGATCATGTCATCGATACCTCTGGTTACTTAGATGCTGAACTTGGCCACTTTAACTACGCTCTACAGACCGCCAAGCTTAATCGAGGCAATCGTCGCTTTGCTATTTCTGGTGGAAACAAAGATTTAGACAATGGTTGGTTTTCTGATGTGGACCGAGATAAGTGGGTGATGGAAGCGAGCTATGAACATCTCGCTAACAGTTATGCATTCCGGCTTAACTCTTCGTATCTAGACAACGCTAGCGATAAAGAGCTTTCTTTTAAAAACACATACATCGCCCTGAATGCTGGTCGTACGTTATTCGATGTGGGTATGTTACCTAGGTGGTGGGGGCACGGTTGGAATCACAGTCTCATTTTAGCAACGTCTGGAAGTGATTTAGATGCTGGTCTTAGCTGGATAGGAGACAATCCTTTTCTAGGAGTGTGGAGCCTGAATATAGTGACTTCAAAGTTAGAAGACCTAGACTATGATTACAGAACTTCATTGAGATATGCTGGTAAACTGAATTCGTGGTTAGAATTGGGCTTGACACAACATTATTGGTTTGAGGCGAGTCAGCAGCAAGTTTCTAGTCATCAACAGCAAACGACTGTCGATGTAAAGCTTACTTTACCCCAACTTAACAATGTGCAGCATGGCCTATATGGTGAGCTCGCTTCTGCTCAAAAGGATAGTGGATTAGGCGCGTATCTTATAGGCTGGACTGGTCATAGGCCTGTATTCGGAAGTTCGTTGCGTATGTCTGTTGAATATCAGTCATTAACTTCACAGGAGAGTGAATTAATTTTCAGTGAAAAAATTGATAATTACCTCCAGTCGAGTTATCTGAATGAAAGTAGTTGGTCTTTTAGTAGTTACCTTCAACTTGCCAATGATCATCAGGTTTCCGCAACCTTTGTGACTAAACATTTGTTGGATGACAAAAATAATAAGCAGGAACAATACCAACTGGCTTATCAACTTCCTGCGCTACAAGGAAGAGTTAGCCTTAGTGCCGACTATCTCAGTAAAGACAACCGTGAAAGTGAAATGGTATTTGGTTCTATGTATGAATTCAGGTTTTAATTGTGTCGTAAACACTAGAGAAGATTATATAATTTAATGAGTACCACAACATTGAAGTTTAATACACACATGTTGGCCGCCTCAATACTCCTAAGTGCGAGTGTCAATGCTGCAATGCCAACTCAAGCGCAGATTAATCAGTTCAAATCTCTTCCTAAGGCCCAACAAGAACAGCTTGCTAGACAGTTGGGTGTGGATCTTTCTTTAATTGACTCTCTCGGTGTTCCTTCTTCGAGTTCAGATCTCGATACACCTGAAATTAAGAAGCCTGAGAGAGCAACAGAAGCTTTTAAAAAAGGCATTAAAACTGATATTGAATATGAGAATAGAGGGAATTCAAATGGATTGCCTCACTTTGGTTATGATGTTTTCGCTGGTAATCCACTCGACTTTACGCCAGTCAAACATTTGCCTGTTCCTCATGACTACATTATCGCTCCTGGGGATGAAGTCCGAATTCAACTCTACGGAAAATCTTATAGCGACTTAAAGTTAAAAGTAGATAGAGAGGGCAAACTCAATATCCCTGAATACGGTCCTGAATATGTGGCAGGGCAAACTTTTAGTGAGCTGAAAACCTATGTGGCGTCGCTAATTCAACGCAAGTCTATTGGGGTAGAGGCGGTTATCTCGTTAAGTGCTATGCGAACAATGCAGGTGTTTGTGACAGGTGGTGTTAAGCAGCCGGGCGCCTACAATGTCAATGGGTTGACTACTCTATCTCAAGCTTTGATTGCAGCAGGAGGTATAAAGTTAACCGGTAGTTTGAGAAACATTAAACTAAAACGACTTGGCAAAACGGTGTTGACGTTTGATGCTTATGATTTGATAGTCAATGGTAACTCTAGTCAAGATATCCGTTTACAAGCCGGAGACACTATTCTCGTTCCGGCCAAGAAATCTGATATTGTTATCAAAGGAGAAATACTTCGCCCTGCCCATTATGAGCTTAAGGTAGACAGTCGTTTAAATGAATTAATCAATGTCGCTGGTGGTGCTTTGCCTAGTGCCTATTTATCAAAAGTGAGCGTAAAAAGACGTACCTCAAAGGGTATTGAGCAGCTGACATTAGACTTATCATCACAGCAAGGTAAAACGTTTAAGCTACAAGCAGGCGATGAAATCTCTTTATTACCCACAGGGGAGAAGCTAGAGAATGCGATTGCGCTTCGTGGAGAGCTATTCCGCCAAGGTGCATATCAATATAAAAAGGGGCTTAGAATCAGTGATGTTATCAGTCGTGTAGACGTTAAAGAGAATGCGGATCTGTCTTATGCATTGCTCGTTAGAGAAGAACCCGAAAGTCGTCATATTAGCGTTTGGCAATTTGATTTAGGGGAGGTGTTCAACACACCTAGCACAAGCGACAATTTCTCTTTGCAAAAAGGTGACCAACTATTTGTATTTGATAATGGCCTTAATGTTGACTACTGGTATAGAGAGCAAAAGTCTACCAATTTAAAACGAATGACTAGGCTTACTGAGACTGTTGAGAACAACACAAGTGATCAATTCCAAGCTCAATCTTTCCCAACTGAGTCATTACAATCGCAATCGCAATCGCAATCGCAATCCCAAGCACAGCTACAAGCTCAATCGCAAATAAAGCCACAATCGCAATTGAGAACGCCGTTGCCATCCTATAATTCTAAGAGCGTTGTGGTACTGGACTCAGCAACCGGCGCTTTGGTAGAAAAAGAGCAGCAAAAGAAACTCGATATTGCTGACGATGATAAATTTGCCATTGCGGATGATTTTCGCTTGTCTAGTCGAGAATCATTGTTAAAACCAATCATTGAAAGGCTTAAAGCACAGGCTAGTCTTACCGAGCAAGCTAAAATTATCGAAGTGACAGGTGCGGTAAAATATCCAGGTGTCTACCCGCTAACAGAGAATACCAGCTTTGAGAAAATAATCGTTGCAGCTGGTGGCTTTGCTGAGCAAGCATTTTTATACAGTGCTGAGCTGAGCCGTTCGAAGAAGATAAAACAAGATTTTGTTGTCGAGCATCACTCTTTTTCTCCCAATGAGATTTTAAGTGGTCAAGAGGAACTTGATATTCAGGCGCAAGATCACATTGTTATCAAGACCCAACCGAACTGGCAGCGTGGTAATTCAATTGAATTGCAAGGTGAAGTTGTTTTTCCGGGAACCTATACGTTCCAGCGCGGAGAGACGATTCAAGATCTTATAGAGCGAGCAGGTGGATTAACTCAGTTTGCGTACGCACAAGGGGCGGTATTCAGTCGTGAAAATCTGCGTCGCCAGGAGGAAGAGCGGTTAAAGCTACTCAATCTGCAATTGAAACAAGAAATAGGTAATTTAGCGCTACGTCGCCAGAACTCAAGCGCTACTTATACCACTAGCCCTACGGAAGCGATGACCATTGCTGATGAACTGGCATCTACGGAAGCCATCGGACGCTTGGTTATTAACTTGCCTGAAGCGCTAGCTGGAAATACCAATGCTGACATTATTGTCGAGAAAGGCGATAAGTTGTATGTCCCAGCTAGGCAGCCAATTGTTAGTGTCATGGGTGAAGTTCAGTTTACCTCGAACCACACTTTTACTCCTGGAATGACGATCGAAGATTATATTTCTTCTGCGGGTGGGACCAAAAAGCAGGCAGATACCGACCGAATTTATGTTGTTCGTGCTGATGGTTCTGTCATGTTACCCAATAATTCATTCTGGTTCAGCCGCAAATCTAATCCTCTGGAACCTGGAGATACAATCATTGTACCACTAGACACCGATTACCTAGATGGCTTGAGCACACTGACATCAGCGACGCAAATCTTGTATCAAATTGGTGTAGCCTGGAGTGCTGTAAAGGATTAATTAGTTTATAAGCCCTCTCAAATTGAGGGGGCTATCATATTCAAGAAGATATTATGAACAAGCCAATCATTCATGAAAATAATTTTACCCAAGTTCAAAGCTTGCCAATTACTAACGATGAAATAGATCTAAGGCAAGTATTCCTTACTCTGTGGAGAGGCAAGTGGGTGGTGATTGTTACTACTTTACTATTCGCTTTAGGCGGTGTTGTATTCGCGCTATCACAATCGAATACTTACCAAGCGTCTGCCACTTTGGTTGCTTCAAATGATGAAAAAGTTGGTGGGCTTGCCGCAATGGCGAGTCAGTTTGGAGGCTTAGCTTCCTTGGCTGGAATTAATGTGGTGAGTGGGAAAACAGACGATAAGGCTTTGTCTTTAGCAACTCTGGAATCTCGCAAGTTTATCAATGCATTTATTGATAAATATGCTTTACTACCTATTTTGATGGCAACCAAATCGTGGGACAAAGAGAGCAATAAGCTTGTACTTGACCCTGAACTTTATGACGGCATTCGCTGGCTTAATGACCCTAAAGATCCAGAAAAATCCTTAGAGCCAACGGCTTGGGAAGCCTACAAAGCATTTCAAAGTATATTAAAAGTCTCTGAATCCAAAGAGACTGGTATAGTTACCGTTAGTATTACCCACTTATCTCCATATGTTGCTCAGCAATGGACTCAATGGTTGGTGAAAGAGCTAAACTCTTGGATGAAAGAAGAATCTTTAACAGATACCAATCGTAATATTGAATACCTTGAACAACAGTTGGACAGAACCAAAGTCGTCGATATGCAGAACGTGTTCTACCAACTCATTGAAGAACAAACAAAAACTCTCATGTTAGCGGAAGTGAAAGATGAATACGCGTTCAAAGTAATCGATCCTCCAGTAGTGCCGGAAGAAAAGGTAGGCCCTAAAAGGGCCCTGATATGCATATTATCAATATTGCTTGGGGGAATGCTGGGTGTTGCGATTGTTCTTATTCGCTACGCATCTCGTCGAGAAAATGACTAGCTATTCTTCGTATTGCTTAAGGTGCTCTCGCCTTAAGTTCTTATCCCCGCTATACTCCCATTCTGATTTCTAGTCCAGAGCTGCTTAGAATTAAGCAGCTCTATTATTGAAGAGCACAGGACATGCAAGAATACATCGCATTTTTTCAAGAGAACATGATTCTCTCTCTAGTATGGGTTGGTCTACTGGTTGCCCTTATTATGAATATTGTTAAGTCAACGACAGCAGCGTACAAAGAGATCACTGCATCACAAACGACGCACCTAATGAACCGTGAAAATGGTGTTGTTGTTGATATCCGTAGTAAAGATGAGTTCCGCAATGGACATATTACCGATGCAGTTCACATTTTACCTTCTGATATCAAAGCCGGTAACTTTGGCAGCCTTGAAAACCAAAAATCTAACCCAATCATAGTGGTATGCAAAACAGGCAATACGGCGCCAGAGAGTGCTAACCTTCTTGTCAAAGCTGGTTTTGAAAATGTCAGTTTGCTGAAGAATGGCCTGCTTGCTTGGAGTGAAGCAAATTTGCCGTTAGTGAAAGGCAAAAAATAAACTGAGTGGTTTTTCTGCAAACGCCGATTGAAAAAACAGCGTTTGTTAAAGAGAGGTGTGGGCATTTCCACGAATTTTATGAGAAGCCTAGTAATAGCAATCTCTCTCGTCTAGTCTCCTAGAAAATTGATTATTAAAGGATTTCAAAATGGCTGAAGCAGCACCACAACAACAAGACGCACAAAACTTTGCGATTCAACGTATCTTCCTAAAAGACGTTTCTTTTGAAGCGCCTAATTCACCAAATATGTTCCAAAAAGAGTGGAACCCAGATGTGAAACTAGACCTAGACACCCAAAGCCGTGAACTAGGTGAAGGTGTTTATGAAGTTGTTCTACGTCTGACTGTAACGGTGAAGAACGAAGAAGAAACTGCGTTTTTGTGTGAAGTTCAACAAGGTGGTATTTTTACTGCTGATAAAATGGAAGCAGGCCAGCTTGCGCATTGTCTAGGTGCATTCTGCCCTAACATTCTATTCCCATACGCTCGTGAAACGATTTCTAGCCTAGTGGTTAAAGGTACATTCCCGCAATTGAACTTAGCGCCAGTTAACTTTGACGCATTGTTTATGAACTACCTGCAGCAGCAAGCTCAGCAAGAAGGTACTGCGGAAGCTTAATTACGTTATCGCTGTTTCTTGGTATCAACAAAATGCACAGAGCATCAAAGGATGTGATGTGCATTTTTTGTTTATTGCCTACAATAGTGCCTTACATTGAAATCAATCGAAGCTCCAACTTCCAAATTTTTAATACGATCGGACGGATTAATGACGGACTCAGACATTCAAAACGGCTACGGGAAAGCAATTGCTATGACGGTGCTTGGTGCTGGCTCATACGGTACCTCTCTGGCTATTTCACTGGCGAGAAATGGCGCGAATGTGGTGCTTTGGGGCCATGACCCTGAGCATATGACACGTTTGCAGTCAGATAGAGCGAATCACGAATTCTTACCGGGTATTGATTTTCCACAATCACTGATCGTTGAGTCAGATCTAGAAAAAGCGGTCCAGGCAAGTCGTGATTTATTGATTGTGGTACCCAGTCATGTGTTTGGCATCGTGCTTAACAACATTAAACCTCACCTCAGAGCAGACACACGCATTTGCTGGGCAACGAAAGGTCTTGAGCCAGAGACAGGACGCCTACTGAAAGACGTGGCTATAGAAGCGTTAGGGGAAGAGTACTCTTTAGCTGTACTATCAGGGCCTACGTTTGCCAAGGAACTTGCGCTAGGTATGCCTACGGCGATTTCTGTCGCGTCTCCTGATGAGAGTTTTGTTTCTGAACTGCAGGAGAAAATTCATTGCAGCAAGACGTTTCGTGTTTATGCCAACAGTGATTTTACAGGTATGCAGTTAGGTGGAGCGGTTAAGAATGTGATTGCGATCGGTGCAGGAATGTCAGACGGTATTGGCTTTGGAGCTAACGCTAGAACAGCTCTTATTACTCGTGGCCTCGCAGAAATGACGCGTCTTGGTGCTGCATTAGGTGCTCAGCCAGAAACCTTTATGGGTATGGCTGGGCTGGGCGATCTGGTTCTGACTTGTACAGATAACCAATCACGTAACCGTCGATTTGGCCTAGCTCTAGGGCAAGGTAAAGATGTAGATACGGCTCAGGATGAGATTGGGCAGGTCGTTGAAGGCTATCGTAACACTAAAGAAGTTTGGCTACTGTCACAGCGCATGGGAGTCGAGATGCCAATTGTTGACCAAATTTATCAAGTGTTGTATCAAGGAAAAGATGCACATATTGCAGCAAAAGATTTGCTTGCTCGTGATAAGAAATCAGAAGCGTAAGCGTCCAAAGACATGGAAAGCAAACAACACTTAAGCAGGCTTAGGTGAAGGGTTGAGAAATGAAACATTGTGAAAAACAGAAAGTATGGCAAGCCATCGTTCGAGAGGCTCGAGAGCTCTCAGAACAAGAGCCGATGCTAGCAAGCTTTTATCATGCGACGATCATCAAGCATGAAAGCCTAGCCGCTGCACTTAGCTATATTTTGGCCAACAAGCTTAATACAGTGTCTATGCCCGCGATGGCGGTTCGTGAAGTGGTGGAAGAAGCGTTCAACGCAGAACATTCGATCACAGAGGCAGCGGCTTGTGATATCTGTGCCACAGTGAATCGAGATCCTGCGGTTTCCATGTACTCAATGCCTTTGCTGTACTTGAAAGGTTATCATGCTTTGCAAGGTTATCGCGTGGCGAACTGGCTATGGCGCCAAGGACGCATTGCGCTGGCCACTTATCTGCAAAATCAAATTTCGGTAGCGTGCCAAGTGGATATTCATCCAGCAGCAAAAATTGGCCACGGTATTATGCTAGACCATGCAACAGGTATTGTGATTGGAGAAACAGCAATTGTGGAAAATGACGTCTCGATTCTGCAAGACGTCACGTTAGGTGGTACAGGTAAGGAATGTGGCGACCGACACCCGAAGATCCGTGAAGGTGTGATGATCGGTGCTGGTGCTAAGATTCTTGGCAATATTGAGGTGGGTCAAGGCGCGAAGATCGGGTCTTGTTCTGTTGTTTTACAACCAGTACCCGCTCATACCACCGTCGCGGGCGTGCCTGCTAAGATTGTAGGACGACCTAAAACAGATAAGCCTTCATTGGATATGGACCAGCAGTTCAACGGTCGCTCACAGAGCTTTATTGGTGGTGATGGTATTTAACTAAGCTGCTCGGTAAGGTGTCTCGTCCTAAAATACG
>NZ_JXXU01000033.1 GCF_000967495.1 Vibrio neptunius | reverse complement strand
AAAGTGCGATCCCGCCCTGCCGTAAACACTCTGGAAGACTCCAATGACAATCCAAAGCAACCCAACATTCCTTAACCACTCGTTTTGTTCAATGAACTCAGAGCTTTTCTTAGATAAATCACCATAGTAAAGGTCTATATCACCTTTTTCTGTTGACTCTTCATAAGCGTAATTTAATTTATCTTGCTCGAAACTAAACGTATATTTAATTTTGCCTTTTTTTTGTACAACTTCCATTCTTATGCCTTATATAAATATTGCCGTACAATTAGACCAATAAATACGCGAGCAAGTCAATGATGGTTCGCCATTGAACCTAATGCCTTACTAAGTTGCCGTTGAAAACTCGATAACCAAGGAAACCATGGAACCGAATATTGCCATTTTGGCTAGCCTCATCGGCGATCAAGCACGCGCTAGGATGCTAACTGCGCTGATGGGAGGCCAAGCGTTAACAGCCACGGAGTTGGCACTAGAAGCAGACATCACCGCCCAAACGGCCAGCAGCCATTTGAACAAGCTGGTGTCAGGTGAACTGCTCGTCGTGCGCAAGCAAGGTAGGCATAAATATTTTCAGTTGAAAGACGCCCAAGTTGCCGAGTTATTAGAGCAGTTGCTTACCGTCACTGCTGCAATCCCTCGCCTGAGGGGAACAACCGATCCACGCCTTAGACGTTCACGCGTGTGTTACGACCATTTGGCTGGCGAACTCGGCGTCCGCTTGTTCGATGCCATGGTCGAGAACCAATGGCTGGTTGAGACAAGTCATCACGCCCACCTAACCGACAAGGGTCGTCGCCAGTTCGAACGTTTAGGGGCGGATGTTGAAGCCCTGACCACTGGCCGGCGCCCTCTTTGTAAAGCCTGCCTAGATTGGAGTGAACGGCGTAGTCACCTTGCGGGTAGTTTGGGTCAATGGATACTGGACGATCTCCTCAAACGCCAGTGGGCTAAGCGTGATTTAGACTCGCGAGCGATAACGTTTTCGCCACAGGGCTTAACTGCTTTTAGCAACAACTATCAACTGGGCACCGACAAGACGAGCGCAGACTGAATCACGTTTTATTTCTTTAGCTTTATAGATCGCAAGTCGCTATGTCGAGAATAACGGCAAATCTTAACCTTTCTATGCCACATTATTGACATGCCTTCGTTATGATAGTGATTCCATCGATTGACATCGAAGCAAAAAGGAGGAGAGATGGAGCGAATGTCCACTAAGTCATCAATGTGGTTAGGGCTGTGCCTTATTATCGGTTTGGGCGTACTAGGGTTCTTTATCCAGCAAACCGCTATCCAGTACAAAGCGTATGAGCGTGTTGTTACCGTTAAGGGTCTATCAGAACGTGAATACCCTGCTGACACTGTAATTTGGCCGATTCAGTTCACCGTCGCAGGCAATGATATGACCGCCCTGTTTAGCGACATTGACAAACAGACGGCCCTTGTTCAGCAATTTCTGAGTAGCAAGGGAGTGGAATCATCGAGTGTTTCGCTGTCATCCCCTGCAGTCACTGACCGTAAAGCTCAGCAATACGGCGGAGAGACAAACATTGAGTACCGTTACTTAGCTACCCGAACCCTCACCGTGTACAGTCAGAATATTGAAATGGTGCGGACGGCCATCAACGAAATCGGGGAACTAGGCAAGCAAGGTGTGTTGCTCAATCAAGATCCCTACACCAACCGTGTCGATTACAGTTTTACTCAGTTAAATGACATCAAACCCGACATGATTGAAGAGGCAACCAAAAATGCGCGTGAGGTGGCAGAGAAATTTGCCAAAGATTCCGACAGTTCGCTGGGGAAAATAAAGCGTGCCACACAAGGACAGTTTTCAATTTACGATCGTGACAGTAATACACCGTACATTAAAAAAGTACGTGTCGTGTCAACTGTGCAGTACTACCTGTCTGATTGATCAGTCAGTCACTGATACAACAAAGCCAGCGCGATTACGCTGGCTTTTTTTATACTCGGCCGTGCACAAAACGTTCATGAATACTGCACGACAACCAGCAGTACAAACCAGACCAAGGGCAAACATTGGGCAATCCATTCCACACGCTTAGCAGCTCTCGTGGCGACTGTCATACTCTCATCCTGTTACCGTTAAAAAGACGGTAACAGTCTAGACAGTTTTTTTAAATTTATATGAGTTATTGCGCATATAAATTTAAACAATAATTATCACTTCTAACAGTACAAGCGCTGGCCGGTATACCACACCCGTCACCGTTCTTGACTGGCACGCCCCGCGAATGGCTATTGTGTGTTTATTTGACTGCATGCATACGCTGTTGAAGCATTCTGACCCGAAAAGGATAATCGATAGTCGCTATCATCCGGTGGATGAAAGTGGCAGTCCCACCCGAACAATAATGCGCTCCACCTTCCAACAATAAACTTCCGGCTTCTTGCCCTACTTTTAAATCGAGCCCATAGCATTGCTCACCACCAATGAGTGACTCCTCAGCCGAAGAGAAGTACAAAACGTCAAGAGCGTATTGATTGACCCACTGTTCATTCTCCTCTGTTATTCCCTCTACTGGCACGATATTTTTTACGTACAACACTGGCAATTGCAAATAGGACTGCATTCCCTCACTGCGTAGCTGGGGGCCATCACGTTGTCCTCCGATAAGGTTAGGTTCATTATCCTTCAACCCGATACACGCGACTTCATGAAACAACGGGTTGCTGTCGCGCCAAAAGGCTGGTATCGCAGACAGACTCTCGTAGCCCGCGATCGGACAGGGTTCAGGAGACACAAACTGAGTATCTAATGCTCGACTGCATTGGTTCACATTGGTTTGCAGCGCGCTTTCTGCCCTGGGTGAATAACGTGAACGATCACTCACCATCCAAGAATGATACACCTCATCGTCCAACGACAAACAGGCTAAAAGCTGGTTGGTTTTGCGGTAATAAAGCATCAAATCGCTGATCAACCAGAGCCCCTCATTGAGGACAGCGTCCGACTTTTGCGCCATGGTGTAGAAGTCGCATTTCTGATCATAAAAGGTACTGAGTTGGTGGGCTGCATCGCTGACTTCATTGGCCTGATAAGTGGCCAGTGCGCTATTGCGTATAGCGCGGATCTCGTCGATCTCGCACGCTGCGCTCAGTGCCGAGGTGAGCATACCAATTGCCAAGACAACCCATCTTATCCAGTGCCAATCACCCAAGTGGAAGTGGCTGATTTGTTGTGCTCTCATCGTGTACGATCTTCCACTTCGTCAAACGTCTCGACACCGACCCGCTCACCCAACTGGCGCATAGGGCGCATGGACTCAGGGTCGCTTTGTCCCCAAAAGGCTTCCCAGTCTTGGCGAGTATGCCATTTAGCGATAGTGAGAACCTTGTCTGGCGTTTGTGTCGACCGGTATAAGGCGCTGCCAAGCGCGCCCGGCACCGTTTCATGTATAGTGTCCGTCACTGCTTGCCAAGCAAGCTGAAACTCGGTCATCTTCTCAGCGGCGACGCGCCATTCGTAAATCACTCGAAACACCCTAAACTCTCCTTATCTTTGTTTATTGAACCCTGTCTCAATGCGGCGGAGGCTGCCACCTTGCCCTATCGGCTCTTGATGGTCGTGAACAACGGCGCGCCTTTCAGTGTGGGTGAGCTTAACGGTATTCTTCTTCTCAACCCATCATAGGGCTAAAAGTAAGTGTCTTTTCCACTTACCTTTAGCCTAAACCCCTGACAATCCTATCAAATTTCTTCAAATTCAGGGGTATCTTTCGTTCTCAAAACAGGAAAATATCGATAAACAAACGGGGGTATTGGCAATACTGAAGCAGACCACACTGATAGCCTGAATGGTTCCCGCTTGCCGCAAACTATGCCGCGGCGGCGCACAAATATCATGGCTTAGAATGAGACAACCGAGTCAACATACGGTGACATGACACCCCAAAGTCTCGTCTCTAGCCTTCCACTACCCTGTCCTAGTGCCCAGTCTGGGTAAAGCAACACGGACGCTGCCCCTGCCTCTTGTGCGGCCAAAAATTGCGTTAACATCGAGCTCTCTTGGCTATCAGTCCGGACAGGCTTGCCTGCTAGCAGCTCGTTGGCAGGGAGCGTATAACACTCAGGTTCTGCCGAGCGACGCCACAAACATACCGATGTGTCTTGGTAGGCAAAAAGCTTAAAAAGAGTCAACCAAGTCTGCAGGTCAGTGTCATAAGCCGTCAGGCCAGTCAATACCCACTCTTGAGCGTTAGAGTATAAGTGAAGTTCATTGAGGATGGCTTGTTCAAGTTGGTGTGGTTGCCCACTGGGTATCCCTAGGATACGCAACGTCACGATACCATTGGCGCTGTGACTCTCTACCCATGCCCCCTGATCCGTATTCGGTAAGATTGTCTGATCACCTTGTACCTGTGCTCTAAGATCCATCAATAGCTGGTCCCATTGTGCCTGTGACTCAATGGCACTGGCTCTGAGCAAATACGGCTGATAGAGTTGTTGCCATTGGTCTTGGATTGCCTCGTACTGAGCATAGTGATCGGTCACGGATGTCCACATAACGTCAAAGTCATCGGCATAACCTCGTGTGTTCGCTGCCTTGCTTTGAGCGACAGCCTCATGCAGAACAATGGTCACAAGGTCGGTGTTAGTTCGGCCGAGACTGTCTTTGGCGTAAAGTTCAAACTCATAGGTGCCCGCTGCAGTTGGGTTGAGTGCGGTCGCTGTTAGCTCGTCCTCATTCAACAATGCCAATTGCTGCGGCCCCGATACCTGACGCCAACGCGTGTCTTTGATCGAATAAAGATAAGAGGGATAAGCCTTAGCGGATCCGCTTAAGGTTAGGCTGTCGATCGGCAGGGTATGAGCTTGATCGCTACCTGCATTCACTGTCGGTTTGACGTACTTTTCGCCATCACTAACATCGCCGCCACAGCCAACCAATAATGCCAGCACCAGCGTAGACAATAACCGCCGAATGTTAGCCAGCAGCGCGCGCTTTGGTGAGGCCAAGAATAAGCGAGGGACAAGGCTGATTCGCGTCGAGAGTTTGAGTTCCATGTGAGGTCCTTTTGAGTCACTGAATAAACGTTGTCTCAAAATTACATTCACACAAAGAATAAATCGTTGGCGTTTTATGGACCGTTTGTGTCCTATTTGGTCACAAACTCTTCGTCCTCACTAGGACGTGACGTTTGGCAGGGCCAGCGTAACTCAAACTTCGCTCCGCCAAGAGACGATGTGCCCACCTGAACACTGCCCTCGTGCCACAACATGATTTGCTTGACAATGGCCAGTCCCAGACCGTGGCCTTTGCCGCTCGCGCGCGTTTGGTTATCGAGTTGAACAAAGGGCTCAAACAATCGCTCAGCATCCTGGTGTGAGACGCCAACGCCATCATCTTCCACCCCGATCACGTAGTCACTCTCGTGTTGTTCAAAGGTCAAGCGTACTGTCGTACGGGCATATCGCCCAGCATTTGAGAGCACATTTTTCACCGCTCGCATCAGCCCAGTGTGATCGATAAACAGGACATGTTGCTCTAAGGTATGGGGGGACAACCATTCCACCGTCAAATGCGGATGCACCAAGCGATATTCTTCCACTTCTTGCCGCAATGCAGGAACCAGGTGGGCGTGCGAAAACTGGCGCCAATCCGTCATGCGACTGTAGCGCGCCAAGAGCAGATTTTGGTTGATCAAGTGATCCAAATCCTCAATACTGTTTTGCACTGAACGTTGGTATTTAGCTTTTTGCGCGACGGCAAGCGTATCATCCTCAAGCATTTCTAGCGCAAAACGCAGACGGTAGAGAGGAGTGCGCAAATCGTGAGCAATCGCATTGGTCAATTCTCTCTGACCTGCAATCAGGGTTTCAATGTTATCGGCCATGGTGTTAAAAGAAACGCTCAATTGGGATACCACAGACAATCGACTCGCTTTCGCCCGTTGGGAGAGCTGCCCGTGGCCGAAGGCATTGGCGGTAACCACTAAGCGCTTCAGGTCACGCCACAACGGGTACACCCAGATCACCAAGGCCAGTGAAACAGACAGAAAGAACAAGCCGCCAATGGCACTGGTGAGTTTGACTTGGGTGGTCTGCGACAAATGATCTGCCACCTGCAACCACACCCCCGGTACCACAGGTGCTAGCAGTTCGACCAGCCCCTCTTGGTTGAGATAACTCACTGCCTCACCCGGAGCAAGAGCAATTGCCTCCTTCGCTTGAGGCTGTAATTGATCGTCTCTCATCAAGCTCACCACAAACGGAATGGAAGCGGTTTGCACAGCCAAATGTTCCTCCCATTGCGAGGATGGCTGCGCGCGCAGAGATTCTGCCATCAGGTACAAGGTACCTTTCGCCTGATTCAGCGCCGCCTGCTGCGTCGATTCATTGAGGGCGAAATAGATCAGTTGCTCACTGTCTCCTACGCGCTGCAACAGCGCCATTGGGTCACCGTAGAGAAACGTGATCCGGCCTTCGACTAAACTTGGATACTTAACCTCGTTGTCCTGATATTGCACTAGGGGTTGTAACTTGAGCGGATAAGCAAAGTGCTGCGCGTATTGCTTTACCACAGACGGCCATTGTGTTTGCGGATAAGTCAGCAGCGTTTGTGTCATTGTCGAGACATTGTTCGCGTAGATTTGCTGATAGAACTCTTCAGAAAAGCTTTCGTTGAGACGTTGAATGGGGCTCCACTGTGTAGGGATGAGAAGCAGAATAATAGGGACAAAAACCGCCAGCCAAAGCACAGAAAACGCGCGGATCATGTTGGGCTCCTTAGCTGGCAACACACAGTTGGTATCCCACGCCGCGCACCGTCTTGATCAGTGCCGGATCATGGGGGTCATCATTGAGTGTTCTGCGCAAGCGAGAGATACGCCGGTCAATCGAACGATCCAGCCCATCGTACTCAAAGCCACGGATACGCTGAGCAATGTCATCTCGCGATACCACTTGCCCCACATGCTCAGCGAGCAACAGCAGCAGCTCAAATTCCGAGGTCGTTAGCTTCAGCGCTTGTTGGCTGAGGGCGACACTGCGATGGTGCAGATTGATGACCAAGTCTCCCAGCCTGAGTTCATTCGTCTCTTCTCCACCCAAACTTCGAGCATGACGACGGAGTAAAGCCCGTATGCGAGACAGGAGCAACCGCGGCTTGACCTGTTTAACAATGTAGTCATCGGCGCCTAGTTCTAAGCCCATGACTTGGTCTAAGTCATCGTCTAACGCCGTTTGCATTAAAATCATGCCCTCGAAATGCGGCCGGACAGCACGACATACTTCCATTCCGCTTTGTCCCGGTAGCATGATGTCCAGTACTACCAAGTCAGGGGAATCCGTAAGAATGCGGTCGACAGCTTCCAAGCCATCGGTCACTATGGTTACGGAAAATTCGTAGTTCTGCAAAAAATCTCTGATCAATTCAGCGAGTTCTACGTCGTCTTCAACGAGCAGGACTCGATGGGCCGATTGCACCGTCATAGCCACCTTCCAGTGAATGCTTTTAGTGCAAACTATACATTTATAAGATGCTAATCAGTGTGACCATTTGTGACCAATCCGCAAACTTGTGACACGCCTTGGACAAATGCAGGGCTCGATAGCGTTGATCCATTCACAGTGCTTCGGCTCAGCCTTGATGAGAGTTCACCTATTGGATGTAACCCACCCCATAGTTAGGGCGAATCGATAAAAACGCTCAACATAGGCGTGTTGAGCGTTTTATTTAACCGTTTTGACACTAAATGTCATTATGCAGTCTTGATTGAAGAGTAAGGTAATCTGCCTAGAAATCTCGATTATTGACTTCGATGAGCTCCAAAATGAGTTGACCTTTTTCCCCTACGTAATCCATGCTGACAGCACCAGACGCTTTCTGTGTGATCGTATCTGCCGTCGGCACCGCTCGTCTCACACCATGTCCGGTTTGGTAGATCGAGTAGTACCAAGAGTCAACCAGCGCATTGAGCTTGCCGACAAAAGCCTTATTTATTGCTTTAACACCAGCGTGTTTTTCAGTGTCTTTGACGCTCTTGTAGAAGCCTAACCAACGATTTTTCTGGGGCACACCTAACTTATTACTGATATGGTGGATTAGAGTTCCCGGCCGGATAATACTGCCTGTGGCCACGACAACTAAACCTTCCAGTAACAAGCCGGGGGAATTTCTCGCTAGGTTTTTACCCCCAGTCTGCACACATGGGATATTAAGCGACATGACTTTCAGCTTTTCTTCATCAAGACTAAAACTGGTGTTCATCAGCTTATCTAGGTATTTTTCGTGACGCTTCAAATTGTGCTGGTTAGAGGTTCCACCTGATTTGTGTTGATTATAGTCACCAAAAGTATCGACTGAGTTACCCCATTTTAAACGGTGCTTATCTTTGGCTTTATGAAATAGACAGATCACTTTTCCTTTGCGGATACACTCGCCGACACTTTTGTGCCAGTAGTCAGCTGTACTTTTTAGCGGCTTCTTGGCTGCGGTCCGCTAGCGCGGCTTATACTGAGTTGGGCAGTAACCTCGAGTCACGTCTGGGCTGCGTAACTTGTTGTGTTTTGTCTTACGACCTGACACACGTTCACGCCACAATTTAAAGCTACTCGGTTTGAGCCGTCTGCGCATAAACTGAATAACGCTAGATTCATTCAAACCATATTGAGATTCGATGGCCTCAAATGGCGTACGGTCTTCCCATGCCATTTCTATTATTCTCGACTCTATTTCTGAGGTCAGTTGCATTTCCCATCCCTTGTTTGTGAAAACGACATTTCTACGACCAAAATTGAGCCTTGGTTCAAATGCAAACTCAGTATTCCTCAGCAATGATCAGTTGATCATTAGATTCTATGACGATAAACGCCACTGAATGCGGTTTGTGACGAAAGCCGACAGAACAAATAGCCATTGAGCCCGAACCACATGTCACCTCGGGGTATTGTTGACTATAAGAAATATCGCCTTCTTGATGAGGGACAAGCTGCCAACCTTTGGCCAACAAATCATGTTTTACCTCCTCGTAAGCCTTACCTTTAAATTGAGAAAAATTGATGTCGTTGGCGGCTGCTGGTACCGTCATTGTACACACTGCCGCTAAAACGATAGCAAACTGGAATTTCATTCTATACACCTTTAACGTCTAACTAAGGAGTGAATTATTTGCCAATATGTCGTAAGGGCTGCCGCTCATCACACTCTGCCATGCACCCCGATGACACCTTGGCCAGCCTGTTAGCTGGCTGATTCTAACGCGCGCTTAAGATCTCCGATATCTTTACATCCAAGATAAACCGTTTTGCCTCCAGCTAATGTGAGTTTTAGAGCTTTGCCGACTGAAACATTATATAACCAACCATCTTTTAACATACGAACTCCAATGCCTTGATACCACTTAGTGTCATAAGATGACATACCGGTAATATTGACGACATCGACTTCCTTACGAAGAAAACCAAGCCCAAAATACCAGCTCACTTTATTTGCGTTTACCTCGACTGTCATGGAGTAAAATAATACCCCTATAACAAAATTGATTGTCAACGCAATAAGCGCACTGGCGATAGAATCAGAGGTTGCAACAATCACCCCACTTAGAATCAAAAGAAGGGTGATCAATACGGTGTTTACTTGTGTTTGTTTATACATAGTTGGTTAACTCCTTTCATTCACATCACAACAAACTCGATATTAAACCGAAATAAGTATTGCCGAGTGTTTCTAGCCCTAAATGAGGTTACGGTGATATCACCCTGGTTGATTTCTAGTGAGTGAACTTCAACTCACCGTTCGCATCCGCGATTAAGTTGATCGTCTTAATGACGGCCAGCTTACACAGTGAGCCATATAGATGCGGATAGCGTTCTCCATCGTCTTGCGTACCTACGGGTGGCTCATCTTTTAAGCATTGAGCGACAGCGCTTTTATTGATTTCAAGCAGGTAAATCTCACTCACTCCAGCAAAAAAGCAGTCAATTATTTTTTGTACTTGTTCTTGGTATGCTAAATGAATAAAACCTTCTGTTGTCAAAGATTCCGGTGCGTATGTGTCGCTGTTTTGATATTTCTGGTATTCACTTTTCGTCAGTATGTGATAAAGCATATGGTTCTACTCTTGCTGTATATTGGGCGATGAGGGACACAGAGTCTTGACTAGGGCCTCGGTAACGTCGTCAGAGATATACTCATCCGCTTCTTCTTTTGTCAGAACTATCGAGGTAAAGAGTAAACCCGTGTTTTTGGTTGTGACCCTTGATAACTGGCAGTCAACCTCCACCGTCGCCTCAAATGAGCCTGACTTACCTTCACGAACAATATCAATGTCGCTCAGCCGCTTTAAGTCGCCACTGGCATACCAAGTGTCAGTATACGGCCCGCCGACTTCATCTACATAGACAAGCACATTATCAAGATTGGACGTGGTATCTTGTGCACCTACGGGGATTTGCAAGCCACTGACCAGCAGCGCAACCATGCCAAGCCTAGCGATTTTATACATATATCATCTCAAATTTTTCCGTTAATGCGCTTCGGTTTATCAGCCTATCGTATGGCAGTTAACTCAGCACACTATCGGTTGTATTTAGCTTTGTTTAACGTTTCTTTAAGTTGATGTGTGTGTTCTAGATTAACACCATGAATATTGGCTATGGCACAAACATAATACAGCACATCATACAACTCTTCGGCTATCGAACCTTTTAACTCTTCTAGTGAGGGTTGGCCACTTTGACCTTTGCGGATTGACTCAGACAATTCACCCACTTCTTCTATTAACTTTAAGAAGTAGTGCTCGGACTGTTCTGGTGCATGATCAAAGCTTTTAATGTGATTTTGTAACTCAGATAGCTTCATAACATCCTTTATTCATGTTTTGTTCAACACCATTTAACCGGAGTATGCGAGTTCGCCCATCATTTTAATCGATTTTCAGTGGGTGTTTCTCGACAACGTCTTAAGCGAACAACTCGAAAATTGCTGCCTAGATAAACTGCTCAAGCTGATAGATGCGCACGTCTGCTTTGTCTTATAGACTATTTAAGCGATTGAATTTTAAGTTAACTATACGGTTGTTACAAATAGAAATCGTGTGAGTCGATGGGTGGCTCACGGTTGTCATTTGCGCTTTGTGTTTTCTATGCTTGAAGATAAAAAACCGCCGCAATCCATGCGACGGTCGTTTGTTGTTTGTTTTTCAACGCAGTGGGTTAAGCAACTTCTGTTACTGGTCGAGAGAAATAAGTTGGATACGTCTGGCGAATATGGCGCTGCTCTTCAACCATGTTTTTAAAAGATGGGCCTTTTTTCAACTTAACAATCACCTCGTTTTGATCAAACCGAAGCACACTTCCTTCAAAGGCTACTTGCTTGTTATTGTGTAATTGAATCGTGCCAGACATGGATAATCCTTTATACCAGTTGGTAAAGGTGTTCTTTACCACTCGAATCCCACCCTCAGACACTTCGGTAACATGAAACAATTCATTAGAAATACGTACGGAAGGTCTCGCCCTTCTGGGGTACTTCAATCGATAATATTTGCGTTTTTGTTCAAAATCACTCATCACAATCTCCTATTACTTCGAGTGATAACGTCCCGAAGAGTCTTACGTACCTAGTAACTGACAGTCATTCAGATTAATCTAATTTCCCGATAGTATAACTGTCGACTATTGAAAGAAAATCTTTAATGCTAGTTTTTGCGCTTGTGATCTTGGCTCGCCATACAACCTTTCACCCATCATCCATAACCCACTGATTTTAAATAACTAAAAACCTAAAAAAGTCAGTATTACAAACCGCTTTACAACACGAAGTTTTGCGCATACATTGCACACATCTTAATCATTAGGTTCATTCCATGTCACAACAACGTACTGGCAACTGGATGGCTGCGTTGTCCTTCCTTTTGTGGGGTTTATTGCCACTCTATTATCAATATCTCCCCAACGCCGCTCTGGACGAATTACTCACCGTTCGATTGGTCGCATCTGTACCCTTTGGCGTTTTGATTGTGTTGTTGGTCACTAAAAAAATGCCAGACTTTTCGGCTATCGTGCGTGATCGCCGATCCTTAGGCATCACTTTGTTAGGCAGTACCTTAATGTCGATTTCTTGGTGCGCTTTCACATGGGCCATCACCAACGATCGCGTTATCGATGCCAGTTTGGGCTTTTTCATCAGCCCATTAACTATGACAGCACTGGGTGTATTAGTATTGGGTGAGAAACTGTCGCTGGGCAAAAAAGTGGCGTTGATTCTGGCGACCGCCGGATTAAGCTATCAGGTGATGCAATATGGGCAAGTGCCGACTATCGCTCTGACTATGGCGATTTTCTTTACTTTGTATGGTTGGTGTAAGAAGAAAATTCAATACGAATGGAGCACCTGCCTATTCGTTGAAGCGCTTGTACTATTACCGTTTGCACTCGGTTACCTTGTATTTAAAGAAGTAACCGTTGGAGCAGAATCGCTGCACTCAGGCTGGGCAGCCTTTGCTCTGTACGTAGGTGCTGCGCCTGCCACCTTGATCCCTCTAGTGTTCTATTCTCTTGCCATTCGTTGGACCAGTATGTCCACGGTTGGATTGATGCAATACATAGAGCCGTCGATCCAGTTTCTTTTGGCGATTTATTTGTTCGGCGAAGTTTTCGATGAAGTAAAACTGGTGAGCTTCAGTCTTATCTGGGCGGGCTTACTGTTCACGATCGCAGAAAGTGCCAAGAAGCGAATGGTTCTGAATCGCTCATAAAAATCCAAGTGCATCAAGTATACTTGGATTTTGACAGCTGTCGAGGGTCGTTCAACCGCTCACTTGGGCACTAACAAATTATTTAGGTACTTACCTCTTTCAATATCAACAAGCTTTGAACAGAGGGAGAGTCTGAGGTTGGATTGAATCTGTCAAAGTGTTGTCCAGCGCAGGGAATAACTGATTAATGCCTGTCTCAGATAGCCCTAACCACGCCATTAAGCTCGCATGAAGTTGATCTGAAGAGACAGTTGGAATCACGCGACCACGCGAAAGCAAGTAAGGACTGGTCTCAGATAAATCCGGATACTCACCGACAATGGCTTGCCCTGCCACACTGCCTCCCAAGACTAATGCATGGCTAGCCCAGCCGTGATCAGTCCCATCTGTGCCGTTTGGAATCAGGGTTCGACCAAATTCAGAATGGGTAAAGGTTGTCACTTGCTCAAACAAACCATTGTTCTCCAGTGCTAATTGGAAAGCGGCCATCGCTTCTGCCAGTTCTTGTAGCAAAGCCGTTTGACGGCTAATTTGAGCTGAGTGGGTATCGAACCCGCCCAACTTGCAACTAAAGTACTGTGCTGGATGTTGGAACTGGTCCTTTTGCAGCAGCAGTTTAAAGACGGCTTTCAATTGTTTACCGATGCTCGTTGCTGGAAATACGTCTGGGATCTCGGCATTGAGAATGGTACTGAACTGCTCGTACATTTTGGTTGAGTCGACAGCAACGTCTGCATAATGAGATTGGAAGATATTGCTGTAACTGCCAGTACTTTGCAGTTTTTCGAACAGATCGCGCGAACGTTGATCGTTGAAAATATTGCTGGGTGGCTTAGAACCGACCGAGTTGGATTGGGCTTCAATACAATTCGTCCACACTTGTGTGCCCCCCATATCAAACATCGGTGACAGCTCGTTCAAACTACGCAGCATAGAGCCAAGCTCGATGGATGTCTTTGCGCCAAAACCTTCTTTCGACAGTGACTTAGTGGCGTGAGATTGAACCATAGTAGATTGATGTGAGTGACTGAACAGGTGTACTGGACGAGTGCTTTGATCATAATTCACATTGTTGACGCGCTGAGTCAATGGACCTAGGTTCACTACAGGTACAAGGTTAGCACTGTCCCAATAAGGTTTGAGAGCAGCCATCGCTGGGTTAAGTGCCAGTTTGGCCTCGTCGTTGATTGCGTCTAAGTCAATACAGGTTGTCTCATCTATGGCCAAGTCGCCACGCAGCGCACGGTATTGACTGTTGGCATTAGCGGCGGTTGGGATGAGCATGTTGTAGCCATCGTTACCGCCAGCAAGGTCAATACCAACAACGGCACGATATCCGTTTTGGCATTGATTAAACGAGTCAGCAAAGGCGGGAAATGCCGCGAGATTCAGCGCAGAAACACCCACACCAGCGGAACCGGCTTGTAAAAATCGACGTCGAGTTAAGTTCATGATGGTTACCCCTGTGTGATGAATTCTGGTGAAAGCAGTGCGTTCATGACAAGATTCTTGATCTCTTTGTGCGAGTCAGATTGGCGACTTGGGCACTTAACAAGGTAATCGATGTAGCATTGGCGTGCTTGTTCACTCATTCGGTAAGCAAACAAATGTTCGTTAAGGTAATCCACAACATCTTCGTCATCAAAAGCAAGATAACGAATGAATAACTCCTCATCCATGTACCAATCTTGCGCTTCTTCTTCGAACCGAGCAATCAGCCCATGGAATTGCCTGCCGTACTGGTAGATGTCGTGCCATTGGTACACATTGAACTCGGGCGCAACCAGACCATTAAAATCAGGGTGGTTTGGCGCATCATCCGGTTGGTAGTAATAGAACACCGAAGGGGCAGCTAGCGGTAACGTTCGGTTATACCAATTAAACTGTTTAGGCCACATCATCACACTGTCACGTCGCTTTACTTGCAGTGCGCGCATCGCATGGGTAAATACGGACAATGGGTCACGTAGTTTGCCTACTGTGTTGCCAGAGCGCAGAGCGTCTTTGTCGGTTAAAATCGCAATCACTAGAGTTTGCATATCACCACCGGAACGCTTGAATGCACGGCGTACACGACGAATATAGCCCGCTCTAGGGTTACTAGTCACAAGCTTGTTGATGAAGAATTTGCTCACAAAGGTGTAAAGCGTGTTTTGGTTCATCAACCGTTCAATCACAGCTTCAAGTTCGTCTTCAGCACTTACGCCAGCCGGGAACTTCTTACCAAGAATGCGTTTTTCGCCCATGTCGTGTTCGCCACGTGGCTCCATAGGCTGGCTGTACTTGTCGTTACCGCGAATGTCGGTAAATTTCCAACCTGTAAACACACGAGCTAGCTCTTCAATGTCTTCTTGGGTGTACGACGCGACTTCTTTACCTTCTGCGTCTAAACGTACCTCACCGTTGTTACGCAGTTTAACTGGCCCAAGCGTGAAAAGTTGTAGCAGTTCTCGTGCGTAGTTTTCATCTGGAGCTGTGAGCTCATTAGAAACGTTGTTTACGAAGGTCAGGTATTCACCCATGATTGGCGATGTTGACACAAAACGAATCACATCACGGAAGTTAGCAAACGCATTATCGAGCAACCCATCAAAGTACTGGCACATGTAGCGACGCTTAGAGGCCGCACTCAATGCCGGATCTTTTACGCTTACCACAAACAGCTGAGAGAGCGTATATGCGATACGTTGGCGCAGAATATCTGCTCCTTCGACCGTCATACGCGTCCAACTGCTGGCGTAATATAAACTTTGCCATAAGTCGGGTACGTTGAGCTCATCTTGCTCAAAGTGTACTAGCCAAGAGGAGGAGGGAATAAGTGTTTGTTGAGCGACCCAATTTTCAATGCTTCCTGATTGAACAAGGTCATTAATGTCACGCTGGGAACCCCCGAACGTACATTGTTGCAGCGTTCGTGCTGCGTCTATGTAAGCCTGATTCATTATTATTTCCAGTCGTTGTTTTATTTTGTTAGTTAAGGCGTCCTTCTATACGGCGATATTTAAAAGTACGCAGCACCTATAAATCGTAATTGAGATTTTTGATATCAATAATGTAACAACCACAGATTTACTGTGACTTTGCTGCATAATCTAGGAATCAAAGGGGGGGAGTTTTTAATCAAAGGAGACTTATTTTTTTCACCAGTTACTCGGCAAGACGGGGACGAAAATAAACTATTTGGCAAAGCATGAGGCGAAACAATGGGAAAGCTTTCTTCGAGTCTGAGATCCACGAATTTTGCTCGATTTATGATACGCAATGTTGCCTGCATACACCAAGCAGACAGTGTTGGTCATTAAACTGATTGGAGTCAAAACTCTCTTATCTATGAAATAGGCAACCCACAACCTTAATATGGACGATGTTTAATCTCTACAGTGATTAAATTTATACCAGTGATTATTAAAAAAATACAGATAACACCAACTGAACTGCCCCTCAATAATTGCTTGTCCACTTATTGAGGGGCAGTTCAAGCCAGAGAAGGTTTAAAAATGAAGTTTAAATCCGTCTTGGCCACAGTAAGCAGCAAGACAGCATAATTGTCACCAAGTTCGTTAAGCCTCAACCTCTCGTGGTATGTTGTTAGAGTTCCCGCAAGAGGTTAATGCCTTGCTACCCACAGGTAGTAGTGTGTAACTGATATTCAATGCATCAAAATGGTCCAGTAGTGTCCTATATTGGCGACAATGAAAGCCCTTTGCTAATGCGACATCCATGCTGCTTTCATAGTTTTTTCCATCTCTTTTTATTTCTGTTACGTAATGACTGAACCAAACCACCTGTCCCGTCGCCCTATCTTTTTGCTTGATATGAACTTTTAGCACCCACAGCATCGTGCACTGATTCTCTTTCTACGGTCGGCTATACTTGGCTAATCCGAGCAGCCCATCCCGGTTAAAAAACACGATACTATATATGGATTACTCCCTCTAACACTGTCATTTTTATGTTAAAACCACTGGCGGTAAAAAAGGCGGTATATCGCCCCGTATCAATAGCTCCAACATAGAGAGCTTCATTACTCAAGCTAAACCGCCTTAATCAGCTTTGCGACTCAATGAATGGGAGTGATTTAAAATGAAAGGTTAAGCACGTCTTGCCACAGTAGACCAATCGCCAGCAAAGCCACCACACTCAGTAAGCCAACCCCCGCCTTCTCTTTACCTTCAAACGGATTGATACCCTGCTCTTTCTTGGCCCGAACAAAGAAAACCAAGCCTGGCACATACAGAATCGCGGAAAGTAACAGATAATTGAGGCCAGAGGCATACAACAACCAAAACCCGTATAAGGTCGCCCCTAACCCTACAGCAAGTAAACTGCCGCGATTTTTTTGTTCAATGGCCAACTTAAGCACATAAGCACCGACCAAAAAGTATGGTACGAGAATCATTTCGGAAGCGATGATCAATAAGGTGTCATACGTGCTACCCGCAAACATGACAAAAATAAGAGAAATCTGCACCCAGATGTTGGTCAATGTTAACGGCCTTACCGGACTGCCAGCCTTGTTTAACTTCGCATAACTGGCGGGGAACATTTTTTCTTTAGCGCACAAATAAGGCGCTTCAGATGCTAAAACCGTCCAGCTCAAAAAGGCACCACACACCGACACTAACAAGCCAAGACTTATGATGTATTGCCCCCATGGACCAAGGATATAAGTCAGCACTTTTGCCATTGATGGGTTTTGATAATGCGCCAACTCAGTGGGTTTAATCACTCCCATCGAAAGCAAGGTCACCAATACATAGATGGCTAACGCGGTGAGTAGACCCAGTATAGTCGCTCGGCCAATATCCTTACGATTGCGAGCTCGGCTAGAGACCACTACTGCGCCTTCAATACCAATGAACACCCAAACCGTCACTAGCATGGTGCTCTTTACTTGCTCAAGCAACGTATGTTCTTGCCCAAAATGCAGGCCAGTGAAGTCAACGGCAAAGGTATCCCAGCTAAACGCAAACAGCGCGCAAAGTATAAAAACGAGCAGTGGTATTAGCTTGGCGTATGTCGTAACCAGGTTGATCAAGGCAGCCGTTTGGACGCCACGCAATACTAACCCATGTACCATCCACAGAAGAGCAGAAGCCCCTATGATTGACACCCAGGTGTTACCTTGGCCAAAAATCACGTTATCGGGCGTATCGAATAACATGCCTAAGGTGCTAAACACAATGACCAGATAGGAGACGTTGGCAAGCATAGCGCTGAACCAGTACCCCCAAGCAGAGCAGAAGCCGACAAAATCACCGAAGCCTTCTTTGGCATAACCAAACACACCGCTCTCTATATGAGGCTTATGGAACGCAAGCTTTTGAAATGAGAATGCAAGGAAGACCATACCGATTCCAGTGATCGACCAACCCATCATGACTGCCGCTGGACTCGCTACAGAGGCCATATTTTGTGGCAAGCTGAATACACCAGCACCTATCATTGAACCAATGACGATGGCAGTGAGAGAGCTTAGCCCGAGTTTATTGTTCATTTATATCCCGGATTTTAAATTTAACGGTTTCGCCAATAGCCATATTACGAAGAAACCTCAATAAGCGGCAGAGCTATTGTGACTTCTATCGCAAACAAAGGCTGACTATCAGACACTTCATTGTGACCGATCAAACCAAACTCACATGTTAATATTTAATTTTGCAATTTTAAATATAAATAGAATTTAATGCCAATAAACAAGGCAAATTTCAGGATAGAGATACTAGTAAATTCTTCCAGTTAGAAAATACCACTAGAGGGGATTAAAAATGAGCCATAACATCAGCAAAGAGAACAAAAACAGGGCCTCAATAGCCCTGTTTTTACGTTGATTAGTGAGGAGTGCCAGCAGGGTCAAAGCCGAAATCTGACTGTTGGTAAATGTCGGCCAGCGCTTTTTCTTTTTTCGACTTGGTAGAGCGTCTTGAAGCACCAACATCATATGCTTCCTGTGACTCCAAAGCCTTTTCATGCGCTTTTGCTGAGCGAATGAATTCCGGGTTATTTAGCGCCTTCTGACGTAGGCGATTGACACGTTCAAGGGTTTCCAACAACATAACTCACCTCCATAATCTGTATTTATATACAGTATAGATATCCTCACTAATAACTCAAGTGAATACTGTTTATTTGAACAGTTATTTTTACTGTAAGTAAGCGTTCAGCATCCACATCAGTTTTTCTTGCTCTCGAATATAATCCCCCATTAAAGCTGCCGTGCCCTCATCTTCTGCATCTTCGGCTTGACTTAAGATGGTACGCTGTTGTGTCAGTAGAACACTAAAGCCGTGGACTAAGCCTCTCACACACTCTTTCCCCGTTGTCGCATTTTGATGCTCCTCAATCTCACTTTTTTCCAAATACTGGCTAAAGCTGTGATCCGGTGTCGAACCTATGGTAAGAATACGCTCTGCTAGCTCATCAATTTTGGTTTGCAGGTCTGTGTAAATCTCTTCAAACTTGACGTGTAGTTCAAAAAACTGCTGGCCTTTAATATTCCAATGATAGCCACGCGTGTTCATGTACAGTACCTGATAGTGAGCCAACAACGCATTCAACTCAGTCGCCAATGCTTGTGATTTTTCGTTGTTCAGGCCGATTAAGTTAATTTGGTTTGTCATCATGCATTCCTCGTCAAATTCAATGTTGTTAAGCTGTTGCCTTTCAATGACTTCACTTTACTTATTTACAATTGATAGTTAAAAACGTTCATACCTATACATTTAATAGGCATTAACTATCTATAGGCATTAACTATCTATAGGTTTTATCTATTTCAATGATGTTTAGAGCCGATTATCCTCAAACGTTAACGAGAGTTAATCTGTACAAAATTATTGGTTGAGGAAACATTGTGAAGGCTCTTGTTGTTGAAGGCGGTGCTATGCGTGGTATTTTCGCTGCCGGTGTACTTGATACACTGATTGACACTGACTATTATCCCTACGACTTTGTGATTGGTGTATCGGCGGGCGCGTCTAATTTGCTCGGTTATCTGGGAAAACAATCAGGACGTAGCTATCGAGTCATCACTGAACTGGCAACGGATCCTAAGTTCTTTAGCCCCAAACGGTTCATCAAAGGCGGCGATTTAATCGACGTTCATTGGTTAGTCTCTGAATCTGAGCAGCGATTCCCTTTAGATAAAAAGCAAGTGTTTGAAACGGCGCCTATGCTGGCTGTGGCAACGAATATTAATACGGGGCAAGCCGACTATTATCAGCTGAATCACAACAATCTCAGCCAGATCATTGAAGCCACCAGCGCACTGCCTATCGCCTATAAAACAACGCCTTGTTTTTCCGGTGGATGCTATACAGACGGTGGGGTGGCAGATTCGATCCCTGTTGTGGAAGCGTATCGACGTGGAGCAACAGATATCACAGTGGTACTGTCCCACCCGCTCAGTTATGAGATGCCAAAGCCTAAGAGCTCTTGGGTGATCAAACGTTTACTGCATAAGCACCCCAAAATTGCCGAAGCGCTGACGAAACGGGCACAGGGCTACAATCAAGCTTTGACCTTTATCCGCCATCCTCCTCAAGGGGTAAAAATCAGGGTTATCGCTCCCCCAGAAAACTTCTCCGTCAAGCGACTAACCATGAACAAGCTAGCACTTGATACAGGTTACTTTATGGGTATCGAAGAGGGGAAAAAACATGTGGCTAGCCGAAAAGGCCTATATGGCTTAGATAGAGAAAATTGTCACTTTTGTCTGTAGTAAAAGAGCACCGATGGCGCTCTTCGGTATGAGCTTAAGCACTAAAGATCGATCACGTAGTGACCGAAGTTAGAGTCATCGCTAGAACGACGACAGGTTCAATGCGACGGGTTCGCCCAACCAATAAGCAAACTCGGTATGGTCTTTGAGATCATTATCTGTCAATGCGTGGACCAAAACAGACAGGTTGCCACGGGCTTTATCTAACCAAGGGATCAAAACATCGAAGTCATCGGCTGTAAACGTAACAGAAAAGCTCCACATGGTGTGCGGGCCGACTAATTTCTGGTTGAAACGTCCAACCGTGAGCTCTAAATCAGCGCTGATCCGCTCTCTTAACTGGGCGGCGAAATCGTTACTGTCCGCATCAAAGTAGATATGCGCGTGGTAATCTTGATGGGTATTTTTTGGATAGGTCATAACAATAAACCAGACGTGTACGATTCGTTCATCCTAGCACGTCACCGATATCAACTCTCTAACACTTACATTCATTACAATTGGCTAACCAAGCAACCCTTGCTCAACGGCGTATTTAGCCAGTTCAGCAGTGCTGTGTAAATCCAGTTTCTGTTTAATATTTTGACGATGTGTTTCCACGGTTCGGTAGCTGATGCTCAGCAAGGCCGCTATCTTTTTACTGCTATTCCCTTCGGCAACAAGCTTCAGCACCGCTTCCTCACGGCGACTGAGCGGATTAGGCTTCTGTGCCACTGGGATCACTTGTTGTGAAAACAGAGTTTGTGTCACCGATTCACAGAAATACGTCGATCCTTGGTATACGGTTTTAATCGCCTGTACCATACGCCGAGCGCAAATCTCTTTAAGCATGTACCCTACTGCTCCCGCCTGCATGACTTGCATGATGTATTCACGGTTATCATGCATGGTCAGCATCAGAACTTTTATATCAGGCAGCTCTTCTTTAATAAGACGAGTGGCGTCAATACCATTCATCAGAGGCATGCTGACGTCCATCAACACGACATCAGGTGTAAGTGCTTTGACTTTTTCAATCGCCTCCAATCCATTGCTGGCGGAACCAATCACCTCTATTTCTGGCTCTAATTGCAGCCGAGCGATAAATCCATCTAAGACAACCTGATGATCATCGACGATCACCACTCTGATCGGTTTATCCATATGCTAGTCCATCTAATTTCAACAGTACGGTCATTTCTGTACCAAACCCCGGCTCACTTTCGAGCTCAAAGTCTCCACCTAAAAACTCTACCCGTTCACGCATATTACGCAGACCGATTCCTGACTTCCTTAACGTTGAATCCACATCAAACCCCACACCGTCATCACGAATGATTAATTGCAGCCGATCGCCTAATTGCTGCAATATCACAGTAACCTGCTTGGCTTGCGAGTGCTTTTCTATATTGGTTAGTGATTCCTGCGCCACTCGGTAAAGTGTTGTCGCTACCTCTGATTTTAGCCTGCGCTTGCTGGTTGACAATGATGCCTCAACCTCAACACCTGAATGCGCTTTAAAATCGGTCAACAAGGTCGTCATCGCCGCTTCAAGGCCTATGTCATCAAGCGCACTGGGCCTTAGCTGATGGGAAATATGCCGAACTTCATTGATCGCCGTCATGAGTGAGTTTTGCGACTTAGCCAAGTGTTGCTTTTGTGTATCGTCATCCAGTTTTGTACCGAGTAATTCCAAGTGACATTTACTTGAGATCAATAGCTGGTTTATGCCGTCATGAAGTTCTCGTGCCAAATGCTTTTTCTCATCTTCCTGAAACATCACGGTTTTATGGGCCAGCTCTTTCAAGCTCTTATCGGCCAATCGATGTTCATGTAAATTGACCGCTAGCGCCACAACCAAAATGACCGCAATCGTGACAGCGACAATCACAATCAATGAAAAAAACGTCGTTTCGATGTTGTCATTAACCGCTAATTGCAGGTTAGCCACTTCCTCTGTCACATCTTCAATATAAAGCCCAGTACCGATCATCCAATTCCACTTACTTAACCAGGCGGCGTAGCTCAGTTTGGGAACACTTTCTCCTGTTGATGGCTTTTGCCACAGATATTGATGAAAGCCACCGCCTGACTGCGCCTGTGCAAGCAAAGATTCGATTAATTGATTGCCATTTTCGTCTTGAATGTGCAGCAGGTTTTGTCCCACCAGTTCCGGCATAATAGGGTGGACCAAATTAGTACCGCTCTGATCATAGACAAAGAAGTAGCCATCCGTGCCGTACTGCAAACGACTAATGATCGCTTTGACCTGTTGTTTGGCTTGCTGCTCTTCAATATTGGGATCGTTGTAAATATGCTCGATCGCATCAAAGGCCAAATCAACCAGATCCTTAAGTGCTGATTCTTTTGACGTAATGAGGCTGGTATGAAAGATTTCTACTTCTTTATCACCCAGCGTTTTGGTTTGATAGATAGCGATCCAACTGGTCAGCGCCATCACTAATAATAGTGGTAGCAAGCTCAACAAAATCAACTTAGCTTTTAGAGGCATTCCTTCTCCCATACTAAAAAGCTGCCCATACGAGCAGCTTTACTTTAGCAAGAGTTGTTACATTTCTGTAATCGGGTGATCACATTCCATAGAATCCAGGGAAGACTAGCAGTGATGCCAGTACAAGGATCTGAATAACAATAAATGGCATCACACCACGGTATATATCTCGTGTCGTAACGCCTTTTGGTGCAACACCTTTGAGATAAAATAGGCTGAAACCAAACGGTGGTGTCAGGAAAGAAGTCTGTAGGTTCATCGCAATCAAGATCGCAAACCAAGTCATGTTGATTCCCATAATTTCGGCAACAGGAGCGATGATTGGCACTATGATAAAACAGATTTCGACAAAATCGATGAAGAAACCCAGAACCAAAATAACCAACATTGTGATGATCAGGAAGCCCCACTTTTCTCCCGGTATTTGTAACATCCATTCTTCCACCAGATAGTCACCACCAGTGTAAGTAAATGCCATAGAAAAGGCGGTCGCACCCAGCAGGATCGCAAACACCATAGCAGTCACTTTCACTGTCTCTTTCGCCGCCTCATACACCATGTTGAAGCTGAATTGTTTGTACAATAGAGAAAGGACTATGGCACCCGCCCCACCAAGAGCGGCCGATTCTGTTGGCGTTGCAACACCAGCAAAGATGGAACCGAGAACAACCACAATCAACGCTAATGGTGGGATCACAGCTTTAAGCGCAGCAATGACTTCTTGCTTACGGCTGACGGATTCATCACGCGGGATCGACTGGGCAGCTTCAGGGGTTAACTTGGCGTAAATCAAAATATAGAGAACGTAAGCGCCAACTAAAACTAAGCCCGGCCAAACGGCGGCTTGGAACAGATCACCAACAGGCACGCCCAAAACATCACCGAGCAGAATCAAAACAATAGATGGCGGAATGATCTGACCTAAGGTGCCTGATGCACAAATGGTTCCGCAAGCCAAGCCTTTGTCATAATTATACTTAAGCATTACTGGCAAAGAGATAAGCCCCATCGCGACAACCGATGCCCCAACCACACCAGTGGAAGCAGCCAACAAAGCGCCTACTAACACGGTGGAAATCGCTATACCACCACGTACCCCGCCAAACAATTTACCCATGGATTCAAGCAGTTGTTCCGCTAAACGTGTTTTTTGCAGAACCAAACCCATAAAAACAAATAATGGCACTGCCATTAGTACCGTATTCTCCATGATGGATTGGATACGGTATGGCATGAAGGCAAACATCTCCATGCCTTCCGCCCAAACACCAAAAATAAGCGCGATACCACCAAAGGTAAACGCCACAGGGAAGCCAAGTAGTAAAGCAAACAAGGCCACAAAAAACATTACAATACCGACCATTGTTGTTTCCTTACTTTTGTTCTGTTGAGTTGGCGTAAACCAAATGCGGATTAAAAATCTTGTTTAGTGAATGGACCAGTAAACCAACGCCGCTGATAGCCATCAACAAAAATGACAGAGGGATCATAGCCTTGATAATCCAACGGTATGGCAAGCCACCCGGATCACCGGAAGTTTCACCTAAGGCGAAACTTTCTTTAGCGAAGTCAATGCCATACCAAGCCACCAGCAAACAAAACGGGAAAAGAAAAACCAAGGTACCAATGATATCTATGATCGCCTGTGCTCGATGGGACAGGCGCTCGTAAAACAGGTCAACTCTGACGTGCCCCCCTGCTTTTATGGCATAAGGTACACCCAGTAGGAATACAGCAGAAAACAAGTGCCACTCCATTTCCTGAAACGCAATGGAAACATCATTGAATACGTAGCGCATCACCACATCGTATACAACGTTGGCGAGCAACAAGATAAACAGAATACTGGATAACCATCCTAGGAAATCACCGAAGCGATTAAAAATACGCTCTATATAGATTAGATTTCTCATTCCCTACTCCATGGAACGTTGAAATGACTCCGCTGGGCCGAAACCTGCGGAGTTTTGTTATGGGCTCTTCACACTGTGAGAGCATTTTCTTGGGCTTTTTGTTGCCAGTGACATCAAACTGGCAACCCGTTGCTAAGACTATTGCTGTGCCTGGCTGTTGAGGTAAGCACGGTGAGAGATGTCAGACCAAGGTCGCACCTGTTCAATGTAAGCGGCTTGAGACGCTTGGATCTCTTTCGCCATCTCGTCTTTTGCGGCATGTTCTTTAAGCAAACGATCGTTTGCTTCACGCAGTGCACTCATGACTTCAGTGGGGAAATTTTTGACCTGAACATTCGGGTACTCAGACTTAATTGAGGCCCAGTTTTTACCACTTTCATGTTTAGACTGAGTGTACATATCGTAAGCAGCTGTCTTCATTGACACCTGAAGAATCGCTTTTAGATCATCAGGTAAGCGATCCCAGCTGCGTTTATTGACGAGGAATTGCAACTCAGTCCCTGGCTCATGCCAACCTGTGTAGTAGTAAGGCGCGATTTTGTGGAAACCCATGCGGAGATCAAGTGATGGACCTACCCACTCAAGGGCATCGATAGTGCGGCGTTCAAGCGAAGTGTAAAGCTCACCTGGTGCTATATTGGTTGGTTTAGCACCCAGCTCTGCCAGAATCTCACCTGCAAAACCAGGAATACGCATTTTCAGACCTTTTAAGTCTTCGACAGAGTTGATCTCTTTCTGAAACCATCCCCCCATCTGTGTATCAGTATTACCACCCGGGAACGACATCATGTTATGCGGAGAATAGACTTTTTCCATCAGCTCCATTCCGCCACCGTAGTAGAACCATGCATATTGTTCTGTTGGTAGCATACCGAATGGCATTGAAGTGAAGTAAAGTGTGTTCGGCACTTTCCCTTTCCAGTAGTAGGACGCGGAGTGCCCCATGTCGTACTGACCGGATTTGACCATATCAAACACACCAAGTGGGGCCTTATGTTTGTTTGCAGAATCGATACGAATCTGCAGGCGACCATTCGACATTTCTTCAGCCATCTTCGCCATGTTTTTGGTGGCATCACCAAAAATTGGGAAGTTCGGCCCCCAAGTTTCCGCCAATTTAAGGCGGTATACCTTTTCAGCCGCGCTAACGGATGTCGCAGCAACGGCAAGTGCAGCCGCCATCGCTGTACCTTTTAGTACTCGTTTCAAAGATTGTCTGATAAGACTCATGTTCACGTCCTTTGTTAGATTCAGTAACTTTCCAATTACTTTCTGTTCCATTACAGAGTGGTTTATCTACGGCGAATTGGAAATCAGCGCGAACACGGATAAAAATTAACAAACTCAAACCTGCCACCATTTAAAAAATACGTATTTATACGTAGGAAAAATGGTAAAAATGCTTTAAGTCTCTTTTAATCATAGAGTTATGGTTTATTGAATCGTCACGATTTATTGAATAATACGTAGGGAACAATGCGGCGTGTGGATACGGAGAAAGATTTTATAATTGTGACAAATATTAAATATTGATAGATGTGACGGTAAATAAGTTCCTCTCAGTCCTTAAACGAGAAAAACCCCGACATAACGTCGAGGTTTTTCTAATTTATTCAAACGGCAGAATCGACTGTCGTTGAAAAGAAGTCGCTAACAGGATCGATTAAACGGCTTTGTAGATAACTTTATTGCCTGCTAACTGCTCTTTTGCCACTAGGTTTTCTTCTAGTAGTTTTTTCAGCGCGCCCGTGGCCCATGAAGCCGCTTTTGCTTCTTCTTGACCTGCTGCAAGGCCGATGCCTTTCGGGTTAATGCCTTCTGCATTTGCAACAACAATATCTAATACTTGTTGCTGCTTAGGAGTCAGTGCAACGCTAACTTCTTTAGCCGTGACAACTTTCTCCGCTGCTGGTGCTACAGCTACTTTTTTCTCAACTACAGGCTTAGCTTTCTTTGTTGCTTCTACATTTGCAACTGTTGCCTTGACGCGTTTTTGCAATTTCATCTGCACTTTACGCTTATGAGCAAGTCTCATCGAGTTTCTCTCCATTTCACTGCATACGGAGCAGTGGTGAAAATTTGAAGCGCGATTTATACCAAAAATTTGCAGCTATTTACAGGGTACGAGGGGCTTTATCGAGCAAAAATGCGTGATATGCTGTCATCAGACTACAATTTAATCAGTACCTATTATGATCCTTTTCATAACTACTGAATATATAAACAGAGGTTTAGGTCATCGTCAGGGAGTCGTAAATGCAGACTTTACATCTCACTAATCAACCGATTCGGCTCTCGTCACCGATCGCTAAACTGATTGCGACTATTGCATCCATTGTACTGATTTCAATCGTGATGTTTTCACCTGATTTTCAGCAAGCGGTGTTAACTCTAATCACCATTTTGTCATTGCTCGGTTTTGGCTATCTGATGTTTCTCAAGAGCAAGGTCGCCTATACCCTGACTGCCACTCATTTCCAACAGCACTTATTCAAAGGGGGCTGGGTTGTTAAGTGGAGCAATGTCAGCAAAATTGGCATTTGCCATTACGATCAGGAAGGTTGGCAGCAACCTCTGCCTTGGATCGGCATTAAACTCAAACACTATTCACCCTATCTTGATAGCATTTGCCCACGAATCACCACTGAGATCCTGCTAAGTCAAAGAGCCTTGCTGTATCTTGGCGCTAAGCAGAAGCAACAAGGCACCCAATTTGAGGACATAGTATTGGACTCTAAACCCTATACCAACACGCAAGGCGAACAGTATTCAGGGTTGCAAGCAATGTTGGCCAACAGAATGCGCTATCAGAGAAGTTACTTTGATTATGATATCTTCATTTCTGCACATGACCTAGACCGTTCTGCCGAAGAATTTGTCGGGCTAGCAAGACGCTATCTTGCCGCTGCAGAGCCTGAAGAAGAACACCAATAATGGAATGGAAGATAGCATAAGAAAAGGTCGCGCGAGGCGACCTTTTCAGTGGTTAGTAAAGCGGCATTTCATCGGCCACAAATGGATTGGATGCACGCTCTCTGCCAAAAGTGGATTCAGGGCCATGGCCCGGCACAAATCGAACATCATTTCCAAGCGGCCAAAGTTTGGTTTTGATTGAATGAATCAAGGTGTCGAAATCCCCCTTAGGAAAATCAGTACGCCCAACCGATCCATTAAACAAAACGTCACCAACAAAGGCCAGTTTCGCTTCTTCACTGAATAACACCACGTGACCCGGCGTATGCCCTGGGGTGTGGTAGACATTAAAGACTTGCTTACCAAACTCTACCGTATCACCATCATTCAACCATTTTTGCGGCTCGAACGCTTCAGTGAGTGGAAAGCCAAACATCTGACTCTGCCCAGCCAAACCCTGAAGCCAGAAGTTATCATCTTTGTGTGGCCCAACAATTTCAATGCCACCCAACTCAGCAGACAAAGACTCCGTGCCACCAACATGATCCAAATGGCCATGGGTTAGTACCAAGTTGGTGACTTTAATACCCAGCTCTTTGATCAGAGCGGCCAGTTGTTTTACATCACCACCTGGATCGACCACGACACCTTCCATAGTTTCGTCACACCACACGATAGAGCAGTTTTGTGAAAAAGAAGTGACGGGCACCACTTGGTACTTCAGAGACATATTGAAACCTTACTGAATATCTAAACTGGCGAAACTATGACATTTGGTAAGGTTTTTGACAACCTTGTGTTACATAATCTCGTCTACCAGCGACGAACTGGTCCGGTATCAATGTGAACAAAGTGACTTCTCGGATAATAGCCGACGCCTCCCGCTTGAAGTTCAATAGCGGCATCACGGACCTTTTTAAGATCTACACCTTCGAGCCGAAAGTCTATCGCCTGTCCCAGCATATGGTAGCTCTTCTTGGCCACCCCACTCGACTTAGCACGCAGTACTTCGTTAGTCTTTGGAGAACGATAGCCTGAAATGATCTGCACTTCTGCATCCACCCCCAGTTGAGATTGAATCAAGGAGATCTGGTCGAAGAGGAACTTGTCCATCTTGTGAACTTCATTACGGCGGAAATCGCGACAAATATTGTCGATACGACCCAGTTCATTCGCTACATAATCTCGACCGTCAAAGTAACACGATTCTAACGCCTCTCCTGTGTGAAGGTTGTTAAATGCCAATGCTCTAGGTTGGTCCGGAAGAGAAGCAAACGCGACAGAGGGGGTACAGCTGGCTACTACTAAACCACTACCAGCTAATTTGATAAAGTCTCTACGAGAAAAATCCACAGGAAAAAGCCTTCATAAAATCGTTAATGGAAACGTGTCGAACGGGGACACTACCTAACTCTAATATGAAGTGCAAATGCATAAACCGTGCTCATTCAAAGGATTTGAGCGTTGATTTTTGCTTAATGCTTGACCTTATTAATAAAAAACATTGTTGTGTGGAAATGTTATTTTTTGTTCAGAGTCACCCTTTGCCGTAACTAAACCGATCCCAGCGGTAAATATCTTCCCGGTAATGGACCTTGCCGCCTTCTGACCATGCCGTCTGATAAATGATATGTACCGGGACTTGCTGTTTGAGCGGAATCGCTTTGTTTGCGGCGATCTCCTCTTGTTCTAAGGTCGACATATCCAGCCCCTGACTCTCTAGAAGAAGAGAAGCAAATTGATCGGCGTGTTCGACACGAATACAGCCCGAACTGAACGCTCGACTTGCTTCATCAAACAAGTTTTTACTCGGTGTATCGTGGAGGAAGATAGCACGCCGGTTTGGTGTGTTAAACTTGTACAAACCCAAGGCATTTTTATCGCCTGATAGCTGCGTCATCCGATAGGGAAACGCACTCGGCCGCATATTAGGCCAATCAATATCTTCCGGGTTGATCTGCTCTTTTGAACCCCACTTAGGCACAATCGTAATATTCTGTCTGATCAAATACTCCGGGTCCTCTTTTACTTTGGGAATGATGTCTTCAACCATGATTTTCCATGGAACATTCCATGTCGGATTGAGAATGAGCGAGTCTAAGTTGATGGTCATCATAGGCGTGGGTCTCGCTCTTCGTCCAACCACCACCTTAGATTCAAACACCTCCTGACCTGAATACCAGTATTTCATTTCAAAACCCGGTACATTCACGACTATGATGGTGTCATGTTCAATGGGCCACAATCGGCTCCGCTCTGCATTGAGAGCTAAGATAGACAGCCGCTTAGTTGGAGGAGTGTTTAACCACCGAATCGTGTCAGGGCCAATCACCCCGTCTTGCGTTAAGCCATGGAGCTGCTGAAACTGCCTGACCCCCGCTTCCAATGTCACGTCATACCAATCAATATCTCGCCTAACATTAGATAGGTCGACGTCCACCATTTCCATTCTGACTAACAATACCTCTTTATTTTTAAGAGAATCTCCTACTTGCCTCAACCCTTGTTGTTTGTATTTAGGAAGATTCAGCTCTTCAAACTTGACCACATGCAAATAGCTGTCAATGAGCTTCTGGTAGTCGTCACTGTCAGGGGTATAAACTTCGATGAGTTCGCTGAGCTGCTGATACTCAACGGCAACGGAAACCGCAATCAAATCTGACTGAGTCAACCTTGGTAACGGTTTGTAAAGCTTGGATTCGAAAAACCAATAGTAGCCCAGCACTCTGGCTTGCTCAGCGTAGCTAATGTAAAGCAGCAAAGTGTCCGTTGCGAGAAGGTCATATTCATGCCAGCGATTACTTTTTCGATAGTACTCAAGGTACCTCAACTGACGAGCAAACAGTGGGCTGAATCCCGCACTAGTGATGATTTCGAGTTGGAATTCAAGACGAGAACTTTGTTGAAGATCAAACCAGATCAACTGATTGTTATTGCGCTGATAAATTTGTTCAACATCTTGAGGGTATTGCAGCACTCGAAGGACGTGACTACCTGTCTCCAACCAACCAATACGCTCAAAGTAGCTACTGGCCCAAGTCGGTAGAGGAATCATGATCAGCAGTAATAGAAGGGGGTTAAGTCTAGCCATCTTACTCTCCACTCTAGTCGCCTGAGATCAAAGTATGGCAGAGAAATAAGAGGCTAGGATGAAATGTTGATGAGAATATTAATTTTCCCAAGCTTTACAATGCAGTAGGCTAAGAAATCATAGACCAGTGGTTATCCCATTGAATTCCCGACTGATTTTTTTTCTTCTCTTGTGGTGAATATTGAGTGATCACGCCGCCAGCCCCCGAGCTCACTCGGAAAAAACCGTTTTGCACAACGACACCAGAAGCGTCTGGCAAAGAAGCCAATTCGACCATTTTTCCGGTTTGTTTAGACCAGATTCCGTAGCAGTTTCCGCGAGGTGATGTCGCTAAGATCCACTCTTCAGTTGCCGCTATACTCGCAATGTAATGATTGAATCTTGCCCACTGTTCCGGCTCCGCTTCTAGTGGGATCATTTGACCACCTTGGGTATGCATGGCTAAAAGAGAGGGGTATTCGTCCGGCTCACCACGATACTGCTGACCACATAGCACGGTTTTGTCGCCGTCATGCGCGAGATGTCGAATACTCAAATGGTGATCGGGTAAAGACACCTGTTCCGTTAGCTCACCGTTGGAGTCCAAATAGCTCAGGCTAGGTTTCATGGTCGCTATATTGAGCGGTTGTCTGCCATTGGTATGCACACCGCCAACACCAATGGCCAGTGAACCATCGGGCATAGCAATCACTTCATGAGGGCCAAGGCCAAAGTGAGTAAATTCTGCGACCTTGTCATATCCAGCCAGTACATCATAAACGCCAATAATGCCTCGACTGGTGCCACGTTCTCCCTCCGTTGCGTACAGCCATTTTCCGTCGTTTGAGTACACGCCATGACCGTAATAATGACGATTTGAACTGGCAGCAGAAGATTTGATCACTTCACCAGTCAGGTAGTCAAATACCACGAAAAACGTACCAGGCCGACGAGCAAACGCCACCGCATGGTTGAGTTGCGAGTTTGTCGCAACGCCGTGCCCCCTTGCCGGAAGAGGTACCTGCCTTATCGGATAACCAAGCTCATCCGCGACCACAACCGAGTATTTGTCTCGGCCATATAAAGAACAACCTATCAGTGATGGCTGGTCCACTCTCTCTGACGTGCTTGCACAACCAAAAGGTAGCAAAGGCGCAGCAGCGCCAAACAGTGCTGCTTTGAGGAGATTTCTTCTTGTGTTATCAGTCACCATCAGTTGCGTTAAACCCTATTACAACACCAAGCTCAATCGCCACTTCTTCGTGGATAAGGTACTTCAACTGCTCCAACTTATTATATTGAGCGTAGGCTTTACGATACCCCTCCTTTGTCTGCAACATATCAAACAAGCTTTCATCGGTTGGCCATGTGACTAAGGCGCTATCAAACTGTTGGGTGATGCTGTCAGCGAGCTGCACTTTCCCGCGCTTGCGCAGCAATGCATCCAGCCCATCGCCTTCTGCTAGGTACAAGGCCTGCATCCCTACAATGTTGGCTTTGAGGTTAAGCATTGACGTTTCTGAGCGCCAAGACTCGGCAAAATATGGTCTTGGTTTACCAAAGTTAGCCAAAGGACGGCTGAGTTTTTTCATACTGTATTCAAGTTGATTCGACAGCAGAGAAATGTATTCAGACGTCCATGCTTTTTCGTCCAGTTCAACCCAAGGGTTCGTCTGCCATGCCGTGGCAATGCTCTGAGCATTGAGGGCAATGTTTTCAGTGATCGCAATACCAGTTTGGCAGGCAGTGTGTGATGAGCTCAAAGAAGAGGCTTGATCATACAACAGCCATTCCACCGAGCCTAGGCCTTGGACCGTTACGCTCTGCTGCGAAATCTGCTCTTGCGTCCAAGCTTGATCTTGGCCGGTAAGAGCGGCCATTTTGCGACCCGTGGTGTTTTTCTTGTCTGGCCAGAACTGTATATTCCAGCTTTGCTCAAGGGCTTTTTCAGGCCCTCTTTCCTGACCTTGCAGTGCCATCCAAGCCATCATGGTTTGATGCCATTGCGATTTGAGTGACGGCAGTTTTGTTTGGTCTGCACAATAAACGGCCATTAGGTTGGCCAGTTTGTCAGCTTGATTTGAGAAAGTATGCGCGGCTGTAAACTCTACTTGGTAAACGCCCTGACTAGGATGAGAGGTTTTTTGGGCAATAGGCGTTGGGCTGGTAGTTGACTGACAACCCGCCAGTAGCATCATCGAGGCAGCCATTGCTGATAAAGAAAAGATCTTCATCGTGATTCCTTACAATGAATTCAAGAAAGCGATCAATGCATCGCGCTCTTTTTGATTGAACTTGAGAACGGTTTGTTTCGCCGGCTCAGCTTCACCGCCATGCCACAACACCGCTTCCATCAGGTTACGTGCTCGGCCATCATGAAGGAAATAGGTATGGCCGTTCACTTCTTCTGTATAACCGATACCCCATAATGGCGCAGTTCGCCACTCACGTCCATTCGCCAAATACTCTGGCCTGTTGTCTGCTAACCCCTCACCCATATCATGAAGCAGTAGATCGGTGTAGGGATGAATTTTCTGATTCGACAGAGCTGGTAAACCTTCTCTTGTCATAGTTCTCACTTCGCTCTTATGGCAGCTATCACAACCTGCTTTGGCAAATAAACGCTGACCGAGCTTAACTTGCGGATCATTAATATTACGACGAATCGGTACGGCTAAATGCTGAGAATAGAACTCAACGAATTCAAGAATGTTGTCGCTGACTTCTGGGGCTCCACCGTTTGGCAATTCAGCACAAATCGATTGCTTTGACGTGCAGTTCTCATTGGGGAACAGGTTGCTGGTTAGGCCGACATCACCGTTGAAAGCCGCAGCATTTTGTTGCATCAGCGTAGGTTGCCCAGACTTCCAGCCAAAGCGACCAATGGCGAAATCATTCTTCTGTACATCCCATACTTTATTGGCTTTGCCAGAAATACCATCGCCATTGGCATCATTTTCATCCGCCCAAGCTTGTAGCGTTCCATCGGCAATACTCTCTAATAAACCCAGACCAATCATTGGTGGAGCGATGCGCGCCGAAAATTGAGTCTCTGGATGCATCTCTCCATAACCCAGATCAGTAATTTTGAGCTTTGGCTTACGTAATACGACTTTTGTTCCGTCAGCAAATGTCACTGGTACGTCTGAATAAGTGATACTGATCTGCCCTTCTGGAGTTTGATCCTGAAGTGAGAAGTCTTGAAGTTGACCACCATATGTGGGTTCAGGGATCACTCCGTCTTTAATGAAGGCTTTTTTCTGCTCGGGCGTCATCGCAGGAATGCTCAAACGAACCAACATAGAGACCGCATGAATATCATTCTCTTCCGGTGGATGTCCCCGACCATCTTTAATGTGACAATTTTGACAACCATTGGTATTGAATAAAGGCCCCAAACCATCACGAGCATCCGTCGAAGCAGGGGCTTGCACCCAAGGATTGCGGAAAAAACTGTTACCCACACTGAAATCCAGACGCTTGGTCATTGGAAGATTTCCCGCAGGTAAAGAAAATGCGTTGGCACCTTCTTTCTTCACTGCCGTGCCTCCACCTGATTTCACTTCATATGCGGAAACAGATGCACTGAGCATCATCACAGAGGCCAATAAGGACTTTTTATACGACTTCATACCAATAGTTCTCGGGCAAAACACCAACACTTTATTAAGAAATATTCTCATTAAAAGTGTGGTTATAGAAACAGCAAAAGGGCTCACTAAGAGCCCTTAAAATTAATTAATTGTTTTTTAGAATTCGTGGTCAGCTGTGTCTGGGTTCAGGCTGCTGATACCAACAATTTTCGCCGCACGTTCAATAGACGCAGTCTGAGCAACTAGAGACATGATTGTCTCGTTTACTAGGGCGTTACCTTGTGCATTACCCGCGGCAATTAGCTGGTCAAAGTACTGACCTTTCTTCTCTGCCGAAGTCACCAGTTGGCCAACTTGAGAACGCGTTGTATCAAACTGGTTTTGGATTTCCTTCGCGGCTGTTTTGTCTTTCTGAGCTACGAGATCTGCGATGCTTGGACCAGATAGAAGCGTACCGTCTTCACGTTTGTACAGACCAGTGTATACGTTATAGATACCTTGCTCGTTGTAGTAGTGAGAGTTGTGCGTGTTGTCAGAGAAACAATCGTGCTCATCTTCCGTCGAGTTGGCTTCTAGAGCGACTTTCATACGCTCACCCGCAAGCTCACCTAGCGACAGAGAACCCATGCCGAATAGCATTTTACGTAGGCCGTTGTCCGCAGAATCGTTCAGAAGTTCTTCACGGTAGTTACCTTTTGCATCTGAAGACCACTGTTTCTCCATCCACTCTAGATCTTGAACAAGTAGATCAGCAGCGGCTTTTAGGTACTCACCACGACGGTCACAGTTGCCATTAGTACAACCTTTACCGACAACAAAGTCAGTATAAGCACGCTCACCAGCACCTGCGTTAGTGCCGTTTAGGTCTTGACCCCATAGTAGGAATTCAATCGCATGATAACCTGATGCAACGTTAGCTTCAGAGCCACCCACTTCGTTTAGATCAGCGATCGCTTCTGGCGTCAGTTGGGCCACATCAAGTTGAGTAGCACCAATTGTCAGTTTTTGGTTGGCAACGATATTTGCACTGGCGCCTTCGTTACCAAGCTCGTATTGATAGTCTGCTGCAACGTAGTCGATCAACCCTTCGTCAAGTGGCCAAGCGTTTAGCTGACCTTCCCAATCGTCAACGATCGCGTTACCAAAACGGAATACTTCAGACTGTTGGTATGGTACGCGAGAGTCGATCCAAGCCTGTTTTACTTCAGCAAGTTTCGCAGCGGAAGGAGCGGCAAGGAAAGATTCGATAGATTGGTCTAGTGTCTTAGCTGTCGTTAGGGCATCAGCAAATACAGCGTGAGCTACATCCGCGTAGTGCTCGACGACTTGCTCCTTTGTCACGTTTGCAGCAAACGCAGAGCTGCTCGCAATAGCAAACGAAGTTGCTACCGAGCACGCTAAAAGTGATTTTACATTCATTGAAAAGCATCCTTGTTGAGCTTAATAATTATTCTGCATCATAAGTGCTAATTATTCTCATTTGCACTCATGGCCGCAAATAATACAAACTTACATTTTTTTTGCAAGAGATATACAAAAAAGCCTCACAAAAGTGAGGCTTTTATCAAAATAGATTATTCAACAGGTTACAGCTTAAGGTCGTGCTTACCGTGAGATACCTTAGCTTGCAGGTAGCCTTCGTTTCCGTCTTTAATATGTGCCGAGGTATTGACAGTATCTTCAATTTCAACACCATGCGCTTTCAATTCACGAATTTTTTTCGGGTTGTTGGTAATCAAACGAATCTTATCGACGTTTAACGCCTTGAGCATCTGCGCCGCTTCAGTGAAGTCACGCAGATCATCTCCAAAACCAAGATGATTATTCGCTTCATAAGTGTTCATCCCTTCGCTTTGCAGCTTGTATGCATCAATCTTGTTATACAAGCCGATGCCTCGACCTTCCTGACGCAAATAAAGAATAATGCCACCGGATTGAGCCATTTTGTTAATGGTTTCATCTAGTTGCTCACCACAATCACATCGCGAAGAGTGGAACACATCGCCTGTCAGGCATTCTGAGTGTAAGCGAACTAAGGGGCTGGACTGAGTCTTATCGGCTTGTTTGAAAATAACCGCTACATGCTCTTTGTCGGTCTTGAGTCCTTTGAAAGAGAGAAGCTCTGCTTCTATATCACTGTTTTTACCGACTTTAAAATCTACTCTGGCTCTAACTTGCGCCATATCCCTACTCACTTGAATCTTACTATCTTCTATTTCTATCATTTTAGAAATCTCTTATGTGACTAACTATGGGGACTGATAGTCTATAAATCAATGGTCAGATCACCTTTTTGTTATAATATAACATTTTAATTTTGAGACAATAAAAAACCTCGTCGAATTGCATTCGCGAGGTCGATTATGAAAATAGACGAATAGTAAGACTAGTGGTTATGTTTTTTCTTCCACATGGAGAGCTCTATCCAAAGTGCCTCAAGCACTTCAAGCTCTTCCTCAGTCAATAGAGAGAGTGTGGGTTTAGTTTGTGGCAAAGAATAAGCTTGCAACGCACTTATTTGAGCGTAAAAATCTTTGCGTAACTGAGATATGTTTGTATCCACTACTGTTTCCTAAGTTTCTCTCTAAAAACCAGCACAAAATGACCACTTAAACCTTTTTTCTCAAAAATGATAGCAAATTACATAGATTGCGCAATGACATGAAGTGTTTTTGAGCAATAAATCACATTTTATGTATGGATATAGCCTTTACAATTCAATAAATTGCTTGATCAAGTTTGATCTTTTAGCAGCATTGCGCACCATGAAAAAGATCATTGTCGTCAGGCTAATTTGTAACTAGAGTACTGATGCCATCGCTTTCATTGTAGTTAAGAGCAGACAATATCCAAGAGCTAGAACGTGGTTGCGGCAATGGTATCCATTCTGATGCCAGTGGTCTAGATAAGGGCGGTTAGCGAATTTCTGCAGTCTGATGGTTAATCATGTTTAGAAACGACTGGTCTAGATAGAAGGAACTTTAATGCAAGATGTTCTAGTCGAAAAAAGTCATATAGGTGAGATTGTATATCTTCTTTACGCTCAAAAGGAGTCGGTAAATAATCCTTTGGTCATCATCTGTCATGGGTGGAATAACGACAAATATGAGGGCTCTAATCTGGCTTTAAACTTAGCCCTACAAGGTTACTCTGTTATCTGTTTCGATGCAGATAAACACGGCGAAAGAGATGATGGTAATGCTCAAAACGTGACTGCTCATTCGGACTTTAGTAAAAGAATGGTGGGTGTGATCAAGCAGAATTCAGATGATATCCATACCCTCATTGAACACTATCAAGAAGATAGTCGGATTGATCCCTCAAGGATTGCGGTTGTGGGGATCTCTATGGGGGCAATGTCCACCTTTTATTCTTTGACCCAAAACAAACGGATTAAAGTTGCAGTGCCCATTCTTGGTTCTCCTGATTTTGTCGGTTTGGAAAAATTTGCCTTAGAAACCGATTCCGTTAAAAAGCCCCTTAGTGATGATGAGAAGCTAGCTATCCAGTATATGGCAGACATTGATCCTTGTTTGTACCTCATAGAAAATGAACATCGCCCTATGTTAATCATAAATGGCGCGAAAGATGATTGGGTTCCTGCCAACTTCGCTCAGAATTTTTATGAAAAATTGAAAACTAGGTACGCTAACAATAATACTGAAATTGAGTTCAAATTAGCTGATGAATCGCATTACTTTTCTAACCATATGCGTGATCATACGATTAAATGGTTAAAGAAAAACTTGTGAGCTAAAAAAGGCTGATACCAAGTATCAGCCTTTCGATTGTTTTGAAACGGCATTCAGAGCGTTAAGCCCATACCGCCTTATTGTTGAGCGACTTTTTTGGTTTGTTCCATTAAGCCAAGAGCACCAAATCCCGTAATCACATCAAGGTTGGTTTTCAGGCCAGCTTCTGCACCACCGCCGATGTAGTTTTGTGGCATCTGCACTTGGAAGTTTTGCAAATTCTTGTACAGAGAATTGGCCACATCGCGGTTCAACTCTGCTAAGTAGACTTCTCGGTTTGCACCCAGTGCTGAGTATTTTGCTTTTAGCACGTCCGCTTCTGCACGACCTTTTTCACGAATGGCTTTCGCTTCAAATTCTGCAGACAACGCATTGGCTTTTTGAATCGCTAGGTTAGCTTCTGCTATTGCTAGCTCCTTCTCTTTTTCTACCTCAGCGAGTCGCTTGGTTTTCTCTACTTCAACAATTTCACGCTCTGCAATCTGCCTCGCCACTTCAACCTCTTTTTGCTGTGCGATGATCGCAAGCTCTTTACGACGCTGAGCATCTTGGACTTCACGAGTACGCTGGATCTCTTTACGCAACTGCTCGGTCTCTGCTTGCGCCTTCGAGGTTTCTTGCTCCTGAATAGCACGGATGCGATCGGCAACTAAGCGCTTTTTGTCTGCCAGTAGTTGATCAAGTTGCTTTTCAGGCTGCGGATCACCGATAGTCACCTGCGTCACTTGGATACCATATTGTTGCAATGGGTTATCCTGACGGATTGGGCGACCTGTATCATCGGAGACAGGCACCGTCTTCCAAACCAGTTGGTTAGTCCGTTGCAGTTGGTTCGCGTTTGATTGATCGATGCCAACAGGAGCAAGATCTAACTGTTCTACTTCTACCTGGCGACGTTCAGTCAAGTAAATACCTTCACGTAGCTGGTCACCCAATTTAGATTTGAACTGGTTTAAACCGCCTTGGAAAAACTCTTCACCCGTATATTGAGTGGCCGTAATCACAGTCACGTTACGCGCATTTTTTACCAACAGTGCATCAATCAGATTGTTATTGTTGCGAAACTCTCGGTGCATTTTTTTGACAGATTCAGGATCATTGCTGAGCTTAAAACGGAAGGTAACGGGTATCTCACCGATATAGGTATCAGCGAAGCGAACCTGAACCGAATCAAGACGTTGATAAAAGTCTTCGCCTTTGTTGTTACCAAATGACACCGTGACCAATTGGTCGTATCTGGTGATTTTGGATAGAAACGGCATCCGAAAATGAATACCAGGCTCAGTGAACACATCCAACTCACCAGTGAGGTTGTTCTGATGCACATAACTATAACCAGCATCGGTCATCAGAACTGAACTATTAATTGTTAAGCCTATTGCTAGCAGCGGTATACCAAATATGGCTGCTTTCAATCCTTTACGTAATAACTGACGTCTCTCTTCCACTGTTTATTCCCGCTCTAAATATTTGTTACAAATTTAAACGTTTATTATATCTATTCGATATTCTTCACACACTAAGCAGAGTAACTAATCTGATAGGCATTGTGTTTGAATAGACTGGCATTTTGTTCCAACAACTTTATCTAAGCCAAGACAACCTCTTAATCTGCATGGTACTTAACCGAAACATGTATTCCAATTGAAACTTAAATTTAATCCGATAAATAATATTTAAATTTATCGGATTGTGTTTAATGCACATTCAAATAAAAAAAAACGAAAAAAAATTTATATTATTAATCATCTTTATGGCTGTCGATTATATAAATTTATGGCATTTTTATTAAGCAAGACTCCGAGCTATTTATTGAACTATAAAAGAATTGCCCTTTGTTATCGGGCAATTAATAAATAATTAAGCAATCTCAACTCGCTGCCAGTGGCTATTCGCAGATTTAACGGCTACTCCTTCAAAAACCAACCTCCCCTGCCTCAATACCGAGCATGGCTGCTCACCCAACTCAGCGATAATTCGTTGGCTCAGTTTGGGGATTATAGGTGACGATAACCATGCTAACTCGCGTATAAAGTTGGTTACCACTAAACAAGTCTGCTTCGATTTATGCGCTGGTTGCCCTTTGCCGACAAGCCAAGGGGCACGATGGTGGAAAAAACCGTTCAACTCCGCTAGTAGCGCTAGCATAACTTTGGTTACTTGGTGGAGATCGCCGTCTTGATAAGCATTAACTATGTCATTTAGGCATGGCGTTAACTGGTCTACGAATGTCGCACACTCTAGGTCCAGTTGACCGACCTCTTCGAGAGTTATTTTTCCAGCGAAAACTTTAGCAATTAAAGTGTGATTCCGTTTTACCAAATTAGCCAGAGTGTTGAGTAAATCTGCGTTGATGAGCTCGGCGAATTCGTCCAAGACGACGTTACCATCTCGATAAAGCGGTTTTTGACGTACCAGAGCATAACGCAGTCCATCAGTGGTTAGCTGCTTTGCAAAGACACTAGGGTTGACTGTGGTCTCAGGGTTGGACTTAGAAATCTTTTCACCGTCAATGGTCCACCACCCATGCACAATGAGCTTTTTCGGTAGAGGGAGATTTAAAGCCAATAGAAAAGCGGGCCAGTACACTGCATGGAAAAGCAGAATGTCCTTACCAAGAATGTGTTGAGTATTGGCTATGTCAGCCTTTTGCGCACCTGTACGTTGTATAGCGGTAATGTAACTAAATAAGGCATCAATCCAAACGTATACAGTATGCTGATGATGGCTTGGAACCTGAATACCCCACTTGTTGTTGATTCGAGAAATTGATAAATCAGCCAGCGGCGCTGACTTCAATTGCTCTATGATTGTGTTCTGAAAGTGTTGCGGCGCAATCACGTTTGGATGTGTTTGATAGTACTCTAATAAAGCTATGCGGTACTTTTCTAAGCGAAATAAATAAGTTTGTTCTTCGACCTGAACGACGGGTTGTTTGTGTACTGGACAGAGGCGATTATCGACGAGCTCTCGTGGTGGATAATATTGTTCACATGCTACGCAATACTCACCCGAATATTGCCCAAGGTAAATATCGTTCTGGCTTTCTAAGGTTGTCCATATATCCTGAATATGTGCTTGGTGGTCTTCTGCTGTTGTACGGATAAACACATTGGGTTCTATTGCCAACTGCGGCCATAAGGCCTGAAAAGTCTTCGAGGTTGCGTCTACAAATTCTTGTGTCGATTGCTGTCGGGATAAAGCAGTCTGCGCAATTTTCTGCCCATGTTCATCAGTTCCCGTGATTAGCCTACTTTCCGATCCCAAGAGCAAAGAAAATCGGTGAAATATGTCAGCGATAATGCCGGAGTACGCATGCCCTAAATGTGGCTCGCCATTGGCATAAAAAATAGGAGTAGTGATAAAACATTGCTTAGGTAATAGTGAGGGTTTAGTGGCAATTGATTGCTTTAAGCTCATCGTATAATCTCCTTTGATTCCATTACAATAGTCGGAAAGAGATCTCGATTTCGGCTTAGTTGCACCACCTTTCCAACAATATGTTCAGGAATGGTGATGCAGTGAATAGTTAATTTAGAACACGCAGCCCATCCCTCCCAGCATTCGCTGAGAAGGCATGTTCATCATGATATTTGTTACAAAAGTATAGGCCATTGGTTGTACTGTTTTTGTGTTCTTATCTTCACTCTATCAGAGTGATTTTTATCCAACAAGCGTTTCCTTCTCTTCAAACTTCAAGGCATCTGGCAAATTCTTACTCAGTGAGACATCGAAGCCAACAAAATGGAATTGGCCTTGATCACCTCGATATTGATTGCCAGTGAGCGGTTTTGTGACTGGCTAACAATAAAACACAACCATACCTGCTCTGGTGTGGTGATTTCAGTACGTGTAAGTTCAAGGGGCTGGAGGCAGCACAGATTATGGGGGAAAAC
>NZ_JXXU01000032.1 GCF_000967495.1 Vibrio neptunius | reverse complement strand
AGTTCAAATTGATAGACCACCTTGGCCTCTTGTACCGCTTGCTGCTGGGCTTGCTGATACTCTGGGGTTAGCTCCGGTAACGAGTCGACAGACACATACATCAGTGAGGCCCCTCCATTGGTACTTGATACGTTGGGTTTAGGGGGATGTTCTACTCAGTTTTTGATTCACCAAAAATCGCTGAACCCCAGTACACATAAAGGCTCCCTGTTTAGGGAGCCTGTAAAAATTTACTCTTCCTCGACAATGGTAATAAAGGAGGCTAGGAGTTTTACTATTTGAGCTTGCTCTTCATGCGAAGCGGCATAACTTAAGAAGTAGAAGTTTCGTTGAGTGTGATAAGGGTCTTCTTCACCGTCATCATAACTATCAGTATCATCCATTTCGATCATTGGAGACATATGCCACTGAACAAGGCCATGTTTATATTTTATGGCAGGTGCAATAAAAAATTCGTAATTAAGCATAGAGTTAAATGGCAATACTCGCTGCCTAGGTCTATTGACCACTCCAGCCATTTTAAACGACATTAATAGCCCGGCACCGGCACCAACAA
>NZ_JXXU01000031.1 GCF_000967495.1 Vibrio neptunius | reverse complement strand
GGGTTAGCTCCGGTAACGAGTCGACAGACACATACATCAGTGAGGCCCCTCCATTGGTAGTTGATACGTTGGGTTCAGGGGTATGTTCTACTCAGCTTTTGATTCACCAACAATCGCTGAACCCCAGTACGCACACAGGATCCCTGTTTAGGGAGCCTGTGACTATTTACTCTTCCTCGACAATGTTAATAAAGGAGGCTAGGAGTTTTACTATTTGAGCTTGCTCTTCATGCGAAGCGGCATAACTTAAGAAGTAAAAGTTTTGTTTAAGGTTGTAAAGGTCTCTTGCTTTCTCATCATCACCGTAATCCATTTTGATCATTGGGAACATATGCCATTGAACAAGGTTGTTTTTATATTGGATGCCTGCAATGTAGAATTGATAGTTAAGCAGAGAGTGAAATGGCAATACTCGCTGCCTAGGTCTATTGACCACTCCAGCCATTTTAAACGACATTAATAACCCGGCACCGGCACCAACAA
>NZ_JXXU01000030.1 GCF_000967495.1 Vibrio neptunius | reverse complement strand
TTGCTAAGCGCTTGTTGTTTAGGCACTCTGAACTAACAGCTCAATAAGTTCGTCTTCTGTTTCAGGTATTTTGTTAAATTCCACACTCACATCCGCACCGCCCTTGAGCATATACGCTTTACTGGTACAGTGATCATGGTGAAACCATTTACCATCTACACACACGTCAGTGTAACATCTTGGGTCTTTTTTCAGTTCCATGGGCATCCCTCTTGTTAATCTCTGTAACATTATGTCAACATAAATGATGTAATGACTTTGTTAAAATGATCTCGATCAAGTAGAGGTGACAATTACCTCTATGGGGTTAAAGGAAATAGACGAATTGGTGATGTAGACCCTGATTCGCTACTCATTATAAGGATGAACTCATGCAAGCAGCCAAACTCTACTACGTTTACGACCCTATGTGTTCTTGGTGTTGGGGTTACAAGCCCACTTGGGAAAAGATCCAGACTGCGTTAGCTGATGAGGTGACAGTGCAGTATGTGGTGGGTGGATTGGCACCAGACTCTATGGAGCCTATGCCCATCGCCATGCGTGAACAAATTGCCTCGTATTGGAAAAAGATCGAAAACTATCTGGGCACTGAGTTCAACTATGACTTCTGGACGAAAAACACCCCTAAGCGTTCAACTTATCCTTCTTGTCGAGCAGTGTTAGCGGCACGCAAGCAGGGAGCGGAGAAAGAGATGCTACGCGCCATTCAGCATGCTTATTACCTTCAAGCGCGAAACCCGAGTGACAGTGAAGTATTGATTGCGATAGCTGCGGAGATTGGTCTTGATGAAGCGCAGTTCTTGCAAGATTTTCAGTCTGAAGCTCTAAACCAACAATTTATGGAGGAACTGGGTTTCGCTCGTTCTATCGGTGGGAATAGTTTCCCATCCTTGTTTGTAGAGACGGCCAATGGTGTGGTCGAGCTGCCCGTTGATTATGAATCTGCCCAAGATACCATTGAGCAGATCCATCGTTTAATGGCTTAGGCTAATTGCGCGGGCTTTTTCTGCTGCATAACGTCTCGGATACTCATGCTCATTAGTATCAAGTTGGTGAAGCCCGCAATTAATTCAATAATCTGAATGATGTAAAACGTGTTGGTAAACTGCTCTGCGCTTGCAAGATAGTGAAGAAAGATGGCTGCCGGCGTCAGAACCAGCAAACCATTCAACGCGATAAAGGGCATGCGCTTTTTCTTTGCTGCAATCGGCCCTCTTGTGACCTTTGGTGCCATTTTCGCCCCCGTAATACCCGTCAATGCCATGGTTGGAATCAAAAACCATATGGCGTAGAAGATGTATGTCTTAACGCTTGCGATCTGAGCAAAACTGCCAAACAGTTCCACATAAAGCGTGCTAGTAAAGAAGCTTAGAATCATCATAAAGCCACTTAAGGCGGCTGATTTATGTATTGTTCGAATCCAGTTTTTCATCTTAATTACCTTTGCTTTATCTGTATGCGATGATTTAAATTTACAAAACAACAGTTGCAATTGCAAATGTTGTTTTTGCAATTTAAATTAAAAATAGCAAATGTGAAAGGTAAAAGATTGATTATTAGAAAGATTAAATTTGAAACGAAATAGTATTGCCCAGACATATCTGGGCAATCGAGTTCTATAAGACGTGTATTAGCGTTCGCTTTCGATAAGAATTGAAGAGACGGGCTCAAGCTGAATCGAGATTTCGTTGTTACTGCTCACCACCTTTTTGTTCCGAATCAGGGGCTTCAAGCTCTAGAAGCAGGCTTGCCAGTGGGGAAAGCAACATAGAAATAGAAGCGGAGGTTTGAGTCACATTCAGGGTGTACTCCGAGTCACTGATCCTATCTATCCAACGATATTGTCCGGGAAGCAGCTGCCACTCAGTAATGAGCGAGTAAGGGATAATCAGTTCGACTTGTTTACCTTGTTGCGCGCTGAAATTGGCAACAACAATCAGCTTTTGTTGTTCACTGGATCTGGCGAAAGCGAACAACTGATCTTGCATTTCGCCGAAATTGTCAAAGTTCGCTGCGTAAAGGTCATGATAGTCTCCCAATAGCGCAGAGCTTTTTAATGTTAGGTTAAGCAGCTTTTGGTAGAAGAGTCTTAGCGCTTTTTCTTCCTTACTCAGTTGGCCTCCGTCAAAAGCACCATGGTTAATCCAACGTTGATGGTGAGGGACGCCCACATAGTCGAATATCGACGTGCGGCTGGGTGTGCCAAATCCGCCAAGCTCCGCCCCAGGTTCACCGACTTCCTGACCAAAATAGATCATGCTAGGGGAACTTGATAGGCAAGTAGACACTAACATGGCGGGTTTGCCTTTTTGAGCACACCCCGAAAATTCAGGCGAAGCAAGTCTCTGTTCATCATGGTTGTCGAGAAAGTGCAGCATATGGTGCTCAATATCGCGTAGCTGATACTCAATGCGGCCAATCTCTCGCGTAGAACCGTGACCTTGTATAATTGATTTCAACTGGTCATAGAGATCAACCTTGTCGTAGAGGTAATCCATTTTTCCGAGCTGGATATAGTCGCGATAAAGTTCTGGCTGATAGACCTCAGCCATCAGAAAGGCATCTTGGTTAGCCATTTTTATCGAACAGTTGAGATAGCTCCAAAACTCGACAGGCACCATTTCGGCCATGTCGTAACGAAAGCCATCGACGCCTTTTTCAAGCCAGTAAAGTGCGATATCCCGAATCTTTTGCCATGAATCAGGAACGGATTTATCCTGCCAGAATTGATGGTGCTCTGAGTGAGGTTTGAAACGGTATTCTTCCGGTAATATAGGAAAGTCTTTGCTGCCGTCAGGGCTAACACCATAATTGATTTTTACTGTTTCGTACCAATCATCAATGGACGGTTGAGCTTTCCTTGAGCCGTTGCCTGTCCATTTTGCCGGAAACTCCTGATAAGGCGTTTTTAAATGAGGATGTCCCTCACCTCCAAGGATATTTTCAGGCGATAATTCGCTTGGCAGTTCAAAAGGAGTATCTGGAATGTAGTAGAAGTTGTTGTCTTTGTGATAGCAGACATTGGTGTCATCGTGAGCCCCAAAATCTTCCACGCCCGAAGGATTGTTTAATCCTTTATAAACACGAGCTACATGATTAGGCACAATGTCGATGATGACTTTGAGGCCAGCATGGTGGGTGCGACTGATTAAATCTTCGAATTCCTGGTTTCGTCGACTGGGGTTATCAGCTAGATCTGGGTTGACCGAGTAGTAGTCCTTTACCGCGTAAGGAGAGCCTGCACGACCTTTGACAACCGAAGGGTGGTCATTATCGATTCCTACATGCGTGTAATCATTGACTAGGGCATGGTGTGGTACGCCAGTAAACCAGATGTGTGTGATGCCCAAATCACGAATTTCATTTAAAGCCTTTTCAGTAAAGTGACTGAACTTGCCAACCCCATTGGTATCTATATTGCCCCATGGATGATTGGTGGTATTCGTGTTGCCAAAAAGACGAGTAAAGACCTGATAAATATTGTACTTCTTCATTCAACAATCTAACCATTCTTATTGAGGTTGATTTAAGGCTAGTGGAAGTTGATGGGGTTTGACTCCTCCTTTTGGCGAGAGTGTGGGGCGTAGAAAGCGGCTCAGTGATGAAAACGTGAGATAGAACGAAAACGCCGTGCGAGGCACGGCGCTTGTATCACGGAAGGTGATTATTTCAGGTCTTGATCAAAGTCACCGTGGAAGTGATCGTGATCAGAGACGCTGTCTGCTGCTTTGAGTCTTTCGCCAATGCGTAGTTTCTCTTTTGGCGCTTCAGCAGTAGAGAAGGCACGTTGCGCTTTCACTTCTGGCTCTGCTGGCTGCTCTGGGAACAACTGTTTGCTCATTGCGTAGTAAGTTGTTACGTAAGCAAGTGACTGAGTATTGGTATAAAGCGCGTTCTGGTTAACGTTGTTCACGTCATCACACGCCTGATGGTAACACTTATCATAAGACACATCGATGTCACCGCCGAATTTCTCAACTTCTTCAGCGGTTTTCACTTTCTCAGCACCAGTGAACAGGCCACCAAATGCAACACCCCAATCAGCAAAACCTGCGTAGTCAGAGCGTTTCGATAGAGCTTGAGGAATGGTTGCTTCTTCTTTATCAGTAAAGAACTCTTGGAAGATAGATTCGATGTCAGATGTGCCGTATGGAGGTTTGAAATCGCCAGTGTAAGCATTATCTGGGCTGTCTTTAGTATCGGACAAGTCACCGTCCATCACACCATAGATGTAGTTAGGTGAACCGATCATGTCGAAGTTCAGGTACAACTTCACTTTATTGAGCTCAGTGTAACGGGCTTCGACCAGTTCTACTTGCTCAGGCGTTAGCTCACTTGGATCTTTCAAACCTAGTTCTTCAAGAATTTGAGCTTGTGCATCATTGTAGATTGGTTGGAACAAGTCATTGGTGTAGTACTCAGATCCGACTAGACCTGCTTCTTCAGCCGCCCACCATGCGAAGCGAACTTTGTTCTTCACAGGTACTTCAAGCTCAGATAGGGTCACCGCATATTCAAGTAGGCCTGCTGTACCTGTGCCGTTATCATTGATACCTGGACCTTCTGGAACAGAGTCAAGGTGAGCACCAAGCATGACGACTTGATCGTCGTTACCGCGAGGGGTTTCAGCAAGAATGTTTTGCGTTACGACATCTTCGTCTTTCACATTGACCGTAAGGTTGGCCAATACCGTTTCAGATTGTGCTTTGTTGTACCACTCTTGACCAAGATCGAAGCGCGCGCCCAAAGCGGCGATGGTCGCTTTCGTGTCACTGCCTAGCGTGCCGCTAACGACAGACTTTCTGCCTTCATCGTTGCCTTGGTTGAAGACGATAACCGCTTTCGCCCCAGCATTCTGTGCGTTTACAACTTTGGCGTCAAACGCACAACCACCTCGTTGGATAACGGCAATCTTGCCTGTGACGTCTTTGCCTGTGAAGTCGGATGCTTCACAGCCATCAGTACTGTCGTAATCGGGTGCATCAAAGCGGAAGTCTGGTGTCACGAACGCGAGCTCGCCACTAATCTGGCCATTGGAATTACCTGAGTAAGACATGACAGCAAAGTCTGCTTCAACGCCGTCACTGGCTTCACGTACACTGATAAGATCTTTGCCATCGACGTTGGCTTTCGTACCAGCTAGCTCTTCCCAAGCACGGAAGTCAAACTCTTGTGTAGTAACGATGTAACCATGTTCTTTCATTGTTTCGACAATGAACTCAACCGAGTTGGCGTAACCCTTGGTGCCAGCTGCACGAGTAATGGAATTGCCATCTGTAGTGGCAGAAGCCAAACCTTCTAGCGTTACTAGGTGGCTGACGACTTCATCTCTATCGATGTTTTCACTGACGTATTTTGCCACCTCACGTGGATCGTCCCAGAAACACCCTGATAGCATGGTGGTACTGATAACAGTCGCGAGAATGGATTTTTTTGTTGTTATGCTTACTTGCATGTGTGACTCCTTGTTAAACAATCCTTTCCATTCTTCACAAAAGATTAAGTTATAAAAATGTTAAAATTAACATTTTTTATAAAAATGAATGCATATCAAATAATAACAATGAGATACATGTAATTCATAGATAGAGCTAATGTTCTAGATCTCAAAATCAACACTTTCAATTAGTTATATGATCTTTGTGGTCTTTTTATTGATAATTAACTTTTCAGCAATTTCGTGACACGTGATGAGTTAATATGCATTTTGTTGATTACCAATTTGCACTGTGAATAATAAGGCGAGCATAGAAGTAGAGTGTGTATAGGAATCAGTTGGGGCTGGTTGCTTTGAAATTTACTGTCGCTGTAATGCGCTCTGAGGGATACCCAGCGCATACAGGTGGGGTAAGAAAAGTTGGTAAATTCTTTGGTAGACTTTCGTAATGTTGGTGAAAGGTCTGTGCTACTTAAAGTTAATCTACATGGACTGCAACACTGATGCCAGTAGTATCGCAGCCCGTTTCACTGAATATCCGGTTAGCCTTTCATCACTTCCATTACAGTGTGTCCCGTGGCGAGTTTTGCGCTGCGGGCGACGCGTAGGTTTGATTTGGCGAGCAACTCTTCCATATCGGTTAAGCTGCGTTGATGGGTTCCGTCCTCACAGATAACCGATTGGAACAGCGCGTTGAACAGCAGTCGTGGAGAGCGCTCCCCGTTTTCAACCAGAGGTTCAATCACCAGCAGACGATTGTCTTCTAATGACCGAGCAATAGTGTCGAGTATTTTTTTACAAGACAGGGCATTCCAGTTGTGCAGGACATTTTTCAACAGATAAATATCGTAGCCAGAGGGGATAGAATCAAAGAAATCACCGCAGCAAACCTCGACTCTGTCGTGAATATCACTAGGCAGGTACTGCCAACTTTGCTCGCATACCTCTTCTCGGTCAAAGATACACCCAGACAAATGTTCGTAGCGATGGAGTAATTCTGCGGTAATCACGCCGCTTCCACCGCCAATATCAATCAAGCTACCAGCAAAGCTGAACATATCAGGGAAGACTCTGGCGAGCTCTGCACCGACCGGTCTTGAAAAGTCACGCATAGCGAGATCATACACGGAGGAACGAGAAGGAGTCGATTCCAAATACTGATAAAGCGTCTGATCAGAGATGTGTTTGAATCCGGAGTCTCCGGTCTTACAGGTATGGAGTAGCCCTTCATAGCCGCGATAATACTCTTCGCCAAACAGTCGGCAGAAATGTCGCATAGATTGAGGGTGGTCGGAAAGGAGCAACATGGAGTGCGTATTATTGCTGATCATTCGATCACACTCGATGTGAAAGAATCCAAATAGTTCAACGACCTTCAGCATACTTAGCAGAACCGTCTTGTCTGCATTGCAAGCCAAAGCGAGTGCGTCGATGTCGAGCGCGCCTTCTTTTAACAAGTCTGCAAGCCCCAGTTCTGCCGCCACATTGAGTGCTTTGGCTGCCAGAGGCAGCATCATGATTTCAGATATCTTTTTAGTGGATTCTACATTACTCATAAAACAACCTCATTAAACTATTGTTCATTGCTTAATTAGCAAGCTAGTCGAGAAAACTTAATATTTAATTAAGATTGCATGAGTTGAGTATATTACCGCTGATTTGGTTATCTAAAAGTAGAATCTTTCATTATATTGTGATGATAATTTTTATAATGAATTAAGATAGATAAATTTAATTGCAAAGTGTTCGCTATGTGTGTTTATGGTCAATTTAAAGTCATTTTATAACTGATTGAATTGACTATAAAAGAGATTTTTTTATCTTAAGTTACTGTTATTTATAATTTATATCCTCCGTTGCAATACCCCTGAAACCTTGGTGATTAAAACCAATTTGTTTCCTTAATTAAATCCTAAGTTTTCACGTCTAACTTTTATTTGTAGCAAACGGTCAGCAAGAAAATATTCTCGCTCGACTTCAGGAATACCTTAACCAGCGAGGTAAATATTGTGAAAAATAACAATCCTGTATTTGAAACTATTTCAATGCAATCGTCGATTTCCCCTGAGGCAATAGCGGTTACCTACAAAGATAAATTGCTGACCTATTCTGAGCTTGAGTTGCAATCAAGCCAACTAGCAAGCTACTTAGTCAATCAATATCCTGATGGCGATAAAGGTAAAGTGGCGGTGTACCTCGAACCTAGCCTGATGTTGCCTGTGGTAATTCTGGGGGTAATGAAAGCTGGGTTCAGTTATGTGCCTCTCTCTTCGTTTCAGCCGACAAAACGCATTCAACAAATTTTGGATGATTCCGGTGCATTCCTCATTATCACCGATGGGCTACTGAGCAAAAAACCGAGCATGGCTGAGTGCGAGACAGAGAAACTGAATGTCGCAGCGCTTGATCTAGCGGGCTCTCTACACTGTGAGTCACTGCCGAAGGTAAGCCATTGTGACTTGGCTTATACCCTTTACACATCAGGCTCGACGGGTGTACCAAAAGGGGTGGAAGTTGAACATGGCAGCATGGCGTATTATCTCGATTGGTTTAATCACGATTTATGGCCTGAAACTCAGGCAACTCTTCCGCTCACCTCCTCTCTAAGCTTTGCGGCTGCGGTGACTCAATTGTTTGCTCCTTTGCTACGTGGTGACACCCTTCATATTCTTCCTGAAGGTACTTTGAATAACCCGCAACGACTCTTTGATTGGTACCAGAACCAAACCAACACGGCGATCTACTGTGTTCCTACAATATGGAATGAATTACTCAATTACCGCTGCTCAGTCGATAGTGAGCTGTCACTGCCTGACACCGTTTTTCTCTCCGGAGAGCCTGTCGGTGAAGACATTAAGCAACGTACGTTCGACAGCGTCGAGAATGTGCGTTTGTTTAACCTATATGGCCCTACTGAAACCGTAGCAAACTGTGCGTTTACTGAGTTAGAGAAAGACCAGCCTGTGACTATAGGCAAAGCGTTGGCGGGAAGTGAGTTGTTTCTACTCGATGAAAAGGGCGCATTAGTGACAGGCGGCAATGTGGGCGAAATCTGTATCTGTGGCCCGGGTGTGGCTCGTGGATACAGCCACCGACCTGAATTGAGCGCAGAGCGTTTCTTCTCTCATCGCGGCCATAGCGCCCATCGCACCGGAGATTTAGGTCAGTTCAACGCAAACGGAGACATGGTGTGCCTTGGCCGCAAAGATCGTCAGGTGAAAATTCATGGAGTGCGAGTTGAGTTGGGCGAAATAGAAGCCAATCTTCGTCAGCATGGTGAAGTAGCCGACGCTGCGGTGAAAATGGTCAATGGTGGGCTGGTGGCTTACTTGCTGACGGACAAAAAACCAAGTGCTTGGGATCTACGTGCTTTCCTTAGCGAGCGCTGCCCGAGTGCGATGATGCCCGCTCAATTCGTTTACCTTGAAAGCTTTCCGAAACTACCGAATGGAAAACTCGATAGTGCTCGTCTGCCCGAGCCAGCGCCAGTAAGACCAGAACTGAATTATGATTGCAGCGTACCCGTTAATGACCTTGAACGGGACCTCGTAGACATCTGGCAAGAAGTGCTCGGTTTTAGTGGCCTAGGGGTTGATGATGACTTCTTTGATTTAGGCGGGAACTCCTTGCAGGCGATGCGTGCCAGAACCCTGATTCGACGCCGCCTCTACAGCGAGATAGATTTCAAGCTCTTTTTCAGCAATGCGACGCCGCGTAAATTGGCTGCGGTCGTACCTTATTACCTGACGGATGACTTGGATGACGCGACATCCGCTCCAAATGAGAAGAATCAAGAAGCGCAATTTGAACCGCTCACATCGCAACAGGCTTACTTCCTTACGTTAGAACAAACCAGCGCTAACCCGAAAGCCTACCAGCCTGCGTTTTGTATTTACCTTGAAGGGAAGGCAAGTTCGGAGAGCGTGGAATGGTGCCTCAATCGGGTGCTGGCCAGTAACCCAATCCTGACTACTCAATTCGATCTCGATAACTTTACCGCTAAAGAAGGTGGCTATGGTGCGGGAAAAGTAGAGATTCCGCACCGCAAGGTTGAGCATGTGTCGGGCAAACTCAGTGAAATGTCGCATTGTGATTTGCTGGATATGGCAGACATGCCGGACATCGATATTGACAGAGAACCACCGATTCGCCTGGCATTATTGAGCAAAAATGACGATGAACATGTGGTCGTTGTACGTGTCCACCACGCTGTGTTTGACCATGATTCCATTGGCATATTCTTTGAGCAATTTGTTCAGGCTTACCGCGCTTATATAGCAGGAGATTATGGTTTTGCGCAGCATCACCGCCACCATTTGAGCTTGAAACAGCATCGCGGTGCGATGGTGGATCAAGAGGGCGAGATGCAATTTTGGTTGTCGACATTGAATCGTTACCTGACAAAAGGTGCGGACAGTTCGTTGTACCCAAGAGCGGATTGCCCGTCACCACAAGGCTACGCTGTGGAACTCTCCCAGCCTTTCAGCCAAGCGATAAAAGACTTTGCCCATGCACACAATACAACGGCTTATGTCGTGTTACTCACGCTGTTTAATCTCGTGTTAAACCACGAAACTCGTTATCACAACCTAACGGTTGGCTTGCCTGTCTCCAATCGAGCTCTCTGCCAGCATGATGGTCAGCTCGGCTGTTTCGTCAACATGGTCACCTACCATGAGCAGGTTGATCAGGTAGATAGCGTTGTGAGCCTGATTGAAGCCAGCAGCAAAGCGATCTACTCGCTGATAGAAAATCAGTCCGTGTCCTACCTAGAACTTGCTGATGAAATGCGAAGCAAAGGCTGGCTTGAGAAACTGCGTTTCCCTGTCACGTTTAATTATCTGTCTGCAATGCCGGAAGGTAAAGAGGTGCAAGGCTGCCGCATGAAAGTTCAACACATCGCTGAGCAATCTGCTCGATGCGATTTGACTTTAACTGTCGACGACGGCGAGCAGTTGACCCTCAATTTTGATTATGAAACTACGGCGTTTACCAAGCAGCAGGTCACCTTACTGGCAGAACAATACTTGGCTCTGATTTCAGACACATTATCTCTGTAATGCGGAGTGTCTCGGGCTCGCAGGGAGTCGGAGATGAATAACGATTAAACATGGGGAGATGAATACAATGTCAAAATTGATCCACCGTCAGTTTGTTCATCAGTGCGCCAAAACACCGGATAATATCGCACTGCGAAGTGACAGCGAAAACATTACATACCGCCAACTGGAACTGCGCTCCAATAATATTGCTCAGTCATTAATCCGCTCTGGCATTACATCAGGCGATGTTGTGGGCATCTACATGAATCGCTGCAATAACCTTGTTGCGACCATATTGGGAATATTGAAATCAGGGGCTTGTTACTTACCGCTTGATCCTTATTACCCAAACGATCGCCTCGCTTATATGGCAGAGCACTCGGAAGCCAAGCTAGTGATCACTGACAATTTGAATGGCATGGATTGGCTGAGCAATGATCTTCCAACGTTGGATATGAATAGCATAGATTTTTCCAGCGCAACAACCCCAGACTTACCACAGGTAGACGAACAGAGCTTGTGTTACATCATGTACACTTCAGGCTCAACCGGTAAGCCCAAGGGCGTGATGATCGCGCATCATACGGTGGTGAATTACCTCAACTGGATGCAAGATGCTTTTCAACTGACGACAAACAGCCGGGTACTGAACCAGACCACATTCAGCTTTGATATTTCAGTCTGGGAAATGTTCTGGCCTCTGATGACTGGGGCAAGCTGCGCACTGATTGCTGAAGATGCTAAGTATGATCCCGTACTACTGGCTGATTTCGTTGAGCAGCATCAGGTCACTGTCGCCCAGTTTGTGCCAACTGCATTGCGTATCATTGTCGATGCGGATGTACTGCAACAATGTACGTCGTTAGAGCATATCTTCTCTGGTGGAGAAGCGCTGCCGCAACGCTTGGTGGATGACCTGTCTGCTCAGTATCCGGGTCATATCCACAACCTCTACGGGCCGACAGAGGCCACCATTTTTGCCTGTCACTGGTACTGTCAGCCACAGTGCGTAGAAAAAGTCGTGCCCATTGGCCGCCCGATTCCGCACGCAGAAGTGCTTGTCCTTGATGAAGCCCTACAGCCTGTAAAGCAAGGGCTGTGCGGTGAACTGTATTTAGCCGGAGATATTCTGGCGAAAGGTTACCTAAAACGTGTCGACCTTACTCAAGAGCGCTTTGTAGATCATCCCCAGAGTGGAAAAATGTACCGCACAGGCGATTTGGTGAGTAGCAGAGAAGACGGTGCGTTACTGTTCCACGGCCGAACCGATTCACAAATCAAACTGCGAGGTCACCGAATTGAGCTGGCTGAAATTGAAGCTCAGCTACAAGCGATGCCCAGCATTTCTCACGCTGCAGTGATTGTGGATAGCAGCGATGACGGTAAGGCGTCATATCTGACAGCCTTCTATGTGCCTTCTCAGCAGTCCAACGTTGATGTGCAAGTGATCAAAGAACAATTGGCAAAAGTATTGCCTTATTACATGCAACCCTCCCGATATTACTCCGTTGATAGCTTACCCACGCTCCCTAATGGGAAAGTCAGCAAGTCAGCGTTAAACGCTCACTAACAAAAAGGTTCTAGCACTATGTCGAATAACAAACCCAATATGACACCTGAAATTGAAAACCGTGTTCTCTCAATCTGGCAATCGGTTTTAGACGTTAAAAAAATTGCCCGAGATGAGAACTTCTTTGATGCAGGAGGCAACTCATTATTAATGAGCAAAGTACACAGGGAAATAAAAAGACAGCTTGGAATTCCGATTAATATTATCGAGTTATTTCAATGTCCTACAGTGGATTCGCTAAGTAAGAATATATCTAAAAAATACCCTCAGGTGTTATTAGAAAAATCGAATTAAAACTTCGCTAAATAGTTTTACCTAGAAGACAAATTCATTTTATTCGCTGATTGAAACACTCCTTTCTTTTCAAAGGAGAGGGGCCGTTTTTGCCGAAATAAGTACAAATATATACGACATACAACCCGTGAGGTAGCATATGAAAGACCAAGCAACACTGCGCGATAAAGATATAGCTATTATTGGCATGTCAGGCCGATTCCCTGGTGCAGAAGACATCACGACGTTCTGGAAGAACCTCGCTGAAGGGCTGGAAACCATCACAACATTTAGCGAACAAGAACTTCGCGAGTCGGGTGTCGATGAAGAATTGATTGCCTCACCCAACTACATTCCTCGCCGAGGTATTCTCGGCAACGCGCAACATTTCGATGCGCACTTCTTTGATATTACTCCTCGTGACGCGGAAATCATGGATCCTCAACACCGTGCGTTTCTGGAAAGCAGTTGGCATGCTTTTGAAGATGCGGGGTACGTGCCTTCGAGTTATCCGGGCAAAGTGGGTGTATTTGGTGGCACAGGTACAGCGTGGCATTTAAACAAAGTCCATTCCCATCCGGGTGTCAGCCAGTTTGCCAGCGGCGCGTCTGTTGTGACCAATAACGATAAAGACTATGTCACAACGCGAGTCTCCTACAAGCTGGACTTAAAAGGGCCAAGTGTGAATGTGCAGACGGCCTGTTCAACCGCAATGGTGGCGGTGGTGATGGGAATTAACAGCTTGTTAAGCCGTGAAAGTGACCTTGTCGTTGCTGGTGGTGTATCCATCGATACACCGGAGCGCCGCGGCTACAAATACATGCAAGGCGGTATGGAGTCAGCGGATGGACGCTGTTACGCGTTTGATTCTCGTGCCAATGGTACGGTGTTTAGTCGCGGTGTCGGCGCTGTGCTGCTCAAACGTGTTAAAGACGCAGTCAAAGATGGCGACCACATCTACGCAGTGATCAAAGGTGGGGCAATCAACAATGATGGCAGCCTCAAAGCGGGATTCACGGCGCCAGGCATTGAAGGACAGGTCGAAGTTGCGAAGCAGGCGATTTCCAACGCGGATATTGATGTAGAAAACATCCGCTTTGTTGAAGCGCATGGTACGGCGACAGCGTTGGGCGACCCGATTGAATTTTCGTCTTTGTCGCAAACCTTCCGCCATTTCACGGATAAAGAGCAGTTCTGCCGTTTAGGCTCGGTTAAAACTAACATCGGCCATACTGATGCTGCATCGGGCGTTGCCAGTCTGATTAAAGCCTCAATGGCATTAGAATCCGGACAGCTTCCAGCTTCGCTGCATTATGCTGAGCCGAATCCAAACATTGAGTTTGAAACCAGCCCGTTTGTGATGAACACTGAACTGACGGCGTTTAAACAGCAGGACAAGCCAAACAATGCGTTGGTCAACTCCTTTGGTGTCGGAGGTACCAATGCGTGTGTGATCCTCGAAACGGCGCCAGAGACTCAACCGGGAGATGCGCATAACTCGCCACTCATGATCCCGTTCTCAGCCCGCAGTCGTAACGCATTGAATGAGATGAAACAGCGTCTAGCAAGTTACCTGACAGATAACCCAGATGCAGACGTTGCGGACGTGGCGTATACCATGCAGGTAGGCCGCAAACAGTTCGAATTTTCCACCTCGGTGGTTGGCAATGATCGTCACGCCATCATTGAAGCGCTGGCTAAGCCTTCTCAGATTGTACCTGGAAGCAAATCAAAGCGACCAATGGTGTTTATGTTCCCGGGGCAGGGTAACCAATATCCGAACATGTCTCGTGACCTTTACCAGACGTATCCGGTGTTTAAACAAGCGATGGATCAGTGCTGCGAGTATCTGATGCCAATTCTTGAACAGGATCTGCGTGAGATTATCTTCCCACAAGATGATCAAACCGCGGCTCGTATCAACGAAACTCAATTCACTCAGCCTGCGTTGTTCGTTGTTGAGTACAGCCTTGCACAGCTTTGGATGTCATGGGGCATTCAGCCCGATGTGATGATTGGTCACAGTGTCGGTGAGTACGTGGCAGCATGTTTGTCAGGCGTGTTCTCGTTGGAAGATGCGCTCAAAGCTGTCGCGATTCGTGGCAAGTTGGTTCAGGCTCTGCCGGCGGGTGCAATGTTAGCCGTTTTGATGGAAGAAGCTGAGCTCACAGAGCGCTTATCAAACAGTGAACTGGATATCGCGGCAGTCAACTACCCAGAGCTCTGTGTGGTGGCGGGTGAGCTTGAAGCGATAAAAGCATTCCAATATGAGCTGGAAGAAGAAGGCATCTTCTGCAAGCACTTGGATACGTCACACGGCTTCCACTCAAGCATGATGGATCCTATGTTGCCAGCGTTCAAAGACGTGATCGATGGCATTGAGCTGAATGCGCCGCAGATTCCGTTCGTCTCGTCGGTAAATGGCGAATGGATCAGTGATGAGTTAGCACAAGATAGCGACTACTGGGTGCGCCATGTCAGAAACCCTGTGTTGTTCTCGCATGCATTCAAAACCTTGATGGCCGATCATCAGGATGGTTTTGTAGCTTTAGAAGTGGGGCCGGGCCGTTCTTTGGAGTCTGCGGCTAAGCAACACTTCCGTGAAGAAGATGGGTCGAATGCTGATATCTTCTCTTCTTTGCCTACGGCGAAAGAAGTCGAGATTTCCGGAGAGTATTTTGTCTCAATGCTTGGTGCTTTATGGGCGAATGGCATCGAGATTGACTGGACAGCTTACTATGGTGATGAGCGCCGACGTCGCCTGCCTCTGCCTGGCTACCCGTTCGAACGAAATGAATTCAAACTGCCTGAGCTGAAAACAGGTAATGCTGAAAGCCTATCAAGTAGCAGTGTGGAAGCTGGTTTGAAACGCAAGAAAACCGATGTCGGTGACTGGTTCTATATGCCTGCGTGGAAGCGAACCATTCCTGCTGACTTCATGCCGAGCAAACAAACTCAAGCTGAAAATGATTGTTGGGTAGTTTTAGCTGACGAGTATGGTATCGCTGATCAGTTGCATTCTCAGCTTCTGGCATCAGGCCAACAAGTGGTGACTGTATTCAAAGGCGTCTGTTATCAAGAAAATGTCGTCACTGGCGACAGCACGAAGAGCTTTGTTATTGACCCAACCTCTCGTGAAGATTACATCCGAGTACTTAAAGCCATCAAAGCTCAAGAGATGAATCCAATCCGCATTGTTGATCTGTGGAACCTCTCTCCTGAGCAAGGTGACGTCGACCTTGAACTATGCCGTGAACACCAGCTGGACTCCTTCTACAGTCCGTTGTATCTGCAACAGGCGCTGGTGAATGAGAACTTGTTGGATAATCTTCATCTGTTGTTGGTGACCAATAATATCTTCAGTGTCTCTGGGGAACGTGTTTACGCGCCTGAGAAAGCACTGTTGGTGGGACCTGCTCGTGTGTTCTACCACGAGTACCCAGATGTTCAGTGCCATTTGGTCGATATCGATTGGTCTACGGACTTAGCGAATGATTCGGGCCATTGGACGGTAGAGCAGGCAGCTCGTTGTCTTATTGCAGAGAGCAATATTAACACCGACGGCCAACTGGTAGCGTATCGAGGTGGATGCCGTTGGGAGGAAGACTATCAGGCGGTTAACTTAAAAGAGCAAGAACCAGGCTTACCGGCGCAATTCAAAGATGATGGCGTTTATCTCATCACTGGTGGATTGGGCGGCCTTGGTATGCTGGTGGCTGGCCACATCTCGGAAATGAGCAATGCGACGCTTGTTCTGACCTATCGCAGTCGACTGCCTGAACGGGAGCAATGGCATGACTGGATTCAGAATCACCCAGTCGATGACCCAATGAGTGAAAAACTGGCGGGCATCCTGCGTCTTGAAGAGCAAGGTAACACCATTGACCTAGTCAATGTGGACGTCTGTGATTATGTGGCTATGTCGGAAGTGTTTGAACGCTATGACCGCTTTGATGGCATTTTCCATACGGCTGGTATTGCGGGTGGCGGCATCATTCCGCTTAAGTCGGATGAAGATTGTGCCAGTGTTTTGGAACCGAAAATCCTCGGTAGCCTGATTCTCGATGACCTGACTATAGATAGCCAGCCTGATTTCATGGTGTTGTTCTCATCCATCAGCTCGATTGTCGGTGACGAAGCTCGAATTGACTACTGTTCTGGCAATGCCTTTATGGATGTGTTTGCCAGCTACCGTAATCAGAATCGAAACGGTCGAACCATTGCAATCAACTGGGGCAAATGGGGTGATGTCGGCATGGCCGTTCAATGGGCTCGTGAGTTGGATGAGAAAAACAAAGCCAACGAAGCGCTTCTAGAACCAACAGGGCTGCTTACGTTGCTCGGCCGTAAAGGTATGGAAGAAGAGTATCGAGTCAATCTGGATGTGCAGAATGACTGGGTACTCAACGAGCATAGCTTGTCGAATCAACCGACCTTGGTTGGTACCACCATACTGTCGATGCTGCATACCCTGATGAATCACTTCAAACCTCAGGAAGCGCTTCAGGTTAAGAACTTGCTGTTGACCAAACCGGCGATTTATCACAACGCATGGCCACGTGAAATGCGTCTATATGTACGCAGTGAAGGAGCGGGCTACAGCTTCAGCCTTCGTAGCCGTGGCGTCCGTGACATCGAGTGGGACGAACATGCGTTGGGCAACCTCGGTCGTGGTGTCGAGAGTGAAGAGAGCCTTGCTGCTGTAGATTCACTTGAAGCGATTCAGTCTCGCTGCATAAACAAATTGCCCGATGACTTAACTGGCAAGGATTACGTCAATGCCGTAACGGGTGAAACCTTCCTATCGCTCAGTGAGCGTTGGAATGGCCCTAAGTGTGCATGGCAAGGTGAGGGTGAATGGCTGATTCATAAAGACCTCGATGCTCAGTTCCAGAGTGATTTTGAGCAGTATCCGTATCACCCTGCGCTAATTGACTCGGTCTCCATTCGCTGTATCAACCTGATCACGACAGACAACTACCTGCCAATCAGCTACGGCAAGATAAGCTATCTAGCGCCGCTTGACGGAGATTGCTACGCGCACATCAAACTCAAACAGCCGTACCAGGCGGAAGACAGCACAATCATCTTGGATGTGGTCTTCCTATCCGCTGATAGCAAGCCGTTGATGGTTTTGGAGAACTACACGCTAGTACGTATGAAAGCTGAGAATCAGGTTACCGCTTCTGCGCCAGCGTCTGCTGTAACTCAGGTTGCTGTCGATGTCTCTGACAAGGATATTCTGTTCTATGAAGGTCTGGACGCACTGAAACGACAGCTTGCACACCTAGAGTTTGAGCAACTCGTCGTGGTGACCAGTGATCTAGGTCAGCTTATCTACGAAGCGATTCCTGAACAGGAAGATGAGCAGTTGGCAGAGCTGGAAGCGGAAGTCAGCCAAGGACACGCCCGTCCAGAACTCTCAGTCGAGTATGTGGCACCTGAAAATGATATCGAAAAAGAGATCATTGCAGTCTGGCAGTCGATTCTAGGTATTTCAGGTATTGGTGTTGATGACAATTTTGTCGAGCTTGGCGGTAACTCGCTGCTGGCGGTGCAAATTGTGTCAAAAGTATCAGCCAAGTTTGAAGTCGATATTCGAGTGGATCTCTTCTATCAGGATCAAACCGTAAGAGGGCTGTCCGGCCTGATCATCGAAGCGTTTGAATCTGTTCTTCAGAGTGAATAGCGCCCATTTCCCGGGCATTAGCCCGGGAAGTTTATCACCTTCAGGCTGCCGCACGGCAGCCAAATCTTCCAAACAGTAAAGGGCACGGCTATGACAACTAAAACGAATCAGATTTTGAACTCTATGGGACTTGAAGAGCTGAAAAGGCTCGCCAGAGAGAAAAAACAGAAAAAAGCGCAGCTCATGGAAGAGAACCGTTGTTCAACAATGGAACCAAAACGCAAAATATTCCCTCTGACCAATGCGCAAAAGAGCATTTGGACACTGGATCAATTCCTCGAAGACAATAAAGCCTATAACAACCCGTTGGCGATCACCTGTCACATTGATCACGAGTTCGAACAAGACAGAGTCGAACGCGCTCTGACGAAAATGGTCAATAATCACGACATATTCCGCACCACGATCCGAGTGGTCGATGGCGAGCCTTACCAGTGCATCGACAACCAGCCCAGTTTCGATTTTGGTTTTGATGACATTACTGCCATGCCTGAAGCGGATAAAAATCAGTGGGTCATGCGAGTCGCTCGTGAAGAAGGCAGAAAGAATTTTGACCTGACTAAAGGACCACTGTTTCGCTGGCGAATGGCAAAAACTCAGCCGGGTGAATACATCATTATGCTGACCTTCCATCATATTATTTCAGATGGTTGGACCGTCAGCTTGTGCTTCAAAGAATTCATGGGCACTTACTTTGGCCAGACGGTAGATCATGCAGCGCAGTTTACTGATTACGCCTTAAAAGAAAGCCGCTGTCTTGAAGAAGGTAAGTACGAACAGGGTCTCAACTACTGGCGCGATAAGCTCAGTGGTGTTCAAAGTGTACTGGAACTAGCAACCGATCACCCTCGTCCAGATACGATCAATTTTGAGGGAAGTTATGTCAGCTATCCACTTGATGCAGGCTTCTGTCATCAGCTTCAGTCTTGCGCAGCAAAACAGGGGGCGACTACCTTTCATCTGATGCTGGCGGCCTACCAGTTACTCCTGCATAAATACAGTAATCAGAATGACATTGTGATTGGTGTGCCTTTCGCCAATCGCGGTGACGCCCAGACGCAGGAAATGATGGGATTGTTCATGAACACGCTGCCACTGCGTTTCACGCTCAATGATGATTTGCCTCTTTCGACTGTGATAGAAGCAGCGAAAGCCGAAAGTGAAGAGGCGATTGCCTATCAGAGCGTACCGTTTAATCGTATTCTGGATGTGGTCGACTATTCGCGAGATGCACGTGTTAACCCGCTTTATCAGGCGGTGCTGACCTATCAGGTTTATCCGCACTCGCGAACCAATACCTTGTTTAGCTATTCGCCACTCAAAGTAGACTACGGTGTGTCTAAGTTGGATCTCAACCTATGGATAGAGGAAGACGGCGACGGTTTATTGTGCACATTCAACTACAGTACAGCGCTGTTTGAACGTGCCACCGTGCAGCGAATGCTGCGTGATTTACACACCATATTGACGGCATTGGTTGAGCACCCACAGCAGTCGATTCAAGCCTTGTCATTGGTGACGGAAGATGAGCGCCAGTCTCTGCTGAAGACATGTTTACCGGCAGAGGCAAGTCAAGCGTTGCCGGTTCATCAGCAATTTGAGCAACAGGCGCTAGCTTGCCCTGAAGACGTGGCAGTGCGTTGTGAAGGCCGCACACTGAGCTACGCCGCTCTTAATGAGCGCGCTAATCAGTTGGCAGCACAACTGGCCTCGCAAGGTATGAGTCACGGTGAACCCGTCGCGATACTGATGGAAAAAAGTGAGCATAGTGTGGTAGCGATATTAGCCGCCCTGAAAGCGGGTGGTTGTTACCTTCCTATCGACATCAATCTGCCGGAATCTAAAATCGGCTTCATCTTAAACGATGCTAAAGTTAAGCGTGTTTTACTCGTAGGTGAAGTACCCATTGCTTTAAAAGCAATGGCTACACAATCTTCACTAAATTGGGTCGACATTCTGAACACAGAAACGAGTAACACCTCACCAACACGCACTAATCCGCCAGATGATTTTGGCGATGGACCAGCGTACATCATTTATACCTCTGGCAGTACAGGGGCACCAAAAGGTGTGTGTGTTCACCATTCCCAACTTAGCCACTATTGCCGAGCGATTGCTCCAGTACTCGAACAAACTCACAAAGCACGCTATGGCTTAATGTCGTCCTTCTCCACGGATCTGGCGCATACCATGTTATTCCCAGCTTTGGTCGGGCAAGGCGAGTTGGAGATAGTGACCAATGGCCTACTGGAAAGCCCAGAACAACTCGCCAATTATCTAAAAGATAAACCTCTTGATTGTATGAAGATCACGCCGACACATTTGTCTGCGTTGTTGAACGCCCCGAACGCGCAGCATCTGCTTCCGGAGCGCAAATTGGTGCTTGGCGGTGAGCGTTTACCAGTTTCTCTGATTGAGAAAGTCAAAGTGCTCAAACCAAGCTGCCAGATAGTCAATCACTATGGGCCAACCGAGTGCACGGTGGGGGTGATGACATTGACGATTCCTGACAACATCGCGGATTTGGGTTATCAGGTTGCACCTATTGGTCAGGCCCTCGATGGAAGTCATGTACTGGTTCTCGATGCTCACCAACAACTGCTTCCTGCTGGCGTACTCGGTGAAATTTGTATTGGTGGAGCGCAGTTGGCTTCAGGGTACCTTGGCCTCGATGAGCAAACACAGCGTCACTTTGTTCCCCACCCGTACTTACCGGGTGAGCGTCTGTACCGTACTGGTGACAAAGGCCGCCTGTTAGCGGATGGCAACCTTGAATACCTTGGTCGCTTGGATCGTCAGGTCAAAGTACGTGGCTATCGAGTTGAGCTAGCCGAGATTGAACAGGCGCTGGGCCAGATTACTAATGTTGAACGCGCAGCGGTTGTTCAGCAGCAAACCGCGGACTCTAGCCGTTTGGTCGCTTATGTCGTTGTTGGTGAAACTGGCGATCAGGAAGGGATTAAGACGGAACTGAAACAGCTATTACCCGCTTACATGCAACCAGAAATGTGGATGTGGCTCGACGCTATGCCAATCACCGCAAGCGGAAAAATCAATTATGAGGGGTTGCCTGAGGCTAAGCGGAATACACAGACATCGGCTTCTTCCCATCCGAACAATCAAACGCAAGCTCGTTTGCTGATCCTGTTTCAGCAAGCCTTGAGCACTCAGCAGGTCGGTATTGATGACGAGTTCTTCAATCTTGGGGGAAATTCCATCAGTGCATTGAAACTGCTGATTGAAGTGAACAAGGCCTTCTCCACCACCTTGACCCTAGGCCAGATACTGGAAAACAGCAGTGTTGCACGACTTAGCACACTGATCGAACAGGTATCCGATAGCTTTGAATATGGCTCCTCGATTGTGATGCTCAATCAGGGAAATCCTCAGCAGAAGCCGACGTTACTGCTTATTCACCCTGCTGGCGGCAATGTGCTTTGTTACGACGAGTTAGTGAAGGGGCTGAGCAAAGAACATCCGGTCTACGGTGTTCAGGTAGCTGATTTTCAGGGGCTAGCTGAGTACAACCGCCAAGTGTCGACGCTAGCTGAGTACTACGTGAAGCAGCTCGGCGAACTAGCAGAGCGTCCAGAGTTGATCATCGGTGGTTGGTCACTCGGAGGAACCCTTGCTTTTGAGATGGCGTGTCAGGTTCAGGTCTTGACCGGAAACCAGCCGAAGGTTCTGATTTTTGACCAACCAGCCCCTCAAGTAAACGTCGATAACAGCGCCACTATGGCTGAGCATGATCGCCTTGCCTACTTCGCTTACAAGGTAGAGCGGCTAACTGGAACGTCTTTTGGTACCTCGGGCGAGCAATTGGCGAAGATGTCACAAGCGGAAAGAACACAGGTATTCCTGACCGGTTTTCGTAAAGCGAATTTGGTGCCGGATAATATCAGCGCTGAGGATTTCCAGCATTTTCTCGCCATTCTTCAGGCTCATATGAAGGCCACTGATGAATATCAGGGACAGCGATATTCTGGTCCTATTGTCGTGGCGGAAGCCGAAGAGATCTTAACTGGCCGCACGCGACTCAAAGAATCTGGGCTGGGTTGGCAGGCATACAGCGAGCAACCGCTGACTGTATTGACCACTAAGGGCGATCACATCTCCATGATGAACGCGCCTCACATTGGTGATTTGACGAGTCGTCTACAGGAGGAATTGCTTTGAGTACGATCGCACTTTCAAAACCGGAAAGCGAAGTCGTCGTTTCAAGGAAGGAGTGGTGGGCCATCATCGGCGGCCTCATCGGTGGCTTTATGGCAATTCTGGACATCCAGATCACTAACTCCTCGATGAAAGTCATTCAGGGGGCGCTGTCTGCGTCCCTGGATGACGCCTCTTGGCTGATGACGTCGTACTTTACGGCTGAGATTGTGGCGATCCCACTTTGTGGCTGGCTATCAAAAGCGCTGGGAACGGGCCGTTACGCTTTATGGTGTATCGGCGGTTTTCTCGGCTCATCCTTGCTTTGTTCGATGGCGTGGAATCTGGACTCGATGATTGTCTTCCGCGCTTTGCAGGGCTTTTGTGGTGGCGCATTGATCCCCTTGTCTTTCCGTTTGATTATTGAAATCTTGCCGCCAGAAAAACGCCCTATGGGGATGTCGTTATTCAGTATTATCGCCACGTTCGCCCCAGCGATAGGTCCGGCGATCGGCGGTTGGCTCACGGAACATTTTTCATGGCACGCGATCTTTTACGTCAATGTTTTACCGTCAGTGGTGGCGTGGGCTCTGATTCAACGTTCAATGAAGCATCCCATCATTAACTGGCAAATCATTCGTCAGGGTGACTTTGTTGGCGTTGTGTCAGTGATGATGTTTCTTGGTACGCTGGAAGTCATTTTGGAAAAAGGCGGTGATGAAAACTGGTTCGACTCGCGCATGATTTGCGTACTGGCGGTACTCTCCGCCATCAGCTTTGTGATTTTTGTCTATGACCAAATCGTACACCGTAACCCTCTGATTAATATTCGCCTGTTTAAGGAATATCAGTACTCCTATTCCTTACTCATCTTTGCTATGTTGGGTTCGGCTATTTACGGCACGTTATTCCTAGTGCCGTATTACCTGACGATGATTCACGATTACAATGCGACAGAGATTGGTCATGTGGTTATCTGGATGGGGCTGCCGCAGTTGGTAATTTTACCTATGATCCCATTTCTCATTCGTCGCTATAACCCTAAGTATCTTATCTTCATCGGTTTCGTTGGTTTGGCTATTAGTGCCTTTATGGATTGCCATATGAATGCTGATTTTGCTGGCCCGCAGATGATCGCGTCTATGTTAGTTCGTGCGTTAGGCCAGCCGTTTATCATGGTGCCACTTTCCATGCTAGCGACTCAAAATATTAAAGCAGAGGATGCGGCCTCATCGGCAGTTTTAATCAACGTATTTCGCAGTCTGGGTGGATCAATGGGTACCGCGGTGTTGTCGACCTATTTCACTACTCGGATCTATTTCCATCTCGATTCCATCAAATCCACCTTGCTGACAGGTAGTCAGCCATTTTATCACTATCTGGGTGAAGTAAAGAATCTGCTGGTCAATCAGGGGTTGTCGTCTGATAGCACCAATGTTCAACAAACCGCGGTGAGCATTCTCGGCGAAAGGATGGCAATTCAGTCGCAAATCATGGCTTTTAATGACTTATTTATGGTCATGGGTTTCATGATGCTCGCCACCGCCATCATGGTGTTGTGCTCAAACCGTGATTTCCAACTTCGACTAAAAAAAGAGGAATCAGCATGAGTGACAAAACATCGATGAGTGTCTGGAGCTATCTGCTGTCTTCGGAAGCAAGAATGACCATCATAGTACCTATTTTGATCTACAACCTTATTTTCTGGGGAGTAGGAGCCGGAGCGGCGCTGATTGTAACAGCGTGCTACTCCGCATTGCTGGAGTTATTCAGCAAACGGAGTGGTTCTCTGTCCATTATCGCTTTGATTTTGGTTTCTGGCAGCATTCACTACCTTTACCTGCATGGTTACACCCTGTTTGGAATTGACCAAGAAAGCGTCTTTCTTTCTGTAGGCGGATCACTGTCCGTCATTGTCGTGTTTGGTTTCTACTCCATGATCGGCCGCCCAGTGGTTCGGACTCAAGCGGAAAATGCGCTCCCTCGTTTGATGCAGTTGCCTGTCTATGGCTCGCCAAAATACGCCCAAGTTTGGCAGGAGATTTCTCTGGGTTGGATTCTCGCTTACGCAGTGAAAGCGCTGCTCGTGATTAAGTTCTCCAGTGATATGCCAGATTACGCTGACTACTTTGTTTTCATTGGCGCTTGGCCACTGACGTTGGCGATGATTGCTTTCAGTTTTTACTGGCCCAGCTTTCGATGGTCATCGGAAGCAAGCGCATAAATTTCTAGCTACTTGCCGTCAAGTTATTTGGTATCAAATTACAACACGATAAACTCAATGAGGTGTTTTATGAATCAACTAGTTAACCCATCAATTGTGCTTGATAGTCACCCACAAGGTGCCGCGACAACGGGCAATTTCCGTATCGCCAACCTGCCAATTGGCGAGTTAAAGCCGGGTGAGTTTTTAATTGAAAACACTTGGCTTTCGATGGACCCATATACGCGACCTCGCCTCAACGAAAACACGGCGTATGTAGAGCCGATCAAACTGGGTGAAGTGATTCAGGGAGAAACCATTGGCAAGGTCGTCGAGAGTAACAGCCCCAAATATCAGGTCGGCGATAGGGTGTTCACTTTTTCAGGTTGGCAAAAATATTGTGTCGGTAACGATGCGGATTTCATGACTTATCAACTGCCGGATACAGAACTGCCGCCAACGATCTTTCTCGGCGTGGCTGGAACTCCCGGTCGAGCTGCGTACTTTGGATTGAACAAAATTGCCAAACCTAAAGCAGGTGAAACCATGGTGGTGTCAGCCGCGTCAGGCGCTGTGGGTTCGGTTGCTGGTCAACTTGGCAAAATGGTCGGTTGCCGAGTGGTCGGTATCGCGGGCAGTGAGGAAAAGTGTCGTTATGTCGTCGATGAACTGGGTTTCGATGCCTGTGTCAATTACAAGTCTGACAATTTGGGTGAGGAGATTGAAGCCGCCTGTCCGGACGGTGTGGATATCTACTTTGAAAATGTTGGTGGACGTATTTCTTCCTTAGTGGCGCGTCACCTTAATGAAGGTGCCAGAGTACCAATTTGTGGCAGTGCAGCGTTATACAACAAGGGTAAAGATGTGGATGCCTCGACGTTATCGCGCTTTTACTCTTCACTGCCAAGTGCGCCGGAAAATCGATTCTTTCTGGTGACTGAGTGGGTCAACGATTATGCAAGTTCGATCAGTTGGCTGACCGCAGCAGCGGAAAGTGGTCAGCTCAAATTTCGTGAAACGGTGACCGAAGGATTGGAAAATGCACCGCAGGCCTTTGTCGATCTATTGGAAGGGAAGCACTTCGGTAAACAACTGGTTCGAGTTTAATACTGTTCGTCTTTTTTGATTGGTTGGTCGTGCTATGAAAAAAATAATAAAGATTTTGATTCCACTGATGTTGTTGGTCTTGGCTGGCGGTGCCTATTGGTATTACTACGGGCGTTTTTTCCAGAACACCGACAATGCTTACGTTCAAACGGACATTACTAACGTCAGTTCGCGCATCAATGCGGAAGTGGTGAAAATTAATATTAAGGACAATCAGAAGGTCAAAAAAGGCGACTTGCTAGCGCAGTTGGATGATCGTGAGTTCGTGATTAAAGAGCAGCTTGCTGAAGCGACCTTAGCGCAAAGTCGGGCGGAACAGTCGAACGCGGATGCAGCCTATAAAATGCAGAAAAGTGCCATCGAAGAGTACCAGAGTAAAGTGACGTCGGCGAAGGCCAAATATCAATACTCACTTCAGCAATACAAACGCTTGCAGGCCTTAGAGAAACAAAACTATGTGTCTAAAGGTGAACGTGACAATGGCGCATCTGCCTATAAAGTTGATGAAGCAGCGTATCTTGAGGCGAAGGCCAGCCTGAAAACACAACAAGATAAGCTCTCGGTACTGGAAAGTGAGATAGAGCAGGCCGATGCTATGGTCAAGCAAGCCAAAGCCAGTTTGTCACAGGCGAAGCTTGAATTGGGATACACCCGGATTGTGGCTCCAATAAATGGTGTGATCAGCAATCGCAACCTGCAAGTTGGTATGATGGTGCAACCGGGGCAATCTGTTGTGAGCATAGTGTCCGATCGCACACCGTGGATTCTGGCGAACTTTAAAGAAACGCAAAAGTCGCGTATGCACAAAGGGCAGTCTGTTGATGTCACCATTGATGCCTATCCAGGGAAGACATTCTCAGCACGAATCGATAGCGTATCGCCAGCAACAGGCGCTACCTTTGCTTTGCTACCACCAGATAACGCGACGGGCAACTTTACTAAAGTGGTGCAACGTGTGCCGGTTAAGATTGTGTTCAATGACTCTGTTCAGGTCGACAACGGGTTATCTGCGGTTGTTACTGTAGATACAAGGCAGTAATTATGGCGACACTATTTCCTGAAATTGACGCTGTGGGAGTGCGTTATTTATCTGAACAAACAAGTGGTCGGTTTATCAACAAGGAGCAGAGGTTTCTCATCAATGGCGCGAGTGTATTTGTGTGTCAGTTTAACCAAAACCTCTATCATGACAGTTTATTCAAGCAGTTCAGGATTCGATGTCCTGATGGACTTGGCCGCGCGGTAAGCTCAAGACGAGCCGAGTTTCTGGCGGGTCGTTATGCGGCAAGGCAGGCGATATCTGCTTGTGGTGGGGTGGTTGCCAGCGGAGTACAAGTCGGGGTTAGTACAAATCGCTGTCCGACATGGCCCGACGGTATTTTAGGTACCATTACCCACTGCGATGATATCGCAGCATGTGCGGTGCTCCCTGCTATTCAGAGCATCAGACGCTACATCGGAATGGATATCGAGAAAGTGTTAGCGGCCAATGTGGTGTGTGAGGTATCCGGCTCCGTTTGTTCTGTATGGGAGTGGCAGCGTCTGGCGTCACTGCCATTTAGCAATGATATAATCACCACAATCATCTTCTCCGCTAAAGAGAGTTTGTTCAAAGCCCTATACCCCTATATCGGGGAATACTTCGGCTTTGAGTGTGCTCAGGTTAAATGCGTTGACCCGTACAAACAGCGCATATGGCTGAACTTATCGCCTTCGCTGGTGGCTAAAACGGGCTTTCGAGAAGTGGAGTGCCATTACACCTTGCAGTTAGACTATGTCATCACTTTTATCTCCCGATAGATGCTCTCTTGGACGAAACAAAATGGGCTATGGGAAAAAACTTATGTACTTAGTATGTTCAACAAGATTAATATAATCAGAGACTTTTGGATTTCAAAATAGCGCTGGTAAGGCCAAAAAATGAAATGTTTCGCTGAATATTAAATGTTTTTTAAGTCTGGCTTGTTATTTTGGATGAATTCCATGTTTGGCCTCTGTGCTCTCCAAAGCTATGAAGGCCGACTCAGATGGATTGAAAGCAGTGAGACTCAGTAAATAAAACCATCGCTTGTGACCTTCCTTTAATCACTGCTGAACGGGTCACGATACAGAACAGAGATAGATAACATGCGCGTATTATTAGTTGAAGATGACCCTATGCTTGGCAATGCGATTACCGCTTCCCTCGCCAGACATCACTATACCGCAGACTGGGTAACGTCGGGTGAAAGTGCCCTTCACGCACTGCAAACTGACAGCTTCCTACTGGTCATTCTTGATATTTCTTTACCGGGTATCAGCGGTTTGAAAGTACTCAAAGAGCTCAGGAGCAAAGGAGACAAAACGCCCGTTTTGATTCTCAGCGCTCGTGACGAACTCAATGACCGTGTTTATGGGCTCAATCATGGTGCAGACGATTATCTGGTTAAGCCGTTTCAACTGGAAGAACTGTTGGCGCGTATGGGGGCATTGATTCGCCGATCGGCGGGTATGGCAGATGACACTATCGTGGTGGGCGATGTCTCTGTGTCGGTCAATTCGCATAAAGTCACGGTTGCAGGTGAGTGTATTAATCTGACGCCAAATGAATTTAAAATTCTCCTCTATCTGGTGACGAACGCTGGTCGGGTGCTAAGCAAAACACAGATATTGCAAAACATGCATGGTTGGGATGAAAGTGCCGGACTTAATTCGATTGAAGTGCACATCCATAATCTGCGCAAAAAAATGCCTAAAGGTACCATCGAAAACATCAGAGGAGTCGGATACATCATCCAACACTAGTATGAAACTGAATTCTGTTAAACGCCGTGTCGCATTATCGAGCGTACTGCTATGCCTCGCGGTTATTACCGCTTCCACGATCTGGGTTTACCTTGATACGCGTCAGGCGATTACAGACGTTGATGATGCACGGCTTCAGGACCTTAGTGAGAGTTTCTTAAAGGTGTTGCTACTGACCGACCCCTCTGTGATTGGCGAAGACCGAAACTCAGACCCAGAAACCGTTTTTGCTAACCTCACCAGTAAAACATCCCCCAAAGACAACCTAGAAAAATGGTCGCGAGCCAAGCTGCTTGAGGATAACTTCGCCTATTTACTACTCGACTCTAAGGGCGCGGTATTGGCGAGCTCTCCGAATGCGCCACCTGTCGACTTAAAAATGATGCGCCATCCGGGTCTGAACGACATTCATGATCAGGAGCAGTCCAACATGTGGCGTGGCGTAACCATGCTATTAACGCAACCGAAAACGGGTGAGCCAATGTGGCTCTGGCTCGGCGAAGACAAGCACCTGCGCAGCGAAGTCGAAAACAAGATTGCGATCCCAGCCATTGTCCCCATGCTAGTGGCAACGCCGCTCTTATGTTTGCTATTGGTGCTGTTTACCTATCATTTGTTTGCACCGATCAGTCGTTTGGAAAAGCAAGTGTCAGAGAAGTCGATTGATAACCTCTCACCACTCAGTATTACAGATGTTCCCACTGAGTTGGATAGCTTAGTGAAACGCTTGAACTACCTGTTTGATCAAGTCGATGCAGCTTGGCAAAGAGAAAAACGATTTAATCAAGACGCTGCCCATGAACTGCGAACACCTCTGGCCGTGATCAAGCTCAATGCGCAGAATGCCCTTGAAACGCAAAATGCTCAGGAAAAAGACCATGACCTCAAACAGATTGAAAAGAGCATCACACGTTCTGAGCGAACCATTGAGCAGTTGTTGACATTGGCAAAAGTCGAGAGCGGCTTGATGGTGGATTTAAGTCAAACCGTTGATGTTGCTGAGATACTACGTAGTGTGATTGCTGAGCTGGTCCCCCTTGCATTGAAGCAACAACAAGACATCACATTAGAAGCTGCTGAGGAGGCCTATGCTATTCAAGGCAATGAGATATTCCTTAATTGTCTGTTTCGCAATCTGATGGACAACGCGATTCGCTACTCCGGAGAAGGTACCCGAATTTGGGCTGAAGTGACTGAGCATGAAGAGCATATACAGATCGTCATTGCCGATAGCGGTCGGGGAATGAGTCAGATTGATATTGACCGCATCTTTGAGCGCTTTTTCCGTGGCAAAGAAACCCAGAACAAAGCTCAAGGAGCAGGTTTGGGGATGGCAATTGTAGAGCGTGTTATTGCCCTCCATCATGGAAAAATTGATGTCAGATCTCAAGAACCAGGTCTGGCATTTGTTATCACCTTGCCAAAGTTCCGTCTAATTTAGCTTCAAATCTGGATCTGGATGTAAGCTCACATAAACAGAATTTCTATCAAATGAATTAGCCGCAGCTAAAAAGGGTGACAAACAAGAAAGTGTCTGGCTTAACGCACTTCTAATTTGCTTGTAATGGCCTATGAGTTGCGTTGACAGTCAGCGATCCTTTTCTACGCTTAGAGTCGTGCATACGTAAGATGAAAAGGAGAAGAGAAAATGGCGACATTTAAACAGGACATTCCACATCGCGTTACTGTCTACCATGACGACATTGATCAGGAAAACGCGTTAAAAAATGCCATGCTGCCTGAAAAACCAAGATATTTTAATGGTTCGCCCACTTATCAGGCTGACAGTATTGAAGAGTTCAAAACTCGAGTTGGTCAGGTAGGAATGTCGCTCGAATGAAGATTTGAGTCAGTGGAAACTATTGTTACAAGTCAGCCCGCATTACAGCGGGCTTTTTGATGACTGTGCACTGACCTGATTACGTCCACTTTCTTTCGCTATGTATAGGTGTTTGTCTGCTCTAGACAGGGCTTTGGCAAAATCATCATCTAGCCATTCCACGACACCAATACTTACTGTTATTTTGGAACTGACGATTGAGTTGAGACTGGCAACCAGCTGAGCTTCAACTCTGCTGCGAATATTCTCCGCTAAGCTGACGGCCTCTTCCAATTGAGTCTCTGGCAAGATTAGAGCAAATTCTTCGCCACCGAGACGACCAAAGATATCGGAGTCCCGAATTTCACTAGTAACTAAGGTACAGAAAGTTTTCAGTACCGAATCCCCGATGGCGTGGCCGTAGTTATCGTTAATCTGTTTGAAGTGATCTAGGTCCATCATACATATGCATGAGACGCTGTTGAGGCGTTGAATATCTTGGGCATGATTAACTAATGCACGACGATTGAGAATGCCAGTTAATGGATCTTCTCGAACTAGCTTAACCAACTGAGACTCTTTAGCTTTTATACTGTAAGCCATATCGGAAAACGCACTAAAGAGCTGGCCAATTTCATCATCTCTGACAGAGAAATCAGTTTTGGCTTTGCCCGTTTTGGAGAGGATTGAAATTCGCTGGCGCAGATCGATAATTGGTGAGGCAATATAGTGGGAAAGATAAAGAGTCAACGAGACAAACAAAAATAGAGCAATACACAGATAGAGAAAAACTTCGCGTATCAGCATCAAGTTGTTCGACTCGAGTTCGTCCATCGATACATAGACCACTAGGTTTATGCCTTTTTGATGATCTGGAATAGAAGGGTGGGTATTGTCCAATGAGATAAGATGGCTCTGAATATCCAACTCTATCGGTTGATTGATAAGTATCCCGTTGAGATCTTGCCGCATTTGCGGTTTATTGGTTGTATTGAGGCCATTACCAGAGAGCGCCTCGAGCGACAAATGGTTCGCAGCGGACAATGAACGTAGGCCTTGGTTCCGTATCATCAGCACATCTACGTGTTGAAGGTTACTTTGCATTAACGTGCTTTTTATTTGATACAGGTGGTCTTCAACAATAGTACGGTCGAGGATGGCGGTATAAAATCCGACGATTTTTTTATTGCATCCAAGCAGAGGGCGAGAGTATAGGTAACTCTCGGTGTCGAATATCAGGCCGAGTTTTGAGATGGTCTCAGCATTAGCTAGGCTGATCACTTGTCGAGGCAGGCTTCGACCTTCTCGGATGTTAACGAGTAAATTGGTCAGTTCTCGGCTGGCCTGTGAGTTCACTTCGCCCCGTTTATTAAGCTCTAGCAGCTGATTTAGCGTATCTTTTTCCCTCCTAAGGTTTTCTGGGTAAGTCTTTTTCCACTCTTGATAAGAGGTGTGTAACAGGGCCAGAACATGTTCAGGAAGAAGTATAAGCCCTTGTGTATTCTTACGCAGTACGTAGCGATTGCTGCTATTCGAAGACAAGCTAAAGTGAGTGACACGGCCTGACAAATCAGAAATAGCCAGTGCAGAGAAGCCGCTGGTGAAGCTTAAAGCGTCGGCGGCAGATAGAGATAAAGGTATATTTTCATCCTCGCAGGCGTTGATTTCACTACTGAGACGATCAAACTCGGTGAACTGACCTTGGACATAATGGCTAATTTCATTAGCTCCGAGTAAAACGGAAAGCTGGATAGACTGGTAAATATGGTCAATGGTGAGCTTCTCTCGCGCTTTGTAATAGACGTAGCTAAAGATCAGCAAAGAGATCGCAAGAGGCAGAAGAATGATGAAAATTTTTACGCTAAGTTTATTCATTACCTAAGGTCTTTGATCCTCTGGTTTAATTATTCCTAATCGCTTCACCACTTTCAGTTGTCCTTGACTGAATTGGCCTAGATACATAGGTAATTCAAAGTGGTGGTCGTCTCTGAGTTTTATCGCCAATTCTCTTTCGTACAAAGTTAGCCCTGGGAGTTGGTTGATGACAGCTTCTTTATCAACCGAGCCTGATTTTTCTATCGCAGCTTTCAGTAAATAGATAAGGTCATAGTGAGATTTACTCGAATAGGTTACCACTGACTCAGAACCGTGAAAGGTTTTGTAATCGTTAACGAATTTTTGTAAAACAGGCTCATCGTTCTGACTAAAGAAGTGAAGAGCAGTGAGTACACCCTCCAAAGCCTCATTGTCCAGATTGGACAAATAGGTTTCATCAGCGGCAAAAGCGACGATTTGAATAGGTCGGCCAAAGTCAAAAGATGTCATCTGTGACAAGAAAGTAAAGCCATCGACACCCGGCAAGATGAGCATCAATGTCTCAGCACCGGAGTTTTTTATATGCTCGAATACGGAGGTGTAGTCTTTGACGCCAAATGGAGTGAATTCAATATCGGTGACGGTTCCCTGATTGAGCTTAACAGACTCAGCTATGCTGTCAGCCATACGATGAGGCCATATATAGTCATAGCCGAAGATATAAAAGCTCTTACCCACGTTATCGATTAGGTAGGGGACAATAGGTTCAATGTAATGTTCTGGAATAGCGCTGTAACATATCAGGTAGCGATTAAAATGGTGGCCTTCATAATCGATACCGTAAAACAATGGAGTCTGGAATGTTTCCGCGACTTCTGCCATGGCATAACGAGCGGCACTACTCACTGGGCCAAACAGCGCGAATACGTCATTTTGCTGGACTAACTCACGGCTGTACTTTACGGTTTTCGCTGGGTCGGTCTGATTGTCACGGATGATGAGTTCAATCTGCCTATTCAGTACCCCTCCATCAGCATTAATTTGATCGACAGCAAGCTGAACGCCTTTAAGTGCCTGTTGTCCATAAACGGCAAAGGTCCCTGTTAAAGGTAAAATAACACCGAGTTTTATATTGGGTTGGCGTGGAAGGCAGCTAGCCGTGAGCATCAACACTGATACGACGAAGACGTGTTTCACGATAGACCAAATCGATACCAGCATAAGCTACCTAGAGAATCCTTTCTCACATTCTATTAATAAAAGTTTAAAAAGCGCATTTAGTAAAGGGCCTCTGCGGCGTACAGGCGACACTGAATGTGTCCAGTCATGGCACAGCCTGCATGTTCTTAATTGGCCTTTGCTGGTTTACGCCCTCTTGATGTCGATCTGCGCCGCTTCATCAAATACATGTTTTTATCCGCACGGGTAATCGCGGAAAACAGTTCACCTTTGGCACTTCCTGAAACACCATAGCTAAATTCAATTTCTGAGTTTGCAACGTAAGAGAGTAAACGTTCAATAAAATCACTGCTTCGTCCTGGTTGTACATAGGCGATAAATTCATCACCTCCGTATCGAACTAAATATTCGTTTTTGAGAATACAATGTGACAAATATCGTGCAAATAGGACGAGTAATGCGTCACCATAATCATGGCCAAGTGTATCGTTGATCGATTTAAAATTATCAATATCCAGATAGATAACGTCGTAATCTTTTTCTGGAATCTTGCGCATGAACTTTCGATTGTGAAGTTGAGTCAGATGATCTTTTTCTGATTCTTCTTTGAGTTTGAAATATAACGATGATACGCCAGATAGCATCAAAATATGAGCAATTAGCAGCGTTGTCGACGAAATTAGCAAAACTTCATCTTTATGAGCAGAACTAATAGCTGGCCATGATAGCTGACAATAGTTGATAAGTAGCTCAATGATCATCGAAATCATAGCTAATAAACATCCATACAGTATTTTATTGCTCACCTGGTGGCGCAATAAAAGATAGGATATGTAGAGAAGAATTATTATTTTTGTCAGTTGTATGGCGAGGTCGAGTTCAGAAATCATTGTCATGTCTATCCAAAACAGCAAAGATGCTAACTTATTGTTTTTGAATTCCTTCTAGTATTTTAAGAATATCAAGCTTTGTTGTTTCACTGTGGCTGGAAGCTTCTATTATGATATTTGCCAATGTGTCGTCATCACAGTAGAAGTAAGCGACGGTTATCTCTAGTGCCGCAGATATGCGTTTTACAGTCGTGTAATCAGGAGCATGTTTACCAGTTTCGTATTGACTAATTCTAGCGCTTGCGCTTCCTGATTCCATCCCTAGTTTTTGCCCCAGCTCTTCCTGAGTGATACCTCTTTTCTTTCTTATGTCTCTTAGCCTTCTAGGTAATGGGCTAGTCATGCAGTGAGTACCTCCACTAACAAAGTAGAGTCATTTTAACCTTATAGTATTAGATATATTACTAAGGAATTTTTAGATTCTAAGTTTTTGGGTATATCTATTAAAAAAGAAATGACTTTTTCACTGGTATCGACAGCTGTTCCATGAACTTTAGAATAATATTTTGTTAATTCGGGTTGTGGCTTAAGAGAGGGCTTATTATAGATGCTTTTCTTATTATTTGTACTAGCACTTTATTACTATTGCCAGCGTAGTTAATTGTGACTATTTTGATTGATAGGTAGGCAAAAATGCTCGCTTTAATGTTGAGTTTATTTAAAGCGAGATTATATATTTGGAAGGAATATATTATTTTTTATGATTGGTTAAGCCTAAAGTACCAGATTGGTAAATTAAGCCATCGGGAGTGTCTGATCCGAGCAGTATTGGTCCGTCCAAGTCAACAATCTCTGCTCTCGTTGCTATGGGTAAGGCAGCCTTCATTGCCAAGGAGGTTCCGAGCATACAGCCCACCATAATAGAAAATCCTTTCGCTCTGGCTTCTTGCTCCAACGCCAGTGCTTCTGTTAGGCCGCCCGATTTATCAAGTTTAATATTTATCATCTCGTAGCACCCATCTAGGTTGGGTAGGTCACTACGAACGTGGCAGCTTTCGTCGGCGCAGATAGGAATCGGATGTGAAACCTTCTTCAGTAGAGCATCGTAACCTTTGGGTACGGGCTGCTCTATCATAGTAATATCAAGCTGGTCTAACGATGAAAAAAGCTCGTCTAGATCTTCATTGTGCCAGGCTTCATTGGCATCTAGGATAATTTTGCAACCAGGAACGGCAGCTCTGACGCCAGTCACTCTAGATACAATATCTTCGTGATCCAGTTTAACCTTGAGCAGAGTCGCACCCTGAGCCACATAATCAGAAGCTTGTTGAGCCATCCTTGCAGTTGTGTCGATCGAGACCGTCATTGCAGTCTCTATTTTTGAGCGAATATCAAAGTAGGGGTATGGAAAGAGTAATCCGTCCGTCTTGGCGATCATTTCCCACAAAGCACAATCTAGCGCGTTTCTCGCTGCTCCAGCTGGCATTGCTTGCAGCGTCATTTTTGCTTCCGAGGGAGTAAGCGCCTGCAGTGTAGGAGCCATTTGAGCGATTTGTTCTAATACCGATTCTACACTTTCGCCATATCTTGGATAAGGTGTACATTCTCCGATCGCAACATGGCAAAGATGGCGAATTTCGACTCGAACCACGTCACAATGTGTCCTTACTCCTCGCGAAATGGCAAAAGGCCTAGCGAGCGGAATAGACTGGCTGAATGCTATTATGTCCATGTTTGGCCTCACAGAGCTTTAATATGTGTTGCAATGGCGTCAATACCGAATCTGACTGGGTCAGTGACCGGAACCTGATATTGCTCTTGCCAATCAGCACAAAGTGCCATGGCATCTTCTTCACTAATTGCAGCGGTATTTAGGCTAATACCAGCCAGTTGAGTATTGGGATTGGTCAGTTGTGCAGCCGCGAGGTTAGCTTTTATAGTTGCTTCAATGGTCGGTAATTCACAATGGGGTAGATGGCGAATGTGAGGGCGGCCAATTTCGTGGCATAGCACCAAAGCATCTGCCTGCGCGCCGTGCAGTAAGCCGAGGCTAACCCCTGCAAAAGAAGGATTGAACAGTGACCCTTGTCCTTCGATGATATCCCATTCGTGATCGGTAAATTCAGGACTGATTTTCTCTACTGCGCCGGAAATGAAATCTGCTACAACTGCATCAATCGAGATACCTTTTCCGTCGATCAAGATACCGGTTTGGCCTGTTGCTTTAAATTGTGCCGAGACATCAATTTTGTGTAGTGCTCTCTCCAAAGCCAATGCGGTAAACATTTTACCGACAGAGCAATCCGTACCAACGGTTAAGAGACGTTTGCCTTTGCGTGGGGTACCATTGCCAACTTCTAGGTTTTGGTCAAAGTGGCGAACATCGTGAAGTTTAGTGATACCTTGTTTTTCCAGCTCAGCCAGCTTAGGGATACCTTTCAGTCGTTGATGCATGCCGGATGCTATTTCAAATCCCAGCTCTGCCGCCTGAATCAGACAAGCCCGCCAGTTCTCAGGTATGAGGCCGCCGGCATTGGCTGTGCCAATGACAAGTGTTTTTGCTCCCCTGTTTTTGGCTTCTTCTAGCGTGAGGTTCGTTAAATTAAGAGTGACGGCGTCACATGATAAGCGCAATTCACCAATACAGTGTTCAGGTCGCCAAAGTGCAATACCTCGGCCCGTTTTGGCTGAAATAGGGTCAGTAACGTCGCCCAGAAAGAGTAAGTAAGGTTGAGCAATCGACATAAGCATCCTTGAATATTAGAGTGAGCAGATAAATACACTCTATTGAACTCAATGCCCGTTGCCGAATATCTATTTGTTGTTAAGGTATAACGTTAAGCTATACCCCTTGTTGAGCTGCCTGTTGAAGACGGTCAGCGAACAACTTGGCAGAAACAGAAAGCGGATGATGCTGACAGTAAATCAGGGAGACATTGACCGGGATCGATGGAATTAATGATGTGCATTGGATTTGCGGATACGATTGGTAATGCATGGCAGTCCAAGGGTCGATAATCGCATTTGCGGCACCATGCACGACCATTTCTGCAGCCACGTTATAGCTTCTAACGCTCACTTTAGGGAGAAAGTCTGGGGCGACGGAGTGAATGGACTGATGCAGTTGAAATCCAAGTGGGTCTCGGGTGTCGAGTCCAACCAGTGGTAGCGGGCTCTCTAGTAATTCCTCAATGGTAACCGAGTGTTGAATCGCCGTCTCTGCAGGGAGCAGTACTTTCATTTCAGTATTGAGTATAGTTTCTTGGATAATGGACGAAACGCTCTCTTCTCCAAAACAAACCGCCACATCCAGCTCGTTTTTTATTAGACCATCAATCAACTCATCTCGATTTGCAGTGCATACTTCTAAGGTATAGTCGGTATTATTGCACACCTGCGCTATGATCGGAGCAAGGAAACCAGAAGCAAGTATCGGCGGCGATCCAATACGAAGGTGGTGCTGACCATGTTTGAGTTTGCTGGTTAAACTGCGAAACTGACCGAGCTGCTGGTATATCTTTTCTGCTTCCGCTATGAGTGACTGCGCTTCCTGAGTTGGAACCAGTCGACCTTTGACTCGATCAAATAGCATGAAACCCAATTGCTGTTCAGTATGAGCCAATACTCGGGTGATATTGGGCTGTGAAACATGAAGTTGCTTGGCTGCCCCCGACACTGTGCCTGCCTGCATGATGGCATAAAACACTTCTATCTGGCGTAGATTCACTTCCTTGCTTACCTGAGTAAATGAACAGATAGCGACTACTTTAAAGCAAATGGCTGAAGTTAAAAAGAATTAACCTAACAGGGTTGACCTGCTTATTTGTCTAGGCTTTACTGTGCGGCCCGATTTTGGCAGACAATAAAGAGGTGATTGATGGCGATTGGATTCGATTATGGAACGGCAAATTGTTCGGTAGCGGAGTTGAACAATGGTGCGATTAGACAAATTCCTCTGGACGGTGAAAGCTATTATGTTGCTTCAACGTTATCTGCGCCGACTGCGGAAGTCGTTTCTGAATATCTATTTCGTTGCCTTGATGTTGCTCCAGGAAGTGATATCAGTGAAAGTGTTTTGCGCCGGGCGATTAAGCTTAACCGAGAGGAAGGGCTAGACGTTTGTTCTGATGACGTTCGATTTGGGCAGCAAGCTTTAGAGTCATATCTGGAAGACCCGAAGGATGTATATTACGTTAAATCACCAAAATCGTTTCTTGGTGTGACTGGCTTACGTGATATGCAGTTAGCTTTCTTCGAAGATTTGGTCTGTGCCATGATGGCCAATATTAGGGCTCGAGCAGAAATTGCACTTAAAAAAGAGGTGTCGCAGACGGTCATTGGTCGCCCGATTAATTTTCTCGGGCGAGGGGGAAATGATTCGAATATACAAGCTGAAGGTATATTGCGCCGTGCTGCTCGCCGAGCTGGTTTCAAAGACATTGAGTTTCAGTTTGAGCCTCTGGCGGCAGGCTTAGACTATGAAGCTAGCCTCAAACAAAACAAAAATGTGCTGGTGGTGGATATTGGTGGTGGTACAACAGATTGCTCGTTTGTTCAGATGGGCCCAAGTTGGCGTGGAAAACAAGATAGAAGTGGCTCTTTGATTGCGCACTCTGGACAACGAATTGGCGGGAATGACCTAGACATTTTCACTGCCTTTAAATGCTTTATGCAGGAGTTTGGTATGGGGTCAACCAACCATTCAGGCTTAGATATACCAACCACTCAATTTTGGAACCCGATTGCAATCAATGATGTTCAGGCGCAGCGCAAGTTCTACGCACATGAAAACCTTAAGCAGCTCCGACTATTGCTGAAGGAAGCTCGTGAGCCAGAAAAACTGTCTCGACTCGTGCAGATACACCTAGAAACTCTTGGTTACTCTGTGATCCGGGAAGCGGAGAAAACTAAGATAGCATTGGCTGATGCGAAGGTTTATGAAGCAAACTTGGATCTGCTTTCTGAAGTGTTTCCACTATCTGTGACTCGTGAGCAGATGGAAGAGGCCATTTTCAACCCAACTGAGAAAATCAAAGCGCTGGTCATCGAAGCGATTCAGCAAAGCAGCATCAAGCCTGATGTGATCTACATGACAGGGGGATCTGCCCGCTCACCGATCTTGGTGAATGCCGTTAGGTCAGTATTGCCTGAAACCCCTTTAGCCAGTGGAAATCATTTCGGCTCAGTGACCGCTGGTCTCGCTCGTTGGGCGGAAACGATATTCAAGTAAACGATATTCAGGTAAATGGAGTGTGCTGTCCATTGGATTGGTTGCATGTTGCATTTTTACTAGTTTTTATCCTGTCAATTCAACTGGAATTGGCTTCAAAAACACTCTATTGATAGAGGTGTTTTTACGTTTTTCAAAATAGTTCCCTTTAAATTTCAAAAATTGTGACATTGATCGTACCTATAATGAATGCCTCGATTGCTATTGAAAATAGTAGCACTTTCATAGGGTTAAAATTTGTTCATATTTTTGTTGTTTGAGCAATTCCTAATAAATTGTATCGCTAAGCGTTTGGTTGCACTTCATTTTTAAATATTTCGTACTACGTTTTAATTGTTCGTGAAGCGTTGGCTGCAGTGGCCATGCACGAACAAAAGGTTACAACCCTAAACGGACGTTAAGTTATGAAAATTAAATTATTAGTCGCAGCTATTGCGGCAACAGCATGTGGTACTAACGCTTTCGCTGCAGAAATCTATAGCGGTGAAGGATCAACAATTTCTCTCGGTGGCTACGTAGATGTAGGTATCGGTGAGTATGACTCGGCGGATGAAGTTGAGGTACATGACGTATCACCTCGAATCAATATCGCAGGTACACAAGATATCGGTCACGGTTTCACTGTTGATGCCAAAGGTGAATGGGCGTTGAACTACCTTGATGGTGGTGACACTTCTTTCACAACCCGTCTGGGTTACATTGGTGCAACACACGAACAATTTGGTCGATTTGTTGTTGGTACGCAATGGTCTCCATATTATGATATCGCTGGCGTTGCAGATTTACCTATCGCATTTGCCAACGACTTCTTGTACCAGGATCATAACAATCTTGGCACAGCACGTGGCGAAGATATGGTCAGTTACCGCAAAGCGATTGAGCTTGGTGACATGGGCAGTTTAAATCTTGGTCTGGCTTGGCAGGGTGAGCACACAGATTCTGCAAATAGCAAGCTGTATGATGCACGCGGTCAGATTGCTCTATCAATGAATGTTTATGGTTTTAATCTAGGCTATTCATACAATGGTGGTGATGTTGCAAATGTAGACAGTCATTCTCACGTATTTGCTTTTAGTTCAGGATCTTATGGTGACGGCCTGTACTCTGCAGTTGTTTATGCGATGAACGAAAATATGAACCCAAGTAGTTCGCCACTTGCGGAAAGCGATCAGTATGAGATTTTACTTGCATACGCTCTTGGGAATGGTTGGAACTTAAGTGCTAACTACGAAGCAGTGGTTGATGATAAAGCAAGTAAAACTCAATACAGTCAGTCTGCTTTACAAGCTGAATACACCTTTACTCCTAAGTTTATGGGTTTCGCAGGTTATCAGTTTGATTTAGGTAATGACATTAGTGTTAAAGAGGAAGATAAGTGGACTATCGGTGCGCGATACTTCCTGTAAATCAATAAAATCTACTGCCTCAACACGTACTTGTGTTAGCGCCTATCCAGTATTGAATAGGCGTTTTTCTGTTCTTTAGGCTACGAGTGTATCAAATATGGGGATTAGATCTTAGTTTCGATAAACGATGGGTTAACTCATCAACCTGTTGAATTAATATTGGAATCTTTATCAATGATCAGGGAAAGAGGCATGAATTCGGTTAAAGTTGGTGATAATAGTATCTATCCAAGCAAAGTGATTTGCGTAGGGCGCAATTATCTTGAACACATCAAAGAGCTCAATAATGCAGTACCGGATGAAATGGTTGTGTTCAACAAACCGTCTTCTTCTATCTCTTCTCAATTAATATCTCACCACGGTGAAACCTTACATTACGAGGGTGAGATCTGCTTTATTGTTCGTGAAGGTCAATTGAGTGCAGTTGGGCTCGGATTGGACCTAACCAAACGCGAGTTGCAATCCAAACTTAAGAATAAAGGGTTGCCATGGGAGCGCGCGAAAGCGTTTGACGGCTCAGCGGTATTTAGCCGCTTTATTTCTTTAAATGGTATTGCAATTGAATCTCTGGAGATTGAACTGTTTATTAACTGTGTTCGTGTTCAAAAGGGTGCTGTCACCCAAATGATGTATCCGCCCTATACCATTCTTGAAGAGCTCAGAACGTATACCACTTTAAATGATGGCGATATTGTGATGACTGGCACCCCGCAAGGTGTTGGTGAAGTGCATACTGGTGATGTGTTCCTTGGGCGACTAAAAGCTGAAGGTAAAACGCTGATCGAAATTGAATGGTTAGCTCAATAACCCTTTACCTTTCCCTTAGGGAAAGGAGTAACCTCTGAATTTTGGTTAACTCAGAGGTCATTATTATGGGATGTTGTAATCAAGCACCAAAAGGCGGTACTACCCAGCTAGGTGCTCTGGTCAAATGGGTCATGATACTAGGATGCGGTGTTTTGTTATTAGCTTTGATATTTGGCTAAAACAGCCGTAGGCCAACAAACACCAACATGCTGGCTAAGGTCGTCAGTAACACATTGTTAGTTTTCCAAGCCAAGATTGCCGCCAATATTGCAGAAAGTAGGTACGGGTTATCTGGCGCAAGCCAAAGCTGTTTCTCAGGCATAAATACAATAGGAGCCCAGATCGCAGTCAGGACCGCAGGGCTTGAATAGTTGAGCAGTCGATGCGTTTTAGGGCTTAATCGCAACGGTAGTTTAGGCTCAAGAAATACATACCGGCTTAGAAAAACCAGTACTGTCATCGCTAGAATAGAGAGCATAACCATTATTTCGCTCCTCTTATTGTTTCGCAAATATAGCCCGCCACCATTCCGCATAGGCTGGCAATCATTAGCCCTGATTCAATGTTCAAATAGCTGCAGATTACTGAGACGAAAAGCGAAGTTAGCACCGCCATTAATGTAGGTAAGTTTTTGATGTTTGGTGTGACAATGGCAATGAATGTCGCGGCGACCGCAAATTCCAATCCGAGCTCATTCATTGCTGGGATTTGACTGCCAGCAATGATACCGGCCAAGGTGGCGAGGTTCCAGCAAAGGTAAAAGCTGAGACCAGCACCGAGTGCGTACCAGCGGTTAAACTGCTGTTCAGATTGTTGCCCACATAACGCGAATAACTCATCCGTGAGCAGAAAACCTAACCCTAATCGCCATTTGAGTGGCAATACACTGACTTTACTGCGCATAGAAACGCTATATAAGAAATGGCGTGAAGTAATAAAGAAGGTCGCTAGGAGCATGGTGGTGAGTCCTGCTCCCACTTTTAACATACCAGTAGCCACAAGCTGTGCTGATCCTGCGAAAAGAATGGCTGATAGTGCTTGGCTTTCAGCAATGCTTAGCCCTGCATCAATGGCAAACGATCCTGCAAGTAGGCCCCAAGGAACAACGGCAATGCTCAGAGGCATCATCGCGAATACTCCTTGCATGAATAATCGTTGTTTACTTGGTATGTCAGTCGAATTCAAAGTTGTACTACTCATAAAAATTTGATTGGTTGTTAAACTTGTCATCATTAGTACACATGTCAAATCGTGTGCCTTGTATAAAATTGCGCTATTAAATGCCTTTGGCATACTGCTTGGGTGTGACTCCTATCGCTCGTTTGAAGTGGCGATGAAAGTGGCTTTGATCGTGAAATCCGGATTCTTGGGCAACATCGGAGATTTTCATTCCCTGACGCAAGAGGCGTTTCGCAAATCGAAGTCGAGATTGGATTTGATAGGAATGTGGTGGCAACCCATATGCTTTCTGAAAGCTTCTCACAAGGTGGAATGGGCTCAGTCCAGCAAGCTTGGACAGATCTTCCAACGACACATTCGCCTGTGGAAAGTCATCGAGAAACTCCTTAACGATACCAATTTGTGTTGAGCCAGGCGTTAGCAAATCGCTTGATTGTCGGCTCTTGCTATGGCGAGCGATAAGTTTAACCAGTGTGCCGTAAACCAAGGTTTCTCTAAGTAGTTTATTGTCTGATTTTTCTAGTACTTCAAACACCAACCTTAACTGTTGTGCCATTTCAGGGTCGTATACAACAGGCTCTGGGAAGTAAGGGACAGATAACGCAGGGGTTAAGCCTGAGGTTATCTGAGAGAATTGTTCTGGAAGAGGGTACATGGCCTTGTATTCCCATCCACCTTCAGTCGCTGTCTGGCCATTATGCACTTCATCCGCATTGACTAAAATAATGCTGTCTTGAGGTGCAATATGATTGCCTCCGGTGCGATAGAACTTTTGAGCGCCTTTTTCTATAACACCAATGGTAAAGCCTTCATGGCTGTGGCGAGAAAAGTTTTGGTGAGTGTATTTGGCGTCGAGTAACTCTAGACCACCGAGCTCAGACGCCAGATGAAAATGTACCGATTCTTTGCTTTTCTTTGTCACTGTTGCGACGTCCTGTTGTAAACACTCTCAGCAGTCTAGCTTATTAGTTTCAATTATTTTTGTACAAAATTGCTTTCTCTTTGAGACGCAGGAATGAATGTCACTTAGTTATATCTTTTGATTTACTACCCTTTATTTGATTGATGCATCTAGTTATAGATCTCCAATTGCTATAAAATCCCGCACTTTCTCATTTGTTTAATATAATAAATATGATTGATATTTCGGTGCTTCCTGTTTATCTGACAGCGGTGGTGGCACTTTTATTGTTGCCTGGCCCGGATATGCTTCTGATCGCCAGCTCAAGTATGAGTTATGGCCGTAGAGTAGGTGTTTTTGCCAGTTTAGGTAACGCGACATCCGGTGTAATTTTAACGCTGCTAGCTGCCGCAGGCGTCTCAGCCTTGGTGGCTATGAGCCCTTTAGCGCTTAAAGCGCTTCATCTTCTTGGCGGCACGTACTTGTTAAAAATGGGCTGGGATTGTCTACGAGCGAGTGACAGTGGGAATCCTGATTTGGACCCGTCAAACAAAATGGCTGGGACTTTCTATCAGAGAGCACTGGTCAGTAATCTGCTTAACCCTAAAGCTTTGGTCTTTTTTGTTATGTTCTTACCTCAGTTTGTCTCGGTAAATATAGACGCATCATCTGGAGAACAAATGTTGGCATTGGGGTTGCTGCTCAATGTGCTAGGGCTAGCTTTCAACTTCCTGTTGGTGGCATTGGTGGGTACCTTGGGTAAACCACTGCTTGAAAACGCCAAATTCCGGACTTATCAGCATAAGTTTATGGGGCTGGTATTTGCCATTCTGGCATTGTGGATGCTAAGCTCCTTTATCGCGGAGTTGTAACGTGAGGCCAGCTATTGCTGGCCTTATTTGTTAATAGGAAAGGAAACCGATGCACATAAGTTTTATGTTGAACCCGCCAAAGAACATTAAAGATGTTATCTACAATGGTCTGAAATCATTTAATCTCAAGCATTTCCCTGATGAAGAAATCGTGTCGCTGGCGTGCATTGCTGAGAATCAACAAGGTGATTTTGTTGGTGGATTAACGGGTGAAATTTTTACCAACACACTTTTTGTTGAATTCTTATGGGTAGATGAAGCCAATCGCTCTGCAGGCACAGGTTCTAGCTTAATGGCGCGAGTCGAACAAGAAGCCAAAGCTTATGGTGTAACGGATATTTATTTGGATACCTACTCGTTTCAGGCTGCGGAATTTTATCTCAAGCTTGGTTTTAAAGAAGTTGGACGCTACCAAGGTTTTCCAACGGCAGGCGTTGATAAGATTTTTTTACAAAAGAAAATTGTATCGTGAAGTTCTGACATTACACTAACATTTACTTTAGCCGCATACCCATAATGGAGCGGTTTTAATCCTCGGGTTTTACAGAGTTAATGATCAAGCGTTTAAAATCTGCAGTGATGGCGAGAATTACCCTACTTTTAGTTGGATGGGTTTTTGCTGTCTGCTTTATGCAGAACACCAGCATCATTAGCATCTGCTCGTTTAAGCAGTCTGCTCTTACCGACACAATTCAGCTCACCGACGACAGTGGTGGCATTCAAAAACAATGTGACCTGACAGAAAAACTGCTCAGCAGTGCCAAGGTGAATCTTGATAACATGATGGTACCGATGTTTTTGTTCATTGTGGTCATCGTTGCCTGGCTGGTTCGAATTCGACCAGAAGCCCCATCCTTTACCGAACCTATCGTCCCCAAATCTAGGGTTCACCTCACATTGTGTGTTTTCAGAGAATAAATTCAGTTATGTGTTTCTGACTTCGGTCAGAGGATTTAATACGTCTTTTATATCAACCATTTAAAAAATGGTGACTATTTTGGAAATACACATGAGAAGTTTATTAAAAGGCATGGCCATGAGTGTAATCTCTCTATGGTTTGCATTGAGTACCTTGCTATTTACAAGCCAAGCCTTTGCAGAAGTCGATACTGGCTGGATGACCAAACAGGAACATCCGCCGCTCAAAACTCGCTTTGTTCTAACGGGTCAGGCTGATGCAGCGAGTAAAACCGTTGAAGGTTATCTAGAAGTTGAACTGGATGACGACTGGAAGACCTACTGGCGCAGCCCAGGAGAAGGTGGTATTGCCCCCTCTATTGATTGGGGTGAGTCGACCAATCTTGAAAACGTAGAGTGGCATTGGCCTTACCCGGAAAAGTTCAGTTTGCTTGGCATTCATACACTGGGCTACAAAGATAAAACCGTGATTCCTATGACGTTAGCAGTCAAGGATTTTGCTCAACTAGTGGTATTGAATGCCAAGCTAACGATGTCGTCCTGTACCACGATTTGCGTGCTCACGGATTACCCATTTTCACTCACTTTCACCCCAAGTGAGATGATGATCAATCAAGACGCACTTTATACCCATGCTCAAGCCATCAGTCAGGTGCCTAAGTCTTCGCCTTTGTTGTCGAATGCAAAAGCAACTTGGGATGTGAATGCTAATGTTCTTCAAGTTCAGTTGACCAAAGCGCTTGGTTGGCAGGAACCAGATTTTATTGTCGATGGGCATTCGGATGATGCAAAGGAGTACAGCTACAAACTGACTGGCTATAGTGTCGATGGAGATACAGTTACGGCAACGTTTGATGTGTCGAGTTGGTTAGGCGACATCAGCTTCATTGATCAGAGTATTTTCGTCACGGTTCAAGACAACAACTTTCTGGCTGAACAGGATGTTACGGTCTCAAATGGGATAGTGACCAAGACCAATATATCTTTATTGCAGATGATTGGCTTTGCTCTGTTTGGCGGTTTGATTCTCAACGTCATGCCGTGTGTTCTACCTGTCTTGGGGATGAAGCTCAGCAGTATTGTGGCAGTTCAAGGTGTTGAACGACGCCAAATTCGCTGGCAATTTCTCGCGTCTTCGGCCGGTATTCTTACTTCATTCTGGTTGCTGGCTGGTTTCCTGCTGATACTTAAGCTGACCGGAAATGCAGTGGGTTGGGGGATTCAGTTCCAAAGCGGTTGGTTTATCGCCATTATGGTGCTGGTCACCAGTCTGTTCGGTGCCAATATGTTGGGACTGTTCGAGATCCGCCTGTCTTCAAAAACCAATACTTGGGCTGCATCAAAAGGTGACAATTCCTATGCCGGACACTTTACCCAAGGTATGTTTGCTACCTTGCTTGCCACTCCCTGTTCTGCCCCGTTCTTAGGAACGGCAGTCGCTTTTGCATTGGCCGCTAGCTCACTGGAGCTATTTACGATCTTTACTGCCTTAGCTGTAGGAATGGCGTTTCCTTGGATTGGTGTGGCACTTTTCCCAGGTATTGCAAAACGGCTGCCGAAACCAGGCGCATGGATGAATAAGCTCAAACTCTTATTTGGCGTCATGATGCTGGCGACTAGTATTTGGCTACTCATATTACTCAATAATCACATTCCTCCCTTCTGGACGCTGCTTATTGCCTTAGTGGCATTTGTTGCCCTACTGATCCGTGTGAAAAAGGTGTATGGCGATAAAGCCATGGCGATTTCAGGTGGTGGAACTGTGCTCTTGATAGCGGGTGGTTTTGTTTTAGCGAGCATGACGACAGATCACTGGGCAACCCCCTTGCCAGATGATTTGGTTTGGGAGCGCTTATCTAATGAGCGCATTGAGCAAGCCGTGAGTCAAGGCCAAACGGTGTTTGTTAACGTGACGGCAGATTGGTGTGTCACTTGTAAAGCGAACAAAATTGGCGTCATTCTTCAGGATCCTGTCTATTCGGCACTGAAGCCCCCATCGGTCACTCTGATTGAAGGGGACTGGACGCATCCAGATGGCTTAGTCACGGATTACCTACGCGCTAATGGCCGATTTGGTGTGCCGTTTAACATTGTCTATGGGCCAAGTGCTCCTGAAGGTATTCCATTGCCTATCATCTTATCAAGTGAGGCTGTGATGGAAGCTATTGCAACCGCTGGGGGAGGGAACAGTTAGTGAAACGTTCTCTGCGTTACTGGCTTAAAGAGATTTTGATTCTGGTGATATTGGCCATTGCGATTTCTGTGGCGATGGATTGGTTTCGTAGCCAGAGCTTACCGACTGAATCGGCGCCACCTATCACGGGTGTCACTCTGGATGGAGAGTCGGTAGATGTGATTGCCATGAGCTATGAGCAGCCAGTGATGGTCTATTTCTGGGCGACTTGGTGTCCTGCGTGTAAGTTTGTCAGCCCAACGGTTGACTGGTTGAGTCAGTACTATCCGGTCATCGGTGTCGCTGGCTCGTCAGGAACGTCCGCTCGAGTTCGGCAGTTTATGCAGGCTCAAGAGTATCAATTTAACAATATTAATGATGAAAGAGGGGAGATATTCAATCGTTGGAATATCTCCGTAACCCCAACCATTTTCATAATCAAAGATGGCAAGGTGGAAAGCATTACAACAGGCATCATCACACCACCTGGTATGTTAGCCAGACTTTGGTTAAATCAGTAGGAAAGATACAGTGATTAAGAAATTAACAATAGCATTGGCGATGGGCGTTATGGCGTTATCGCCTCTGGCTCAAGCTCAAAATCAGGACGAAAAAATCAACGAAATTGTCGAGATGCTAAAAGCCAATCCAGGTGTCGTCAACGGGCTTCACGAAAGTTTGGGCATGTACGTTAAGCAACAGCAACAATTTGATCAGTTGCTATCGAGCAGCCAAGCGTATATCAACGACCCTAAGCACACCTCTATAGGGGCAGAAAATGCGGAATTAACCTTGGTTAACGTGACGGATTACAGCTGCCCTTATTGTAAGAAGCTAGATCTTGAATTGCAGAAGTTGGTAAAGGACTACCCGCAAATCAAAGTCGTTAACTTGTATGTTCCGCTGAAAGAAGGTTCTTCGAGTGTGAACTCGGCGGGTTATGCTTTGAATGTGTGGCAAAATGCACGTGACAAGTACCCTCAAGTTCACGAGTTTTTAGTGGCGAAACCAGGGACCCACGATGCGATTTCTCTGGCTAAAATTGCCAAGAAAACAGGTACAGAACAGTACCTGAACAACCCTGAAGACATTGAAAAGCAGTTGGAAAACAATTACGCGTTGTTCAATGGCTTCGGTTTGCGTGGAACGCCTGCTTTGATTGTTGGTGAGAGCGTGATCCCGGGTTATGTGCCTTACGATAAACTGGAAGAAATCATCGAAAAACAATTGTAATGAAAAAGGAACACTCCCTCATTGCGAGGGAGTGTTCGCTTACTCGCTAGTCATCTGAGCGTTTACGTTTTACGGCAGGGATAGAAAAAGCCCAGTGAGCGATGAGTAGACAAAGTAAGAAATAGATAGTCGTTGCTGGTGCTTGTAGTGGGAAATCAACGCTCATGTGGATCAGCATCCCTAATATAGCCATAAAAGCCCCGAGCCCCGCTCCTTTCATCTGACGGCTGCGTCGATTTCGAAAAGCTTGCATTGACTTAAGCAGAGCGGCGACAACAGCCACTGCCAGTATTGATGTACCAATCAGACCATACTCGAAGACAAACTGGATATAGTCGTTGTGGGCGTGATCGTAAAAGAGTTGAATTTTTCCGTTATTGTAGGCCTGAAACGACGAGTAAAAACTGCCACCACCTAAGCCAACCCAGGGCTGTTGTTGGATTGCTTCAAAAGCTGCATATATCACATCATCTCTTGATTCATTACTCAGACTGGTCTCGACTAAACGTTGTTTCACTTTGTCTAAGCCAAACCATGTGCTGACAATCAAAGTATCAATCGCAAACAGGCTGGCAATAAGTACATACATGCTTTTGGGTTTGTTTTTAAAAAGCAGCAGTAGAAGCAAGCAGCCCGTAGTCAGAGCGATAAAAAATGCCACATTTCCCATCCGAGAGCGGGTTAAAACCAGAGCGATAACCATAATGATCAAGCCCAAACGAATGAAAGCTTTGTCAGATAGGAACACGGCAAAAAAGTGTTGCGCAGAAAGACGAATACTTTGTTTCTGATTATCTTGCAATTGTGAGATCAGTAGTCCAAAGCCAATGCATAGGTTGATCAGCAGGAAGTTGGCCAAGTGGTTATGGTAAACAAAGCTCCCCGAAGCTCTGTGACCGACGGGTAAATCTAATATAGGAGACAGAGGGAGATCGAGCAGTTGAATAACACCTGCGTAAAAACCCTGGCATACACCACTGCTCACCATGACGAGAGTCAGGGCTTTGAGTCGCGACATACTAGTTATGACAACCGATGCAACTAAACACAACTGTAAATAATGTAGCGTTTTAACCGATGAGACGATCGCCAGTCCAGTGTCCTCAAAAGAGCCAAAAGGAAGTAGAGGCTGGATAAAACTCCACAGAGTAAAAAGAGCTAATGGCACTATCACCCATCGGGTTCGTTTTAAATAATGCAGCCAATGATCACTGGAGTAACTAATCACGCAGAGAAGCAACAACGCAGCGATAAGGAATTCATTGATCGACCAGGCCCACGGACGGTTTCCGCCTAAAGGGATAGGGAGCCAAAACACAAATAGAAGGAAAAAAGGGTAAATCAGTCTTTCAAGCAAACTTGTCATAAAAAGCACAAAAAAAGGGCAGGCTCAAGGCCTGCCTTAGTCAAATATCCACAACCTAATTCGGAGAGGCTGTACCACCGCCACTACCATTGCCAGTTCCCAATGCGGTCGTTGCGCCTGGGTTAACCGCTAAAGGTGGAGCAGTGGCAATACCCGCAGCTGTTGGTTCACTGATTAACGCCGGGTCAGCGCCACCTGAAATAGCTGCAATCAGAATATCGGTCGGGTCGAGAAGGCCGAGCTTTGCAACTTCATCAACAATATCTTGCGCGTGCTCTGGAGCAGAGAGAACCGCTTGTTGGATAAGCTGATCGTAGGCCTCGGGATTTGCGTGGCTGACGACAATAGCGGTTGCTTTAGCCATTTGCTCCGGTGCCAATACTTGACTGGCAGCGTCGAGTACAGCGAGGCTCTCATTGGAATGTGCTTGTGATGCGATAGAGAGTATATCGGTTGACTGATCAGGACAGTTAGAAAGTAAGCTGACTAGTGTCGACGTGACGTCAGTAGCGTTTTCTATTGATGCTTGAATGGCATCTGCATCTGAACAAGTAACATCAGGTGCTTTCTCAGCCATACTGTGTGCTGAAAACACTATGCTGGTTATCAATACCCATGCTTTGTAATTCATTATGTTAGTTCCCGAATACTCTTAATGAGCCTATAGTACTGCCAGTATATGGACTGGTTTAGATTTATCGATAAATATTATCTTAACATTCTGTTTTTCTTAAAAATGATTCAACGCTGCGCTCATATCTGAAACACTTATACCTTGAGGTAGCGACATGAGCCGATAGAAGCGTAATCGATATCGGGCATTTGCTTCATTATGATACAAGCGAAACGAAATTTACTGCTTTTTGTTAGGTAGTCACGGAATGATTGTCGGACATCTTTATGCTTGATCGCTCTGTAAATGTGGGGCATCGCAAGCTTACGTTCTTGGGGCGTAAACTGTTGCCAATGGGATAAGGCCAAAGTCGCGATTTTCAAGTTGACCTGAGGTACAAAAGGGCCTTTTTGATCAGCTTTGCGTAGGTAGAGTTCACGGCTTTCACCTTGCATTTGAGTTTCTAGCGTTGCCAAGTTGACCCAAGTGTTCGGCCAGTTTGGCCTCAGTTCTGCGCTGTTAAGATAGGCGCTTTTCGCTAACTTCAAGTAAGCCTCTTTATCGAGGCTATCACTAATGTAAGCTTTCCACTCGTACACTTTTCCTTGTAAGTCGAAATAGTGCGGATGCGATGGATGATGTGTGAGGCCTGCGCTGATAAGTTTTTCAGCACTTTCTATGTCGCTGAATGAGGGCTTTTTGTTGGACGCATTCCATTGCTCAATCTGGTTCGATACCGCTTTGGCGTAGAGTGACGCTACGCCAAAGTGATACGATAGGTAAAGAACACAGATGGCGGAAAATGCCAGTCCTAGTTTGAATAATGAAGCTGCTGCTCGCTTTCTCATTACACGTTCTCGACCCCGTAATAAGACTGATATTGTTTGTAGCCGCTGTACGCTGATGCCTTCTTTACGTTAAGTTTGTTGAGAATGACACCGTCGATTCTAGTCCCTTGCTGGGCCAGCTTTCCTACCACATCGCGTACCGTCTTGGTTCGGGTATGAGACGCATTAATCACGATAACCGCAGAATCAACATAGCGAGACAGCATAAATGCGTCGCTAACTGCGAGACAAGGAGGGGTATCGATGATGATACGATCGTATTTCGTTTTTAGCTGCTCAATAAAATCGGTGAACCCTGAAGAGGAAATCAGTTCAAGAGGATTATTGGTGTATGTGCCAGCAGCAAGTACATCCAGCTCTGATTCTTCATCCCTATATATGCAATCCTCTATGACATGAGTTTTGGTTAGGATATTTGTGACTCCAGGTTGTGCTGACGGTAGACCAAAGCGGCGAGCAACAGCGGGTTTCCTCAAATCGCAGTCGATTAACAATGTCTTTTCCATCTGGGCAAGAGAAAGAGCAAGGTTGAGCGCCGATGTTGTTTTGCCTTCGTCAGGTTGTGATGAAGTCACCATGAGGACAGAGCTCGATTTATTCGAGTTTGCCAGCAAGTACCCAGTACGGACTGTTCGTATGGCTTCTGTTAACTGGCGATTGCGCTCATCGAAATAGGCTTTGCCATCTAACGGTCGCTTAGTTTTTAGTGACGGTACAATACCAAGGATCTCCAGAGAGAGTTGTTTGGAGACTTGCTTAATATCTGTGAACGTATCGTTCACCGCATCAGCGACAAACGCCATCACACAACCAAAACTTAGCGATGCCAAAAATGCCAGGATTACGATCATTTTGCGATTTGGCTTACTTGGCGCAAGTGGAGGGCTAGCATAGTCAGTAAAGCGCGCAATATTGGCATTAAAATCACTCGATGCACTGGTTTCTTTCTGACGACTTAAGAATAAATCAAACAGCTCTCGGTTGGTTTGTACTTCCCGTTTAAGCTCTGAATACTTGGCGTTTTTAACCGTCAGGTCCTGAAACTCAACTTTGCGGTTTTCGAGCTCGCTGCGGATCGTCTTTTCGGCTTGTTTTGCTGCTTTGAGTTCATTGTTGATGCCATTTAGAAGCTGGTTTAACTCCGAACTGAGATTTTTCTTCACAGACTCTAACTCAGCCATCGCCGCTTTGAGTTTTGGGTGCTTAGGGCCGTAGCGTTTCGAAAGCTCGGAGACTTTCCGCTCTGCTTGAACTTCCGCTACTTTAACATCACGAATCGTCGGGTGATTGGAAATCTCTGGGACGGAAGCGAGGGCAGATAGTTGACTGGAGTCAGATTTATAGTTTCTGGCAACCTGATACAAGGTTTCCGAGGCGACACGTCTATCACGGGCTTTGTTAAGCTGAGAGGTGAGTTCTGCCAGCTCTTGAGAAGCAAGGCTTTCAACGCCTTGAATATCAACCAATCCTTCGGCTTGTAAGAAAGCTTGTAGTTGTGCTTCGGATTGACGTAATTTTTCGCGTAAATCGCCAATACGCTCATTTAGCCAGCTTGACGCCTGCCGAGTGACCTCAATTTTCGCTTCAATATTGCTGTCCATGAAAACGCGTCCGATTTCATTCGCAATTTGCGCAGATAGTTCAGGGTCTTTGCTGGTATAAGAGATTTGTACTAGCTGAGTTTTTCGAATTGGATTGATGGCCAAACCACGTTTGAATTTGTATAAAACCAGCTTGTTTCGCGCGTACTCAGACTTGCCAATATCTTGTTCTGGAAGGGACTTCCTAAATGCTTGCAACACAGGAAACCACTCAATCAAACGGTCTTTTAAAGAGGCTTCAGTCTTCTCTTTAGAGCGAGGATCAAATTCTGGATGGTTGGCGAGGTCCAAACGACGGATGACTTCTTCAGAGACGCGATCAGATTTGAGAATCTCAATCTGTGTTAAATAATACTCTTGGCTTTTGGTATCCAAGCCGTAAAAGTCTTCTATCGAGATAATATTGGCTTGTTGGGACTCAATCAACAAAGTCGCTCTGGCGGTATATTTTGACGGCAGAGACAAGACAACCAGCACTGTAATGGCCGTTACCAATAAAGCGAAAATAGCAATGCGCCACTTATAGTTAAGTAGCACTTTGAAATATTGGCGGATATCAATGAGCTCTTCTTTGCTCACCGGAGGGTTCTGGGTATTTTCCATAATATTCAATTAAAAGAAGCTTTCTTCCACGGTGATGATGTCACCTGGTTGGATTCGATGAAGTAGGGAAACACGGGCTGGTTTTTCGTTAGGCTTATCGCTGGACGAAACAAAAATTTTGGTTTTTGAAGCGCGCTCAGTAAAGCCTCCAGCTATGGTAATCGCTTGATTGACTGTTAGCCCGGGATGAAATGGATAGCCGCCTGAAGTCATGACTTCACCATTGATAAAGTAAGGACGATACTCAACCACACTGACATAAACATTTGGATTGACTAAATAGCCATCCAGTAAACCATCATGGATCGATTCCTTTACCTCTCGAAGCGTACGGCCCTTGAGTGCAATACTGCCTAAGAAAGGATAATCCATTGAACCGCTGTCGCTAACGCGAGTTTCGAGTGACAGTTCAGGTTCATCATAAACCTGAACTTTGATCAGATCGCCAACACCAAGATGATACAGATCATCATTAGCGATAACTTGAAATGAAAGGCACAGCAGAAGAATTGAAAATAGACACTTCATGAGCTTACATCACACCTTCGACCGAGAAATAATACACGGATTGGTTATAGCTAAAGTTGGTCAGATTTGAGTCACGTGATTCGTAAGACACACCGCCTTTGAATGTTAGCCAGCGGCGAAAGTCATAATCGAGGTAAACACTGGCTTTCGACGTGTCGTCTTTTCGCACGCTGTCGGTATAGTCCTCAGACAGATAGGAAAGTTCTGCGTGGGTAGAGATAATTTGTGACCAGTTATGTGACCAATTTGCATTGTAAATGGAGTTGTCTATCGCACCGCCCAAGCCATTCGGGTCTGTCGATTTACGACTGGTTTTAAACTCCACAGCTGAATAGCTTCTCAACATATAAGCAACGTCAATATCCCAAGAGAATGAGTTAAAACTCTCTCGTTGCGGCGCGTCAAAATCCTTGTTCTGATAGCCCAGTTTAACGCTCCCACGAAGTTTACCTGTCGCATCCCATGATGTACCTAGATAAATGAAATGGTGCAGGCTATCACGCTCGCTAGAGCCCAATGCGACTTCGTTGTAGCTTCGGTCATTGACGGCGTATTGAGCTAATAAAGCAGTTTTTGGCAACGCCTTGTAGAAGAATGCGGTGCTGAATCGACCTTCATCCCAATCCTGATAGCGAGTGACGTCTCGGTTATTTTTGTACGACAAATCACCCCAGCCCAAATTGGTCTCAATTTGGCCTTTTGCTTCAGTGCTGCCATAGCGATAGCCAATATTGAAAGAGTTTGAGACATATTTGTTGTAGTCGAGGTTGGTCGTCGTGTCATTATCACCACGATTTTCGTGCGTTTTGGTAACGCTATAGCGTAGGTCGAGTGCATTTCTTGAATTGACTTCCCAATAACTCGTAAGATCAAGAAAATGATCGGTATAGTTGTCACGTTGAGAGCTGAAGAATTCACCGCGTTGAATGCGATAGCCTAAGTTGTGTTTTTGCTTGCCATTTTCCAGTTCAAAGCCCACGCCAGGTTCATAGACTGCAAACCAAGAGCTGGTTTCGTTGAACTCTTCTTTAGCGACGTTGTTGTTATGGCCGCTGTAGAGGTTCAGATAAGGTACGATTGCGATGCCTGATTCGGTTTCAATCGGCACTGGTGTTGGGGCCGCATGAGCTGAATAAGCAACCACAAGCGTCAGCACTGAGCTAGTGGATGAGATGAATGTGTTGAATCTATTCATAATAAAATCATGTCCATGACTTAATAGGCGTTTTTGCCAACAAAACCTTTGAAAACAGTGAGGAAAACGATCTTAAGGTCGAACCATAGTGACCATCTGTGGATATAGTCGAGATCGAATTGGACACGCTTTTCCATCTTGTCGATGGTATTAGTTTCACCACGCCAACCGTTAACCTGAGCCCAGCCTGTGATGCCAGGTTTTACCTTGTGACGTAACATGTAACGGTTAACAATTGTTCGGTATTCTTCGTTGTGCGCCACTGCGTGAGGGCGCGGCCCAACGATAGACATTCGGCCTTGGAGTACATTAATAAACTGTGGCAATTCATCCAGTGATGTTCGACGTATAAAGGCACCAAATTTGGTCACTCTAGGGTCATTCTTTGTGGCTTGAGCAACTTTTTCACCGTTGTCCATCACCTTCATACTGCGAAACTTCCACACTTTGATTGGCTTGCCATCCAAGCCATATCTGAGCTGTTTGAATACAATCGGTCCTGGAGAAGAGATTTTAACTCCGATAGCAACAGCAAGAAGTATCGGGCTTATCAAGATGAGTATCAGGCTGCTTAGAACAAGGTCTTCTAAACGCTTAAGCCAGGTAGATAAACCATTAAATGGCGTGTCGAATATGCTGAAAGCGTTTACATCACCAATGGTATACCAGCGAGAATGAAGCAAGTTAAAGGTAAAAAAGTCTGGTACAACGTAGGTATTAACAGTGCTGTCCGAAAAGGCTTCTAAGATATCTGAAATACGCTTTTGTGCCTGCATAGGTAACGCGATATAGATGTTTTGCACTTCACCGTTTTTGGCCAACGCGATTGCATCTTTAATTGTGCCCAATATAGGTAGGTCGCTGGACAGTCTTTTCGGTTCTCTATCATCATAAAAACCAGTGAGTTGTATCCCCAACTCTGGATGGCTATTCAAGTTTTTCGATAATTCTAAACCTTGAGGAGTTAAGCCAATGATGGCTGCTTTCTTTGTATGCACACCGCGTTGATGAAGATAATAAAGGGCCGTAAACGCAAAAGCCCGCCATATAAGTAAGGCGGCAAAAGTGGAAACGATCCAACACCCTATGATCAGTCTTGAGAAGTCTGGACCCGTTTTTGAAAAATAACTGAGTAACGTAAGCCCGCCAACGGTCGAGAACCAACAGAACGAAGTGTAAAGCGCAAGTGAACGAAGTTTTGCGGTACGCCAGTGGCTGTATATATCTAAGCTTTCAGCGATGAAAGAGTAGATGATGACCCCCATCAATCCCGCAGAGACGTAACCTAAGGTAACAGTATGGGCGTTAGCTTTTATCGCAATATACAACGCACCTAATATTACCAAACAGTCAATCAAACGATAAAAGATTTTACCGTGATAATTGGTAATACGTATCCTTCCTCGTTCACTCATTGTGAGCTCCTGAAATACATGTAATTTCCGTAAGGTTTTATTTGAAAATAGCAAGGCGCATTTTTATAACATCTTTATATAGGTTGCAATGATATAAGGTGGCTCAATATTAAGACTGGTGGCGTATTTTCTGTGAACAAGAAAATTTCTAAATTATTCTTAATAAATAGCGACTTAGATAGTGATTGGATTGTTTGTTTGAGCGCGTACTCTTTGTACTATTGAATAGATTTATCTCATTTATATTTTCTATTTATCTGGTTTTCTCAAAATAGAAACAGTTGTTGGTTTTGGGTTTCTTATATATAAGAACGCTCAGTTTTTGCTATTTACTTTATTTTATTCTTGTGAATTGGCTTTGAGGTGGCTGACATGAGTCTGACAAGAGGTTAGGTAGACAAGAGCTCTTGTGAGTGCCCTTGTCTGAAGGAAAGCTATTATTTTTGATGTCTGGCCACAAAGGTGTGAGCAGCATATTCAACAGTGGATTTTAGTTGTTCGCTACTTGCCGGTGGTTGGTGACCTAACAATTGTGGCCAAAATACGATCGCCTTGATGCTGCCTATAAATTGCTCGATGGCCATCGGTATATCGTCGATTTCAAGCACACCGGCATCAATTCCTTCTTGAGCCCATTGATTCAAACCGTAGGAATCTTCGATAGCTGCAAACTGCTTCATCAACAGTTGTGACGTATGAGAACAACGAATGCACTCGGCCATAACCAAGCGCGCAGTCATTTGGAAATCTTCTGTGTTGATGTAACACATTTTATTGACTGTGATATCAACGAGCTGCTCTATAACTGAAACAGAAGGTTCAAATTTAAGCTCACATTGTTCATCAAAGCGACACATTAGCTTTCCTACAATGACTTCAAATAGCGCATCCTTGTTTGGGTAGTATTTGTATAACGTGCGTTTGGAAACTCCCGCGTGTTTGGAAATACCTTCCATACTGGCTTGCTCAAAGCCTTTTTGAGAAAAAACTTCAATGGCGGATCTGATGATATCTTCTTGTTTTATATCGCTTCGTTTAATCATGCACGTATCTCAAAGTACTTAAAGTAAACGATAGTGTTTACTTTTAATGCTGCAGTGACTAAAGTATACACCATCGTTTACTTTCTTGGGTAGCCAGTAGGTCATGAAAATGAGCAATATGATCAAAGCATCGGTAATTTCAGCACTCGGTGTTATGGGGTTCAGTCAACTTCTTAAAGCAAAGAGTGACGTTGAGTTGCAACAAAGCGAAAACTTAAGAGCTGAACGCATTGTAAACTCAAAACAGTTTCAGGATGGTAAGGCCATAGTTCGAATGCCTAACGTGCCAAGCCCCGAAAGTATGTCTGCGGTGATGTGGAAGTTTTTCTTTGAAAGAAAATCATTAAAGCCCAGTTCTAGTTTGCCTCATGCGCCTATTGATACTGAGAAGTTGGCTCGACGTAGCGAAGAAATACGGGTGACCTGGCTAGGCCATTCAAGTCTTTTCATTGATATCGATCGTACACGAATTCTGATTGATCCTGTGTTTGAATATGCTTCACCTTGGATTGCGAAGAAACTATTTTCTCGCAACGTCAAAGCGCCGATCGAGCGTAATGAATTGCCTCTTCCAGATGCCATCGTTATCTCTCATGATCACTACGATCATTTGGAAGAATCGACTATCCGCTATTATGCCGATAAAGAGGTGGTGTTTATGGTGCCACTCGCAGTCGGTAGGCACCTTGAACGCTGGGGAGTGAGCCCGGATAAAATTAAAGAACTTGATTGGTGGGAATCGACATCTATCAATGGTGTGATATTAACTGCAACTCCTGCTAATCATAACTCCGGGAGAACCGGCTTTGATTCAAATAGCACGCTTTGGGCTTCTTGGTCTATTAAGGGGCAATCTGGAGCGCTTTTTTACAGTGGAGATTCTGCTTATGATTCACACTTTAAAGAAATAGGTGACAGACTGGGGCCTTTTGACATGGCATTTATTGAAGTTGCGGCGAATGTGAAGAATGGCCGCGGTTTCCCAGTTGAGAACTGGGGTCACATGCAAGCTCGTCATACGATGCAAGCCTTTATTGATTTAGGAGCGGCGAAGCTCTTCCCAGTGCATTGGTCTACTTTTGAATTGTTTGCTCACAAGTGGGATGAACCTATGACGGATCTTATCGAAGAAGCGAGTGGTCAAGGCGAAAATTTAGTCACTCCCATGGTTGGAGAAACATTAGAGCTTAATTACGACATCAGTACATCATTCTGGTGGAAAAACTTTGAAGAAAAGGTCGCTAAAAGGGGCTTTAGTTTGCAAAATAACACGCTATAACTATCTAAATTTTAGCGCTATTTAAATGAGAGCCCACTGATTATGGGCTTTTTTATTCATTGTATAACTAACACTGTCTTTTTGGCTGAAAATTCATATACTCGATCGAACGCATATGCAAGAAGCTGATCAGTTAAGGAGTGAGCCAATGGACAAAGAACAGAGTCTATTTCAATGGCAAAGAGTTAAGCGTTTCAACTTTTCTGTATGGACGGTCCTGATTGGTGTACTTATCGCGAGAACCAGTTACTTTATGGCTTGGCCATTTTTGATTGTTTTCCTTTATCGGGATTATGGGACGTCCGCAATCGAAGTAGGCTCAATGCTTGCGGCTTCAGCTTTAGTAGGTTCGATTACTGGCCTCTATTCAGGGTATCTTTCAGATAAGTTTGGTCGAAAGTGGTTGATGTCGATTGGCTGTATCATTGCTTTTTTTGCATACAATGGCATTGCGTTAGCCAGTGACGTTTGGCATTTCTACATTTTGCTTCTGTTCACAGGTCTAATGCAGCCGCTGATTGATGGACCTGCTAAAGCGGTATTAGGGGATTCTCTGGATGATTTAAAAGACAGAGAACTTGCGCTCAATGCGCGTTATTTCTTACTCAATATTGGTGGTGCGATAGGGCCGCTTGCCGGAGTTACTTTAGCACTATCCAACCCTCAAAACCTGTTTATGGTGACGGGTTTTACTCATCTAGTTTACTGTTTTTGGATTCTATTCGGTATTGAAAGAAAAGGTAAATTTAAACAACCGGATCGTTCTCAGTTACCTAACTTTCGTCAAACCCTTAAAGTGATCGGTCAGGATAGAATCTTTGTGTTGCTGATGGTAGCGAATCTGATGTTGATGTTTGTATACGCACAGCTAGAATCGTCAGTACCTCAAGTGATAGTGAGAAGTGGCATTGAGGATTCGGCTACTTTGATCGCTATGTTGCTGTTTATCAATACAGCAACGATTGTTCTGTTTCAGTTTCCTTTGCTTAAACTGATGGAGAAACTACCTCTTTTTACACGTACTCGTATAGGGATGATTCTGATAGCGATCGGGCAATTGGCTTTCATTGTGTCACCAAAAGATGTCGCTATGGGTTGGGCTGTCGCTAGTTTTATCATCAGTTTAGGAGAAGTGGTGACCTTTCCAACCATCAACGTTCAAATTGACCGCCTTGCGCCATCACATTTACGTGGCTCGTATTTTGGTGCAACCGCCCTGTATACATTAGGTTTTGCTTTTGGGCCTTTACTTGGCGGTGTGATGATCGAATGGTTAGGCGCTAATTGGTTGTTTGGCTTCTGCTTTATCGTATGTATCTCAATGATCTGGCTTTATTGGTACGCAGAGCATGCTAACGATCCCATCGAAAGGGAGCCCATAGTTCAATCATGATGAAAAAATACCCCTCACTATGTGAGGGGTAGCCGTCATCTTTAACGAGAATACTAATTGGCTTAAATACAACGCCTTACGAGAGCTGCTGTCCAATAACAATACAAAAATAATGGCTTAATGGTTACCCTATAATTAGGGTTGATTTAGATAACTAGTGACGTAAACAGTAAGTGGATTGAGAAAATGTTATCGAGTTCAAATAATGACCTCTCAATTAAAAGAGACTCAGATATAAAATCGGATTTTGAGTATTTGAAGAGAACGGTCAATATCGACCTGTTTAGCTTATATATTGAAACTCGTTCAAGTGTTTCAGTGATGTCAAATTTACCTTACTACGTCAAAGAGAGTTATCGCAATGAAGGTTGGTCAGATTTAGATCCAATGATTAACAATAATCATCACGGCCTTTTCATGTGTAGAGAAACAAGAAATGCCAAAGAAACTGCTTTTAATGATGTAATTAATGATAAGTTTGGTATTAATAATTTGTATGCAAGAGCGTCTACACTCGGGTCTGTGAAAATATCCTATGTGGTGGGCAGCTTTAGTCAAAGAGATACCTTTATGTATCGCAATGCTATTGATGATAAAGTAATTGGTTTTTCGAAGGAAATGATTAATAAATATATGTCAGATTTATCATTAACCAACGATGATATAAAATTTTCAGGCATGGTTTTGAACCCAATGGCGGTTCAAAAGACACTTTTTAGCGACAAACAGATTCAAAAGCCGAACTATGGTGAGTTAGCATGCTTGTCGTTGGCTAAAGATGGACTGAGTGCAGAGGAAATATCAAAGCTAACAGGATACAAGCTATCAACAGTTCATAGTAACCTAAAGAATGTAAGAGAAAAACTTATTGCTAACAAGACGATTGACGCCGCCGTGAAAGCAATAAGCTTGGGTTGGATATCTTAGTGTCTATCTAGGTCTATCTTTTTAACCACTTTAATCTTTTTGAAATCTTCTAATATACTTTGTATGCCATTGAGAGTTACCTCTCGAAACTGTTCAAAATGCTTTTGATTGTCAACAGGCTTCCAAGGAACTGTAACAATACAGGAAATAAGCTTACTGTCAGATACAAAAGAAAAACAAAATAAATTGTAAAAGCCGTGTGATTCCATTTTCGCAATATACTTTGAATAATAATCACCAAGGAAATTAGGGAAGCGAACCTTTGTCTGTTCAACCTCTGCATAGTCAAAGGTATCGTCTATATGTTGATATTCCTTAGAGTAATAAATTTCTTTATATTTATCCGGCATATTCGATATGACATCACTAGTCTTGCTATCATTAATTCGAATAGAAATATAAATGTCCTCAATACCCAATGAAGCATTGATCTGCTCGGTTACCGTCATAGTCATGATTCGTCTCTAGTAAATGGTGACCACAGTGATTTGTATAACTTAGGTTATCAAGTCATAGGTTAAACATCAGTGTGTGAATCTTCGCCTGCAATTGGTGGCTCAAACTTGAGAGTTTGAGTCGGGTAGGCGATGTCAGCGTCATGCTGGTGGATGATAGACATTATTTTTAATAGAACATCTTCTTTGACTTCATGGTAGCGAATCCAGTTAACAGTTTTGGTAAAGGTATACACCAGCATTTGCAGTGATGATGGGCCAAATGCATTGAAATTGACGATAAGAGTCTGTTTTGTGTCAATATCTGGGTGATTTCTCAACATTGCTTTAATCTCTTTTACGATTTGAGCAACCTTTTCGCCATCATCGTAGCGAACGCCAATGGTCTCTTTAATTCTTCGGTTTAGCATTCGTGATGGGTTTTCAACGACTATGCTACTAAAGACGGAGTTAGGGACATATAACGGACGTTTGTCAAACGTACGGATAATCGTCATTCGCCACCCGATGCGTTCTACTGTGCCTTCTATCTGGCGATCTGGAGAACGGATCCAGTCTCCGACTTTAAACGGGCGGTCGAAGTAAATCATCATACCGCCAAAGAAGTTGGAGAGAAGGTCTTTGGCAGCTAAACCGACAACCAAGCCACCAACACCACCAAAGGTGAGTAAGCCTGACAGACTGAGACCAAAGGCCTGCATGATGGTCAGAACACCTATGATGATAAAGAATAATCTTGAGACTTTAGCGATGGCCTGAACGGTGGTTTCATCACGAGATTTCTGCTTTAAAACATACTCTTCCACGTTGTTAATCAGTCGCATAGTGATCCAGACAAAGATCGCGATCACTAGCAGAAGTTTTAGCGTACCCAGCCAGTTCTGCTTAGAGCCCATGTAGTCTTGTAAGATGAACCCGAGCGAAATGGTCGCGGGCCAACACCAAATCAATGTACTGATGGGTGTTTTGAGGGCGTGTAAAGTCAGATCATCCCAGTAGAACTGGGTTTTGTTGACGAGAATCTCTAGCCGGCCGTAGATAATGCGCCACGCGATCCAAGCAACCAAACTTGCGGCAGTGATGAACAGAACGTTGGTATCCCAGCTTTGCAGGGCAGTGACAAGGTTCTGTGGCAGTAAAGCAACTAACTCATTCATTTATTGGGTCTTACTGTTGAAATTGTGGAGATAAGTATAAGAGCTTGTCGGCATGCAAACTACCGACATTGTCGTATAAGCTTGATTTGTCTTCACGACTAGATGACTACGAAGTCGTTAATCGAGTAATGCCTGTTTATTTTTTGCTACTGAAGTGTTCAGACAACGCGGCTCGACGATTTTTGGCGGAGCCGCCACCCCCCATATCTACGGTGTCTTCGTAACCTGCTTTGATAAAGCGCTGAGTTGGACTGTTAGGCTCCAAGCGGCGAAGTTGCGGTGATTTAAACGTACCAGCGATTTGGTAAATCGAAATACCCCCGCCAGTGGTTACAGTGATGACCTTGCCATCAAAATCGAAAGTGGTCGTGATCAGACGGTCATTTCGATAGACGCCTCTTTCGTTAAAGGTAAGAACCTCAGTATTGTATCCGGGCGTACCTATTTCTATCCAGCGTCCATAGACATTTTTAGGGTGAACGTAATCGTTATAGCTGAAGAAAAGAAGGGCCGCGAAAGCGACCGCCAATGTCACGAATAGCGTTGCGAAGGACAGTTTTAGAAAAGCTTCTTTTTGCATGTAAGAGCGCTTTCTCAACTTTGGTGCATTGGTCGTTTTATTTAACGCCACATTAAACTGCTCTGATCAGCGAAACCAATACTAAAGTTTACCTTTATTTCGTCCGCTATGGTGTAAGAGTTTGGTTATTGATCTTCATTATCAATGATAAATTTGATCTTCAGTCCAAAAAATGCACGGTCAATTTGAGTCAATGTAAGGTTTCACCAGTGCCTTAACATTCACTCTCGTATTCAATCTTGCCGCTAGTAAGTATAGCCCGCCAATCTTACGATGGAGAAACAGTGCGTCTGCTGGAGGGGTATGCCAGTAGTTTTCTTCCATGCTTAACACGGTTCCAGCTTCCCTCAATCGCATTGACAAATCACTATTGCCAAAATCGTAATCACCCTCGTATAACATTGGCTCGCAAGCCTGTGTGACTAAGTTCAGAATGGCATTTTTTTGTTCAGTTTTGATGTCTTGGCTAAAGAAGCCAATTTGTGCCAGTGCGGAGTCCAGCGCTTGATTGTCTCCTTGGATCACGGCTTTAAAGGCGTGACGGTATCCCTCGCTGATGACGTTGCTGTATGTTCTGGTTGCCCCAAAGTCCAGTAAGGCAATTTGCTTGCTCTCAGAGAGATACAAGTAGTTAGCGAAATTGGGGTCGGTCTGAACAAGCTTGAACTCAAACAGCTCACGAAACAAGAGAGACAGCAATGCGGTCATGACTTCGTCGCGAGTGGTTTGACTGTGTTCAGAGAGTGTCTCGATAGGCTGACCCTCAAGGTACGACATCGCCAGTATGGTTTCGGAGCTGATGTCTTGGTAAACCCTAGGGACAACAAAACGGCAATCATCGGCGAGATGATGTCGATACGTTTCGAGCAGCGTTGCCTCCCGAGTATAATTGGCTTCGTCGTGCAACTGGGCCTTTGCTTGGGTTAATAGGCCACCTATATCGACATTTTTGGGTATTAGGCCAACCACGTTGAGCAGTGTGGCGACATTATCGACATCGCTATCAATGCTTTGTTTAATGCCTGGGTACTGAACTTTGACAGCCAGCGGCTCGCCTGAGTCTGTATGTGCAAAGTGAACTTGTCCGATGGAGGCACTCGCTATAGGTTTAAAATTGAAAGAGAGAAATCGAGATTTCCAATCGCTACCTAAGCCGTCAGTCATGACTTGACCGAGTTGTTTTGCCAACATGGGATTCGCGTCTGAACGCAGACGAGCTAGAATATCAGCCAATTCGGGTGACAGAATATCACCAGCATCCATTGACAACATTTGGCCTACTTTCATTGCGGCACCTCGAAGGTGAGCAAGTTGATCGGCTAAATGCTTAATGTTTTTGGGTGTCAGCAGCAGATCCTGTTTGGTAAGTTTATTGCCTTTCAACCATTGTTTTGTTCCCTCGGCAATGACATTGGAACCAACCTTTGTTGCCAGTGAAGCTATCTGACCAAAACGAGATATTCTGTTGGTAGGGATCTTGGATTCTTCCTTAGACATCGAGCATTCTCCTAGCTTTTGGATGTTTATACGGCAACCCACTGTTTTTATATCACTTTGTAAATGCATCGCCTAGCATGTAAAACCGTTCAGGACTTGATTGGGCCGAATCAATCCGATAAAAACAACAACTAGATAACGAAAACAACGCGCAATTTTCATGGAGGAAACATGATTCAAGCAAACTGCTATTTTGAAGGAAATGTTCAGTCGTTAGGTTTTGAGCAGCAAGGCGATAAATCAAGTGTAGGTGTGATGGCCCCTGGTGAGTACACTTTTGAAACAGCTGTACCAGAATGTATGACGGTAGTGAAAGGCAGCTTGACGGTTAAACGTGCAGGCGATGAGGTTTGGACGACTTATTCGCAAGGAGAGTCGTTTGACGTCGTAGGAGACTCCTCTTTTGATCTCCAAGTATCGGTCGCTACTGCGTATCTGTGTGAGTATTTATAGACTCCGATCTCACCCTACTGTGGCGTGTACAGGGTGTACACGTTATAACTACTATCGTCAAATGAGATGTGAATTGGGCTCGGATCGATCGTTACTGCTCTCGTTTGTTATCGGTTACAGCGTCTTTTTTCATTGAGTACCATTTTGCCTGAAAACTGGTTAGCCAACCCTAAAACTTGGCAAACACTTTGCTTAAATCAATCATTGAAATGCTGTAAATCTCAGCTGATTTTATAGCTTAGCAGATAAATGGTTCGGAAATCCCGAATGATTGCTAAGTAATAAATAAATTTATCATTTACATGGTTGACTATACTTAAGCTATGGCAGAACCGCTTCGAGAGGAGGTCGATGATGGCTGTTGTACCCAAACAGAGAGACCCAAATGCTCGTTACGATCCAAATAAAGAGCTTACTGCTGAGCAGTTACACAGATTTGGTAAAGTAGCGAATAAAGCTCAAGCTCGGCGTGACGAAATAGCACAGCGCCGAACACTGTCTTCCGCTGCGAGAGCGGCCAAAGACGCCGCGATGAAACCAATCGTTGTGCCAAAGAAAGACAAACCGAATTCTGCTCGTTATGCTGCTTGGATGCTAGTTGTGATGGCTTTCTGTCTATGGCTCATGTTCATGAGCCGCTAAACTTCTTTATCGGTGTCACCTTCTCGGTGTCGGTGACCGCAGTGGGGCGCTCACGTTGATAATATCGATACTGGTTTTTCCCACCGTGTTTCGCTGCGTACATTGCTTTATCTGCACAACGAGTTAATTCCGGCAGTGAATCACCATCCTCAGGGAAAATGGCTACGCCGACGCTAACTGTCAGTTTATTGATCCTTTCTGTGCTTTGATAACTATCTTCGAATAGATGGCAGATACGATCTAAAATACCGTTAAGGTCTTTAGTGCTACGCACATCATAAAGTAACAAAACGAATTCATCTCCAGCGTAGCGAGCGATAGAATAATCGTGTTTCTCTGTTTTTCTATCTTTAGAGCGGATGTTGTTTTTCAACCGCTTGGCAAAGTGTTTAAGTACACGATCGCCCACCTCATGCCCATAGGTATCATTGATGGTTTTGAAGTTGTCGATATCAAGAAACACCATTGCGGTAATCGCTTGGCTATCACTCACTTCAGTCAGTTTTTCCAAAGCCCAGCTTTCAAAGCTCCAGCGATTCGCAAGGCCAGTCAGTTGATCTCGATAAGCAAGATCTTCGATCCCTTCTTTGTAAAGAGATTGAATGTAATTGACCACTTTGGCGTAAAAATATGACGATGTATTGCAAAGCAAGCAAAGCGCAAACAGGCTCAGCAGAAACCGATCGACCGACAGATTTACGGGTATTGGGATAACGTTGGTGAACAGACAGGCTAACGCAGTCAGGACGTAAAACGTTCCACTGAGTAATAGACCTGCGCGGAACTCGCAGACAAAAATCACTGCAGTTAAGATGGGATAAAGCCAGAGCAGGCGATCTGATATGTTATCTCCATACAGCAGTAGCATCGTGGCGTGAAACAATAAAACACCAGAAAGTATAAGTTCAGTTACATTTGTTGTCGGATTAAGTTTCAAATACCACAGATTGACGCCCAAAATACCCACACACAGTAGGTTTAGCGCAGCGAACCAGTAGTTTTGGTCAGCAATATGGACGCCCCCGTAGTAGACCAGCACAACCAACGAAATGAGCGAACATAGAAGTACCGCTTTGCTCTTGCGAGCTGAGCGTAGGTCGGCCATCTCTTCTAAATGTTGTCCTGCAAATCCCACCATTTATCCCTTTGCCTCAAGATTTATAATTAGGCTATTAAAGTCTAGAAGAAAAAATACAGGCTGGACTAAGGTATTAGAAAAAGAAATTAAGCAATATCAATCAATTATATGTGTTTTGTTGCTTATGCAGGCGACGGCAACTCGCTGTGTTTGAATGTAGGTGCTTAGATAAGTTACTGTAATTAATAATCAAACCTTGTTTTTGTTAATATTTTTATCATTTTAACTTTATGAGTAATTTGACAAAAATAATTTTTCTCAAGCACTCCTTATAATAAAACGTTCTATAAAACGACTAACAGCTGAACTCTTTGCGTAGCCAGTTTCGCAGGGTAAGAACGTGTTCATTTTTGAGTTTTTCTCGCTGACACGCGAAATAAAAATCTTGATGTGGATTCAGGACGGGTTCACCAACTTCGACCAATGAGCCATGCAATACATCGTCACGTATGAACTGGCGGTGGGTGACAAAAACACCCAGTTTGCGGATAGTGGCTTGGACTGCCTGTATAGAGGCTGAAAAACGCAGATTGTTTACCGAGTTGGGTTCTGGCAATTGGAGGCTCTGACACCAAACCTGCCAATCGTACTTTCGCCTGTCATTGGCGGCAATAATGGCGGGATAGTGTTCGAGAAGATACTCTGGTGTGGTGTCTGTATCCACCAGCTCTGGGCTAGCCACCATCACGAGTTCATCACGCGCCAACAGTTCACAATAGTAGTCTGGCCAGTCATCGGTTTTACCATGAATAATGGCCACATCGACCCCTTCGTTTTCCATCACGAAACTGCCAATCAAATTCGAAATTCGAATATCTAGATGAGGCGCAAATAGATTGAAGCGATTCACCCGCGGGATCCACCAATGCATCGCCAATGAGTTGACCATGTTGAGAGTCAATCGCTGGCTTTGTTTCTCATCAATGAGCTGTTGTGTTGCTGTGACGATTTGCTCTATCGCTGGAGCCACTTGTTTGTAATACCTTCGGCCTGCAGCGTTAAGAACGACGTTACGTCCAGCTCGTAGAAACAGAGCCTGACCAATTTGGCTTTCGAGTGATTTAATCGCTTGGCTAACAGCGGAATGACTGACGCTCAACTGATGGGCGGCTTCCGTCATACTGCCTGTTTCGGCGACAGCAATGAAGGAGTAGATGGATTTGAGTGGTGCTAGTTTCTTCATATGTAAGTTTTTCTTACTCAACCTGTAAATATTACTCGTTTTTTATTTCAGCGTCGAACTCCTACACTGAGTGAAAAATAGGGAGGAGTTATGCCAAATCAGTTGTACCCAGTTTTATTCATGTTGTCTTCAACATTCAGTTTGTCACTAACGGGACTGTTTTCCAAATTTCTCAGCGAGCATTTTGATGCTAACCTGCTCAGCTTTCTGCGTTTTATTCTGCCTGCTATGGTGCTTATTTTGATGTTTATTGGCAAGGAAGTAAGATGGCCTGATCGAAGCGAACAAGTGCCTTTGTGGATAAGAGCTCTGTGTATCGGTGCGTGCCAGGTCTGTTTTATCTACTCACTTCAACATCTGACACTGGTAGAAAGTGTGGTGTTGTTTGGCACGGGGCCACTGTTTATTCCCGTGTTAGAAAAGCTAATATTTTCAACTCGAATTCGCCCGGTAAACGTTCTCGGACTGTTGAGTACGTTTGTTGGTGTAGTTTTGCTCGCTGGGGACGTCAGTGGTTTTAGTTTCAGGGGGGAATTGTTAGTGGGTCTTGCCGCTGGTGTGTTTAATGCCGGCTCTCAACTCAGCCTCTATCGTATTAGTAAAAGTCGGCTGAATGCATTTGAAATCAATTTATGGACGTTTCTTTTCGCCTCCGTTGTTATCATGCCTTTGCTCGCGTTTAGTTTGGTGAACGACCATGTTATGTACCAGGCGTCAAACACAAATCCTTGGCTTATCGTTACTGTTCTTGGGATTTTGGCCTTACTGATTATTAATACGCAAGTTTTTCGCTCCAAAGCTTATAGGCTTGCTGAATCTGGCTCCCAACTAGCGCCTTTGATTTTTACCAACTTACTCTTCACAGCAGTTTGGCAGGTGATGTTTTATGACGAACGATACAGTGCATACCAAGTTCTTGGCTTGAGCTTGATTATTGTGGCCAACATTGTCTGTGTACTGCTGCCTAAGTGGTTACAAAGCAAAAGCTTTAAAGTTGCCTGAATAATCAGTAAATCATCCTGAAAGTCAGGTTAATCCTCTCATCTTTTGGTTGGCGTGTTTTAGGTATACTGTGTTTCCAGTAGTGCTGCATTTCACCGGCCATGATCAGCAAGCTACCATGGGATAGGTCTAGTTTATGGTTTTGACCTGTTTGGTTATGTTTGAGTATAAATCTGCGTGTGGCACCTAAGCTAAGTGATGCGATAGTAGGGTTGGGTCCGAGTTCGGGCTCATTGTCTTGATGTGCACCCATGGAGTCTTGTCCGTCACGGTACAAGTTGATCAGCACTGAGTTGAACGTTTGGTTGGCTATTTTTTCACATCGAGATTTGATCGCGTTCAGCCTACTATCCATTGGCATTGGAGGCATGGTTAGGCCGGAGTAAGTGTATGATTTGTCGCCATACCACGCCTGTAGACGTGGTTGCATCACTGCTCGACCAAACAGTTGGATTTGTTGTTGTGACCAAGGCGTATTTTGCTTGAGGCCTAACATTAAAGCGTCCGCTTCTGCCCGCGACATGAAATCTTGGATCCACAGCAAACGACCGTTAGGCAGGTCTATCCATCTCTGATCAAAAGGTAAGGCGTCAAACAAATCCAATATGCACCCTCTTATTGATTGTTTTAACTTTAATCGATAAAAATTCAGTTAAGTTAATGTAGTTTTTATATAAATGCTAAAATAGCAGCCATAATGACAATTATATACCTCTAACGCGTTAGGTATAGAGGTAGAAATGCTCATCGGTCTTGCAAATGTTATTTTTTGATGAGCTTATCTGGGGGTGGAATGAAATATCGCTTTAGCAATCGGTGGTCAGTGTTCTTGCTGGCTTTTACAATGTTATCTTTCGCTGTCGGACTTATCGAGTCGATTGACCGCAGTCAGAAGAGTTTTTTGAGAGATAGCTTGTTGGACCGTGCTAAGGAAGAGTTGTCTATCGTTCGCTCAGAGCTGGAGTCCGCCATCGTGTACGACATCTTTGCTGTTGACGACATATCGGCGTTGGTCGCGTCCAATCCGAATTTCGAATATTCAGGTTGGGATTTGCTTGCATCCAGCATTATGCGTAAAGCGAATCACGTGACTGTCATCGGTTTAGCACCTGACGATGTCATCAAATACATCTACCCATTGGAGGGTAATGAGAAAGCACTCGGTCTTGATTACCGGACTGTACCTAGCCAATGGCGAACGATAAAAAAAGCGCGCGCGGTGCAGGAAATCTTTATCGCTGGCCCTGTCAATTTGGTTCAGGGGGGAAGGGCACTGGTAGCGCGCATACCGATATTTACCGATCCGCTCTATAACCGCGATTACTGGGGAGTCTGTAGCGTTGTCATCTCATTAGAAACCTTATTCGCAGACGCAGGTGTTGAAGCGTTTTCCTTTAAATACAATTTTGCCATGCGCGGAACAAACAGCTCAGGGGCGAATGGAGCTGTTTTCTATGGGGTACAGAAGACATTTGATGATGCTTTCGCAACCGAAACCGTGCATTTCCCATACGGAAGTTGGAGAATCGCGGCTTCTACTAAGGATGATTTACTCCAACACAGTGAGTGGTACAGAGTCCATGCCGTTCGCTTGCTCGGTTATCCTATGGTCATTGCTTTGCTGATGGCTTTTTTGGCTATTTTCCGTCTCTATCAAGCAGCAGACCGGCTTGCCCTCCATGACGAGTTAACGTCGTTACCCAACCGACGTTATTTCATGTATACCCTCCAAGCACATTTTGATGCCATCTCAGATTCTTTCAAAGGTGAGGCGTTTGCGATCCTCAATGTTGACCTTGATAAGTTTAAGTTAGTCAATGATACCTATGGGCACGCGGCAGGGGACAAGGTATTAATCGCCGTTGCTGAGAGGATTAAAAGCGTACTCCGAGCCTCGGATGTTGTGGCCCGAATAGGTGGCGATGAGTTCTTAATTATGCTGCCAAGAATGTCCTCTAGCGAAGATGTTGATGTGATAAACATTGAACTGCAGAAAGCCATTTGCCGTCAGCCAGTCATCTTTGAACAGCACCTGATCGATATTCAAGTCAGCATTGGTTTTGCCCTATACCGCCCAGAGTTTAAAGATGTTGATGAGATGCTCAAGCTTGCTGATATCAGAATGTACGAAGAGAAACGGCGACAACCTTAGCCTAGCGGATCTTAGTCACGAATCTTTGAATGTGTCTCGGCGCTTATTCACGTTTCGTGCTATAGACAATATTATAAGGTCATGATTCAGAGGGATAAAGATGCGGGATTTGAGCCAATGGTTAAGCGATTATGGCGAAAGCCATCAAAATCCAGTCAATCAGAAAATCCATAAAGTGGCGGTACCGGGCATTTTTCTATCCATTGTCGGCTTAATTTGGTCAATTCCACCGATATCCTTGTTGGGTTATACCCTCAACTGGGTGTGGGTTGCTATGTTACCTGTCATGGTTTTCTACTTTAAACTGTCGCTGAGTGTGTTTCTTATGATGCTCGGTTTTACATTCGCGTGTATTTCTTTGATTTGGTCGTTGGAGATCCTTCAGGCCCCTGTTTTGCTCGTCTCGCTCGTCTTGTTTGCCGTATTGTGGATGCTACAGTTCATTGGGCATAAGATCGAAGGCAAAAAACCGTCGTTCTTTGACGATCTTTTCTTTCTTCTGATTGGCCCTGTCTGGGTATTTCGCCAGAAATAGCATTTCTCTCACCGAACTGAATTAGGTGACATCCCTAATTGAGCACTAGCTATTCATTCCACTGCGAAATTCAATGTGATTGGTGTACCAATGCCATCTTTAGCAACTTACTATTTGCTGAAGAGGGGCGGGTAGGGTAATCGGCGATGACACCCGCGGTTTATTAACACGATACTCGCCGACTAAAGCGACTGAATTCAGAGGGGAAATTGTTGTGGTTTTGCAAATTGCAATGGTTTGATATTCGCACTTTGCAATTAAGTGCGATTTGAAAATGGATTATGCGTGTAGTTTTCATGCATCTGATGCAGAAATGAGCAAAAACAAGCGTTTTTATTGATAAATAAAGTTGGCACACTTAATGCTTTATAGAGATTGACCCTTAATAAGCCGAGGGTCACCTAGCCAACTGACGTTGTTAGTGAACCTTATTTTTGTTCACATTCATATATAGCCAATCACGCTCATTGTGATTGGCTTTTTTTCTTTTTAGGTTGTGAAAATCACATCGGCACCTTGTCCTGACAGCCATTGTAGCAGCTCGGTTTTCTCGGGCAGACCGCTCCTCTTGAGCAGATAACTCTGGCATCACTTTGAATACCACGCTCTATCCAATTAATGTTCAAAATTTTTGCTATTGTGGTGAACTCTTTCTGTATATGTCTAGGAATAGACGCACTGCCGCCGTTATCGACACATAAAGACTTGAGTTCCTCAGCTATACGTCGAGAGTCTCCCCCCTGAGCATCGATCGCTGGGTTTAAATCGATGCCAGCACAGAGAACCCGGTTATTCCCCGCAGGGTCTGTCATGTTGACGGATTCACAGCAGTAGATCCTTGGCTCATCACCGACGTTAAGGATGGAGATCTGCGCTGAGCTGCCACTCTGCGGCTCCGACAGTCTTCTAAACACTGCCCAATGCTGACAAGGGTCGTTCACTTTGCGCATGTTTCCCCACGGCAGCGGGATCCCATTGCCTCGATATACGGCTTTTAATTTGTTCTGGCCATAAGCATCAAAGTAGTGCCAGTGTGGGTAAGGTGAGACCACAGTCATGCGGCGCATAGCAACAGAAGGTGAGACGCCCGCCTTGAGGTGAACATCAATCTCATAGCCACTGCGATCGAGAAGCTGCCTGAATGGAACTTTCGGACACAAAAGAGCACCAGCGAAAAAACTGGATTCAAAATCTCGCCAAGCTTGCAATATATCCTGAGAATTCAGATCTGAGCTAGGGGCGGTTTGGTGATGTTCTTCCCAGCTATTGGTGTGACCAACCGATAGGACGCTCTTTAATCCCTCTTTACTGTGCAGGACACAGTGGCCTATATAGACAGCCAAATCGTATTTTAAGCGGGTTGGGTATTGTTTTAAAATCTCATTTAAATAGATAAAGCCAGGTGGTTCGAAGAAAGAGGTCACGATTTGCTTAGCGCTCATGCCAAGCTCATCGACAATATCTTGCGGTGGACGTGACACCCAGCGAATGGTTAACCCCATGCTACGTGCAATATCCATCAGATCTTCAGCAGATAAGTTGAGCCGCTTTAATCCCACTTCTTCTGCTGCACGTTCCAGATCAGGAAAATGGTTTTGGTTGCTTTCCTGATGGGCACGGATCAATAAATGGGCAAATTGGCGTCCAGTAATTCCGGTCTGAGAGAGCATTTCTGGAATGGCGATTTGTAAAATCTCATTCGAGAATAGAAAGCTGGGTTCAAGGGCCATTCCACTGATGCCACCTCTGTTACCTTTATCGGGCGTGATATCTGCTTGCTCGGGCTCATCATCCAGAAACCATGTCGGGTCTTTCTGGAATACTTCGGCAATGACTTCCAACATATCAATGCTTGGTACACGCTTGCCACGCTCAATCATAGACAGGTAGGAAACGGAAGGAGCGTATTCTGGGTTGACCCGAATGCATCGCGCTGACAGATCTTCCATTGTCAGGTGGTTGCGTTTCCTCAGGTTTCGAATCTTAGTCCCTAAAAAGTGGGACTGACGGATTAGACTTTTTGACAGCATCATTTTGTAAAATTCACATTGTAAAATTTTTGTTGTGAAATTGTAGTTAAAAATTCACTAGTATACAAAGTAAGCAAAGTCACAAAACTGCAATCAGTTAAACGCAAGTTTGAAATATTTGCTCTAGGACAGGAAAGTTGTGAAATATCCGCGAGGGAAACACTATGAATATGCTTACTTTCGATAAAACAGACATCCAAAAGCAAGACAAGCCATTTATCGCTGAAGCAGTCTTCGCGGTAGAAAATATGAACGCTAATCACACCATTGAAAAGCAAGTAAAGGCGAAACAATTGTTAGATCGCTTGTTCCCGCTTGAGAGTGGATCACACAAAGACGTGACCGCCTACGTTATCGACTATCGTCACGTGATGGCGTATTTCAAAGATGGCAGCCACAGTGGTTTGAAGCATCCTAAACATTTTGTTGCTTACACTGGTGAAAAAGAGAACCCAGAATCCATCCTATACCGAGATGGTACAGGTAGCCATGTTGAGCTGACATTTGGTAAGCACAAAGGGACAGGCTGTGTCGAGCTGATAGACATTGAAGATATCCAACTGGAAACCTGCACCATGTTTCCCCAAGACAGCAGTGAGATTTCTGCAATGCGACACTGGATCAGCTTGGTCAAAGGGGATGAAAAAGGCAAACCTCGTGCCTGTACTGAGCAGAAAGAGTACACCGCGAAAAATGGTGACGACTATGACTTAGAGTGTTGCTACACGCTAACTCGCTAATCTGACTATAATTAATTCTATTGACAAGGGCTCCGCGTTAGGCGGGGCCTTTATTGTATCTGACGTTCTGTAAATTTATGAAATAAAAAGGAAAAATGTGACTGAGTGTCACGTATGAATAATGATAGAAATGTGTCATCTTTTTATTGCACAAAAATATCATTAGTCACTATCTCATTGTTTTTCTGGTTACAAATTGATCGCTTGTTCATTATTCACGAATTTAATGAGTGTTTTGTGTGAATTTTTGTTGCCACTACTCGGATACTATTTTTGTATGTGGCTTGCTTGATTGCACTGTCATCATCCATGTTATTGATGCGAGCTATCGCAGTGACACTTCCTATTGAGTCGTTGGGGAGAAGGATTTTTATACCAATAACAGGAAAGTATGATGAAACAACGTCAAATGCTCTGGCTGATTGCCGCTGGATTAGGAGCTAGCCTACCAGTGACGGCCGCAGAGATGGTTAAAGTAGACAGTGATGCATTACTACAACAAGCACTTAAAGCTCAGTCAAACAGCGTCGTTCCGTTGGAAACTGGCTTCGCTGAAGTGAAACGCGTCGTTTTGCCGAATGGTAAAGTCAAAGTTCGTTATCAACAGACACACATGGGCCTACCAGTATTTAACACCTCTGTGGTTGCCACTCAGACCAAAAGCAGCCAGAGTGAAGTTTACGGCGTGATGGCACAGGGAATCAGTGGTGACTTGTCAACAGTCGCTCCCGCTCTGGACGAGAAACAAGCTATCGCAGCAGCGAAAAATGCGTTTAAGAAGCACTCTCTTGGCGCTTCAGATGCACCGTTCGAAAATTCTAAAACTAAGCTGATGGTGTGGCTTGATGACTCTCAAACCGCAAAAGTCGTCTACATGGTAGACTTCTTTGTTGCAGCAAAAGTACCAAGACGCCCATTTTACTTGGTTGATGCCACTACAGGCGAAGTGCTGAAACATTGGGAAGGCATAAACCACGCTCAAGCGACAGGCACAGGCCCTGGTGGTAACGAAAAGACGGGTCAATACAACTACGGTACGGATTTCCCAGGGTTTATCGTCGATAAATCAGGCACCACTTGTACGATGAACATTTCAGCGGTAAAAACCGTTGATTTGAAAGGGAGAACGTCAGGCAGTACCCCATTCAGCTACCCATGTAGTGATGATACCAACTACAACGACAATAGATTTACTAATGGCGCGTATTCGCCTCTAAACGACGCGCATTACTTTGGTAAAGTTGTGTTTGATATGTTCCAAGATTGGATGAACACATCGCCGCTAACTTTCCAGCTCACCATGCGTGTTCACTATGGTACCGACTACGAAAACGCATTCTGGAACGGTTCATCAATGACGTTTGGTGATGGTAAAGACAGGTTCTATCCGCTGGTGGATATCAACGTCAGTGCGCATGAAGTGAGCCATGGCTTTACTGAGCAAAACTCAGGGTTAGTGTATTCCAATATGTCCGGTGGTATGAACGAAGCGTACTCTGATATTGCTGGTGAAGCGGCGGAATTCTACATGAAAGGTTCTGTTGACTGGATTGTTGGTGCCGATATCTTTAAGTCTTCCGGTGGTTTACGCTACTTCGATCTTCCATCGAAAGATGGCCGCTCAATCGACCACGCTTCTCAGTACTACAATGGCCTGAACGTCCATTACTCAAGTGGTGTATACAACCGTGCGTTCTACTTGTTGGCGAACAAAGCAGGTTGGGATGTGCGTAAAGGTTTCGAAATCTTTACTTTGGCAAACCAACTTTACTGGACAGCAAACAGCACGTTCGATGCAGGTGCTTGTGGTGTAGCAAAAGCCGCCGCTGATATGGGTTACACAGTAGCGGACGTGGAAGATGCGTTCACTACAGTTGGCGTCAATGCGTCTTGTGGTACGACGCCTCCACCAACAGGCGATGTATTGGTCAAAGGTACGCCAGTAACTAACCTATCTGGCGCGAGCTCTTCTGAGGTTTTCTACACCTTTACTGTCGACTCAGCGTCTAGCGTTGTGGTGTCTATCTCTGGTGGTACGGGCGATGCGGACCTTTATCTAAAAGCAGGCAGCAAACCCACAACAGGTAGCTATGATTGTCGTCCATACCGTTATGGCAACAGCGAACAGTGCAGTCTATCAGCCACACCAGGTACCACTTACCACGTGATGCTAAGAGGCTACTCTAGCTACTCTGGTGTAACTCTAAGACTCGATTAATAAAACAAAACACAACATCGTAAATCAAAGGGCTCCTTCTGGAGTCCTTTGTTTTTGTCTAAAGCCTCAAGCGCTACGATCATCGAATGGACCTTTTCACATTCGGTAAAGCACCATCAGCCAGCACTCAGCGTCTTTGAGCGTAACGGCTATACCGAAAGCATCGGTGACACGCCGTAATGTTCTCCAGCCATCAGCAATACACCAAACACCATGAGAATTAAGCCGCCAAACAGTTGCAGATAAGCGCCAGCAACAGCCCAGCCTCTACTTTTATTATCGGTGTTGGTAAGGTAGCGCTTAACCACATGTTTACCCGTCAACGTCATGATGGCAATCAAAGAGGTAGTTAACGCAGTGCCCGCTGCCATTAGGATCGCACTCACAACGCCCATCCAATACAAATCGGCAACATTGGCAAAAAGCAGCACCATAATCGCGCCCGTGCATGGTCGTATGCCAATAGCACTGATAATGGCAAGGTACTCGCGCCATGTAGAAGCCTGATTAATCGCGTCGGCCTGAGCGACATGGTTATGACCACACCCACAAGTATGCCCATGCTGATGGACGTTTGGAGCTAGGCTGAGAGAAGGTTGGCCGGTTGCGCTGCCGCCAATAAGTGAGGTTTTTGCTGAGGAAAGCGCCTCTATGGGTCTAACCGAATGAACGCGAATCTGAGGTTTGCGCATCGACTGATAAATCTTTTTCACGGCTTTGAACAGAATTAAACCACCGAATAACGCGACTAGGCCAAAACTGATGGTGACAAACAGCGAAGCTTGCTGGTTGACGACCCGCATGGAGGCACTGAAACCCCAGACTAAGACGGTGACCAATCCAATCGCGACTAAAGCTTGAACCATGGCGGACACCACAGTGATCATCAAGCTGGCTTTCACCTTAGTAGGGTGAGTGGCTAAATAGGTGGTCACAATCACTTTCCCATGCCCTGGACCAAGGGAGTGAAGCATGCCGTACAAAAAGCTAAACCCAATCAGATAACCTCCGGCAACCATCGTATTTTGTTTGGCGTCATAGAGTAAGTCTGCCAGTTGAGTATTGACCTCCCGTTGCCAATGCAGTGTGTTTACGACCAGTGTCGGCCACGCCAGCCAGAGTTGGTAAAGTCCTATCGCCAATATAGCGGCGACAGCAAAGGCGACAAGCCAAGCCCGATAAGGGCGAGAAGAAGTGCATTCTTGACGCGCTTGAGTGTTAATCATCAGCGTTTTCATATCGATACTCGTACATTCATTATTCAACGGAAGGGAAGCTGGCACAGCGGATCTTGACGGTCTGGGTAAACAACTGGCCTAGTGCATTGTCCGGGTCGGCATCCGCAGAGAGAGACATGGCGTAGCTCATTTGTTCAGACGTTGGGTTCGGTTCTATCAGCTCTAGATGACAGTCCTGAGCCAAATCGGGGGACAAGGTCACGTCATTGGAGGATCTCCACGTCATGCCGACATAATAGCTGGGTTCAAAAATCAGCAAGCGCAGCGAGTCACTAGTGATCGGGTGTGGTGTGGCAAGTGGCAGTTCAAAGCTTAGCACCAGTTTTGCCCGTTCTCGGCGCAGTGTGCCATTCTGAGCCGTTTTGTACTTAATCGGCGTTTCGCCATCGTAGAAATAGGTAAAGTAGTGTTCATTCAACATATTGTCGAGTACCGAAGCAGAGACCGCCTGCAAAGAGGCCTGCTGATTTTCAGCGCTCATATCTTTTCCATCCAGCATGTAAGCGGAGGTCATAGCGTCAAATGTCCATTCCATTTTTAAACCAGTGATCATGCCATTTTGGCCTTGAATATCGGTCTTCAAGTTGATCCAAGAGTGGGGGTGAGCTTGTACAGAAGCAGTCATCATCATTGCGATCAAAAGCCAGCACTGACGACACCAAGGAAGTTGAAAAAAAACCCAATGGGCCAAGGATAAGCCACGGAATGTGGTGCGAATATCAGTGGTCGGCTTTATCTGGTGCAACCATTGCTTGAAGATGTGTTCGAGTGTATTCATGCTGACGAAATCGGCTTTATTGTTATGTTATAACGTATGATGCATGAAGAATGGAAAAGTTCAATATGGGACATTTTATAAATTGTCACAATTGGGACGAGATAGACTTAAATCGAACACAGAGTTGATTCATTCATCATTGAGCGTGCTTAAGCTCTGCAGCGGTGAAGTTTTGCTCGTGGGGAATGTTTGCTTCCGTGGGAAGGGGCCAATCGGGAAGAGTAATATCCCACTCAATTCGGTATAGAATAGGCGCCATATTGAGTATTGATCGCATCGTTTAGTAATTTAGATAAAAACACTAAACATTCCGACGTTTTACCTACAGATTATGGGCAACGAATCGCATAAAATGCCTCTCAACTTTTGATTGAGAGTATTGGCATTGTGAGTAAACCATCCGACCTGTTTAAAACACGAAGACCTCATATGAGTGCAGGCTACAAGCCTATCATTGAAGAGAAACCGATTGGCCCGATGCCGGCCATGTGTCCAATCGAAGAGAAGGAGCCGGCTTTCGCTTACGCGGTCGAATACGCGTGCGAACAAAGCTTGTACAGCAAAGGGGTCGAGCCGCATATAGGTGGCCTGCTAGGTAGGACCGAGCAAGAAGGTCCGCTCTCTCAATGGCTCAATGTCGCCAATGGCCCCCATACTCGCAGTATTCTCTCGATAGAAAAGCAAGAAGCCAAACGATTGTGGGTCGGATGGAATGCACCGCTTCAGGCCGACGTCCGTTGGTCAGACATCACGCCTCAAGACAAAGATAACCTTACTATCGAATACGCTTTTGTGCCGATTCGCCCCGCGATCCAAAGTGGTGAAATGCTCGGCCTACCGACCGAAGGCTATTTGTACCATTTTATTGATGGTGAACTGCTGCATGAATACCGCTTCCAAGGGGAAACTAAGTATCACTTTTTGATCACGAAGAGCACAGCGGGGGCCATGAATCCAGAGCCCGCAACCAAGTTTGGCATCGACTTTGTCTTGGCCCTGTGGAAGCGAGAGGGGCAGGTAGTGGTCGACCAACACTTGCTGTTTAGTCGGAAAGCTATGGATGACCAAGCCATGTCGGCGGTAGACGCGGCCTTTTTAAATGAGCATGGCGTCAAGCTCGATATGGACGCCATCATCCCTTTGACCAAAGGGCATGTTTTGGAAGACGTTAGCCGGCGAGCCGCTCATAAGGCGGCTCAAGGGGAAACCCTAGAGCAGATTGCTCAGCAGCACGGCGTCTCTCTTGAGACCTTGCAAGACTTAAACCCAACCTTGCCATTATCGCCACTGGACAAAGGGGCCGTCATCTACACCGAGCCGGTAGGAGTTTACAACCATGCTCTGGACGTTGGCTACCCAGCCTTCAGTGCCCTGCTCAGTGAAGGGCTGCTATCGATAGACCGCATCGCCCGTGAGAAACCGTTTCCCGTGGTAAAGGTGGCCAGTTCAAACAAGAGTGCCTTTGCCGCCTTGGCTCCGGTGCGTTATGCCATCGACAACCGAGACCCAAAGACACTTAATCATGAGGTAGTTAAAGGGCTCAACCCCATCACTGACACCAAGCTCTTCCCGGGAGGGGTGCTGCGCTCAGACAAAATCCCTTATACCTTACGGCAGCTGCGCGATGGCTGGCTCTATGCCCTAAGCCAAGATCCCGAGACCGACGCCTGGTCTGTGGCCGAATACCAAGTCGTCAAAGGCGAGTTCAAACGCTTTGTTGGTGACCTTGCCGAAACGCGATATAACGCAGAGGCTGAAAAGCCGCAGGCTTACGTGCTTTATCAAACTGATCGGCCTTATTTTGTCGGTTATGCGAGCCAGCGCTGGACACAAAACCTGCAAGATTTCTACACAGGCGATACTCCAGAGAGCCAACAAGCGAGACAAGAGTGGTTGCGCGATATCACCGCCTCAACGCACCGCCTGCCGATTGAAAAAATCTCAAAAGAGGTGGCTGACGTCGGCAAAGAAGACTTAAACGCTTTTTATTGGACCTGCGCGTCCCCCTCGATCACCGAAGTCGATGAACAAGGGCTTATCACCCCACTGCAGCCCGCTTACCTTACCAGCTACCAGTATCAAGTGCCGATATTATGCGCTCATCATTTTGTTGCTCTGGATGACCCCTTGGCTGACTTCACCGACCTGCACCTGCGCCTGTCGCAATCGGTATTGCCCTTATTGCAAGACGACCACTCTCAGCGAAAAACCGTGGTGGCGGAAGCCATTCGGAGCTTGGTGCGCATTTCACTGCCACCGGGTACCTTAGACAGTGTGCCAGTCGACAAGGTGGTTGAGGTCGAGCAAGACCTAGATACCTGTTTGGAGTACCATTACTCTCAAGTGCAATTGAAGAAATCCGATAACATCAGCAATTTCGGAGGAGGAGCTGGCCTGTATGCACGAGCACATCGCCTCAGCTTAGCCTACACTGAAGCCAGAGCCAGACTGAATGAATACGGTATTGCACCAGCTCTACTGGAGTCACGCTTTAAGGAGTATGCTGAGCGGCGCAAAGCGCACCGCCAAGTCAACTGGGCAGACTTAGACACCTTCTATAAAGGCTACCTAAGCACCCTTCATCACTTCGTGCCGATGATAAAGCACGACGCGCCACACGTGATAGAGGCCATCGCCGCCTTAGGCACCGACCCACGGCGCTTTGGCCTCGACGTCGGCGAGCATGCTCACCACCTGGTTTTAAGCACCCTAATGGATGCGGTACTCAATGATTTAGAGTTGAGTGTCCAGCACGTGGCTGGGTTGAGCGACAGCATTGATGAGTTGCTCACCGATCCGGATAACTTGTTAGGCTTGGCCTCTTACGGCTTCTCGTCGGAGATATATGTCGCCACTGATAAACTGTTCAAGGACGTGGCCTTTTCTGACTTTACCAATGAAACGCGTATCCCACTGAGTGGGTTCATCTCGGCGTTTAACGACGTGATTGGGTTCAGCGACCCTAATTCGGCCTTGTTTACGGCGACGAAGAACCTACTCATCCCCCTTGAAAGGCAAATCAATCAGGCCAAACAAGCGGTCACGGATAAAGGGGATAAAGCGGTGCGCAGCCTACAAATGCTGCGCTTTCGTATCATTAACCGCGTGATGAAACTGCCGGGTTTGTCGGCGCGCCGCGCCATGGCGATGTCGCTGTGGGGGCAAGCCCAAATGAGCAGTGGTAAGGTACTTCTCAATGAGGGCCTGAGTGCGAAAATGCAAACCGCCAATGGCCGTTACCACCAGTTGTTAATGGAAGCGCACAGTACCAATACAGCCTTGTCCAAGCTCCCGGCTGAATCGCCGGAACATCGCCGAATGTCGAAGTCGCTACGTCAGATAAACAAACAGATCAGCCGCTATGTGGAGTCTATCCCGCCGGTGTTCAGCGAATACCAGAGCCAATCCGTGAGCAAATACACCTTCAGTAACGCCGCAAGCGAGGTTAATGGTGCCTTTAATCGCATCGGAGGCATGGATTTGGTGGTCGCGGCCTTAAACCTGATTAACTTCGCTTCACAAATGCAAACCTTGCAAGAGATGGAAAAGTCGGCCCCTTACCCGGATACGCGCAAACAACAAATGACCGTGACTTACAGTGTCGCGTGGTTTATTAATAACACGGGTGCGGTAGTAAAAGGGCTATCGCTAAGTAAAATTCAAGGCAACGTTGATCTAATGCAGAATACGCTAAAGACCCTCAAAACCAGCAAGATCAAAGGGGTAGAAGTAATCGATGCTCTTAACGCTCAGCGCTATATTGCTCACTCACTGATTGCTGGGGCTGCGGGGGTGATTGCCGCGGGTCTTGAAGGTTGGCAAGTTGCCGAAGATATCTCCGCATCAAAAAATTCGTTAGAAAAAGCGCTATTGATTGGCAAAGCAGGCGCGCTCGGAATGCAGGCTTCGAGTTGGGGTTATCTGGTCGTTAACTCGCTGAGAAGTCGTTTTGGAACCCTCGCTATTGGTAGCGTGCTCAATGGGTGGATCTTAGCCCTTAACTTCTGGGGCGCGGCTCTCTATGCAGTGGTGACCGTGCTCCTGCTGCTGACTAAAAGAACCGAGTTGGAAACCTGGCTGCGCCATTCAATATGGGGCAAAGAGCCAGACCTTAGCCGCAGCGCCGCAGATGAGTACCACGATTTATTAACCCTGATTAACCAGCCATCAATCACATTTCGTACCACTAAGCGCGAGATTGATAGAGCGGATTCGCCAAATAGCGTGACCGTCAACTTTGCAAAGGAGATCACCATTCTTCTGCCTAACGCTTATGACAATGAAGTGGTAAGCTTGTGTATCGAGACTGGCTTTAAGCCGTCGGATTATCAAAGCCTGACCACTCACACCTTATTTAGTGGCAAAGTGACACGCGATAAAAATGAGCCTACACTGTGCCGCTACCACTTACCCTTACCTAAACCGCTGCAACACCTAGTGGCACAAGGGCAAGGCACGGTCAGGCAAGAGCAGGTCAACGTGTTTGTTGGTCGCCATGCTAATAACCCGTATGATAACGGCCATGCACTCGCCAGCGTTTACCAAGCGCAATCCTTAGCGGAGGTTGTGGATGGCAACGGCAAGTACAGACCTATGGTAGAGCTAGCGGAGTCAAAGCTATCACTGATGCCAACCCATCAGGCCCAACTGCGTATGCCGCCAATGCCAACCCAAACAGAGCCTAGTGTGGGTGAACCAGCCCAAAAACAGGGTAAAGAGGAATAGCTTTATGCCATCGCAAATTAAAACCTATCCGGTAAAAGTGGAGGAGCCTAACTAATGGATGTGTCTGTAGACTCGTTACCAGCACTGACCCCAGAGTATCAACAAGCCCAGCAGCAAGCGGTACAAGATGCCAAGGTGATCTATCAATTTGAAGTAGTCAAAGTGCCGCCTATTGATTATTGGGCAATCTCGATATGGGTAGCGACAGCGGTCCTACTTTTGTGGTTAGGCTCTTTAATAGGTTGGGTAGGCATTGTTTTGTTTTCCATTCTTGTCTTCGCGCTGAGCAGTTACTATTACTACGCTGGCAATCCAGATATAAAACAAACAGTAACCTTAACCGAAAAAGGGATAATAGTCACAGACCTGACTCTCGTCCCTGATGCCTGCTTTGCCGCCTTACGTTATTCTGGCTATGCCGGTATTGCTATTTCGATTATTGGTGTGGTGCTGGTCGGGCCAATGATGTTTGTTGGCGCCGGCGCTGGGCTATTAATGTCGTTTAAAATGGCCGGAGTGGTAAATAGACCCAAGCAACAGGTGCTGCCGTTTAACTCTCTACTTAGCTATGAGTTTTATATCGCACCCGCTATAAAATATAAAAACAACCTTGTTCAGTGGCATATGTCCCCAATGATCGAAATGGATCATGATGAGGATGACGAAGAAGCAAGAAACCTTTATCGCTCCAATCGAAACTTTTACTTTTTGTATTTTGCCGCTTCGTATGAAGAGCAAGCTCGAATCGTAAAACACTTAGCCCCTTTTCTTAATGTTGTCGAGGAAGAGTAAGTATTCACGGGCTTCCTAAACAGCAAGCCTATGTGTGCTGGCGGTGTAATTGGGTTCGGCGAGCTAGAGAGTGCGTGCTAAACAAGAAGTAACAGCTATCAGGTACAAATGGAGGTGCCTAACTAATGTATGTATCTGTAGACTCGTTACCAGAATTGACTCCAGAGTATCAACAAGCCCAGCAGCAAGCGGTACAAGATGCTAAGGTAGTCTATCAATTTGAAGTAGTAAAAGTGCCGCCTACCGATTATGGGGCAATCATAATATGGCTAGCGACAGCTAGCTTTATTTTGTGGATTGGCTCCCAATTAGGATGGATTGGAATAATTGCATTTTCATTGTTCGTTTTCGCGCTGAGTAGTTACTATTACTACGCTGGCAACCCAGATACAAAACAAACAGTAACCCTAACCGAAAAAGGTATGATAGTCACAGACCTGACTCTCGTCCCTGACGCCTGCTTTGCTGCTTTACGTTACTATGGCTATGCCGGTATTGCTATTTCGCTTATCGGTGTGGTGCTGGTGGGGCCGATGATGTTTGTTGGCGCCGGCGCTGGTCTATTGATGTCGTTTAAAATGGCCGGAGTAGTCAATAGACCTAGGCAGCGAGTATTGCCGTTTAACTCTCTACTTAACTATGAGTTTTACATTGCAGGCATCCAATATAAAAACAACCTTGTTCATTGGCATATGTTCCCAATGATCGAAATGGATGATAATGACGATGACAGTGAAGAAGACCTTTATAACGCCAATGTAAACTTTTACTTGTCAAGTTATGCCGCCTCCCACGAGGAGCAAGCTCAAATAGTAAAACACTTAGCCCCCTTTATTACTGTTGTCGAGGAAGAGTAAATATTCACGGGCTTCCTAAATAGCTAGCCTGTGTGTGCAGGCGGTGTAAGTGGTTGTCGGCGAGCTAGAGAGTGCGCTAAACACCAAGTAACAGCTATCAGGTACAAGTGGAGGTGCCTAACTAATGTATGTATCTGTAGACTCGTTACCGGAGCTGACCCCAGAGTATCAACAAGCCCAACAGCAAGCGGTACAAGATGCCAAGGTGGTCTATCAATTTGAAGTAGTAAAAGTGCCTCCTACCGATTATGGGGCAATCATAATATGGCTAGTGACCGCTGGCTTTATTTTTTGGGTTGGCACCCTAGTAGGATGGGTTGGCATTGTTTTGTTTTCCATACTTGTCTTCGCGCTGAGTAGTTACTACTACTACGCCGGCAATCCAGATACAAAACAAACAGTAACCCTAACCGAAAAAGGGATGATAGTCACAGACCTGACTCTCGTCCCTGATGCCTGCTTTGCTGCTTTACGTTACTCTGGCTATGCCGGTATTGCTATTTCGCTTATCGGTGTGGTGCTGGTCGGGCCGATGATGTTTGTTGGCGCCGGCGCTGGGCTGTTAATGTCGTTTAAAATGGCCGGAGTAGTCAATAGACCTCGGCAGCGAGTGTTGCCGTTTAATTCTTTGCTTAACTATGAATTTCGTATTGCACCTTGCATCCAATATAAAAACAACCTTGTTCAGTGGCATATGTCCCCAATGATCGAAATGGTTCATGCTGAGGATGATGAAGAAGGTAGAGACCTTTATCGCTCCAATCGAAACTTTTACTTTTTAAGTTATGCCGCCTCCCTCGAGGAGCAAGCTCGAATAGTAAAACACTTAGCCCCCTTTCTTAATGTTGTCGAGGAAGAGTAAGCATTTACAGGCTTTCTGAACAGCAAGCCTATGTGTGCTGGCGGTGTAAGTGGCTGTCGCCTAGCTATAGAGTGCGCTAAACACGAAGTAACAGCTATCAGGTACAAGTGGAGGTGCCTAACTGATGTATGTATCTGTAGACACGTTACCAGAGCTGACCCCAGAGTATCAACAAGCCCAGCAGCAAGCGGTACAAGATGCCAAGTTAGTCTATCAATTTGAAGTGGTAAAGGTGCCTCCTACCGATTACTGGACTATTTCTTTATGGTCGTTGTTTGGGGCAGGTTCTTTATGGCTTGTATGGTGGGCGGTATCCGATGGCCTCTGGACGCTCGCTGTCATTATTTTATGTTTGACTGCCGGTATACTGTCGTACTTATATTACGCTGGTAACCCAGATACAAAACAAACAGTAACCTTAACCGAAAAAGGGATGATAGTCACAGACCTGACTCTCGTCCCTGATGCCTGCTTTGCCGCCTTACGTTACTCGGGCTATGCTGGTATTGCTATTTCGCTTATCGGTGTGGTGCTGGTCGGGCCGATGATGTTTGTTGGCGCCGGCGCTGGGCTATTGATGTCGTTTAAAATGGCCGGAGTAGTCAATAGACCTAGGCAGCGGGTGTTGCCGTTTAATTCTCTGCTTAACTATGAATTTCGTATTGCACCTTGCATCCAATATAAAAACAACCTTGTTCAGTGGCATATGTCCCCAATGATCGAAATGGTTCATGCTGAGGATGATGAAGAAGGTAGAGACCTTTATCGCTCCAATCGAAACTTTTACTTTTTAAGCTATGCCGCCTCCCTCGAGGAGCAAGCTACAATCGTAAAACACTTAGCCCCCTTTATTACTGTTGTCGAGGAAGAGTAAGTATTCACGGGCTTCCTAAACAGCAAGCCTGTGTTTGCTGGCGGTGTAATTGGGTTCGGCGAGCTATAGAGTGCGCTAAACACGAAGTAACAGCTAATCAGGTACAAATGGAGGTGCCTAACTAATGGATGTGCCTGTAGACTCGTTACCAGAGCTGACCCCAGAGTATCGACAAGCCCAGCTTCAAGCGGTACAAGATGCCAAGGTAGTCTATCAATTTGAAGAGGTGATAGTTCCTGCTACCGATTACGGCACAATTTCTATATGGTCGTTGTTTGGCTTATTTTCCTTATGGATGATGTGGATCGCAGTACAAGACGGTCTCTGGGCAGGTGTTCTTCTGGTTATATTGTTTTCCGGAGGCTTTCTGACGTACTGCTATTTTGCCGGTAACCCAGATACACAACAAAAAGTAACCCTAACCGAAAAAGGGATAATAGTCACCGAGCTGACTTTAGTCCCTGATGCCTGCTTTGCTGCCTTACGTTACTCTGGTTATGCCGGTATTGCTATTTCGCTTATTGGTGTGGTGCTGGTTGGGCCGATGATGTTTGTTGGCGCCGGCGCTGGGCTATTAATGTCGTTTAAAATGGCTGGTGTAGTCAATAGACCTAGGCAGCGAGTGCGGCCTTTTGCCCCTAACGCAAGTTATAGCATTTATATCGTTCCTGAAGGCCGTTATAAACACGGACTGATTGAATCCCAATTGTTGCCGAAGATAGAAAAAGCAGTGGATAGTGAAGAGAATAAGGCGATTTATCGGGAAAATAGGATATTTTATTCCTTTTGCTGTATCGCTTCTCCTGAAGTGCAAGAACAGTTTTTAAAACACTTAAAACAATTGGTTACCCTTACAGAAGAAGAGTAAGTATTTACAGGCTTTCTGAACAGCAAGCCTATGTGTGCTGGCGGTGTAATTGGGTTCGGCGAGCTAGAGAGTGCGCTAAACACGAAGTAACAGCTAATCAGGTACAAATGGAGGTGCCTAACTAATGGATGTGCCTGTAGACTCGTTACCAGAGCTGACCCCAGAGTATCGAAAAGCCCAGCTTCAAGCGGTACAAGATGCCAAGGTGGTCTATCAATTTGAAGAGGTGATAGTTCCTGCTACCGACTATGGGGCAATCTTACTATGGCTAGTGTTAGTGGGCTTTATTTTGTGGTTAGGCACACTACTAGGGTGGCTTGGAATGACGGTGTTTACCTTGCTTGCTTTTGCTTTGGCTAGCTACTTATATTACGCCGGCAACCCAGATACAAAACAAACAGTAACCTTAACCGAAAAAGGGATAATAGTCACCGAGCTTACTCTCGTCCCTGACGCCTGCTTTGCTGCTTTACGTTACTCTGGCTATGCCGGTATTGCTATTTCGCTTATCGGTGTGGTGCTGGTCGGGCCGATGATGTTCGTTGGCGCCGGCGCTGGGCTATTAATGTCGTTTAAAATGGCCGGTGTAGTCAATAGACCTAGGCAGCGAGTGCGGCCTTTTGCCCCTAACGCAAGTTATAGCATTTATATCGTTCCTGAAGGCCGTTATAAACACGGACTGATTGAATCCCAATTGTTGCCGAAGATAGAAAAAGCAGTGGAGAGTGAAGAGAAGAAGGCGATTTATCGGGAAAATAGGATATTTTATTCCTTTTGCTGTATCGCTTCTCCTGAAGTGCAAGAACAGTTTTTAAAACACTTAAAACAATTGGTTATCCTTACAGAAGAAGAGTGAGCATTCACAGGCTTCCTAAACAGCAAGCCTATGTGTGCTGGCGGTGTAAGTGGGTTCCGCGAGCTAGAGAGTGCGTGCTAAACAAGAAGTAACAGCTATCAGGTACAAGTGGAGGTGCCTAACTGATGTATATATCTTTAGACGCTTTGCCAGAGCTAACCCCAGAGTATCAACAAGCCCAGCTTCAAGCGGTACAAGATGCCAAGGTGGTCTATCAATTTGAAGAGGTGATAGTTCCTGCTACTGATTATTGGGCAATCTCGATATGGGTAGCGACAGCTGGCCTACTTTTGTGGTTAGGCTCTTTAATAGGGTGGGTTGGCATTGTCTTGTTTTCCATACTTGTCTTCGCGCTGAGTAGTTACTACTACGCTGGCAACCCAGATACAAAACAAACAGTAACCCTAACCGAAAAAGGGATAATAGTCACAGACCTGACTCTCGTCCCTGACGCCTGCTTTGCTGCTTTACGTTACTCTGGCTATGCCGGTATTGCTATTTCGCTTATTGGTGTGGTGCTGGTGGGGCCGATGATGTTTGTTGGCGCCGGCGCTGGGCTATTAATGTCGTTTAAAATGGCTGGGGTTACTAATCAACCTAGAATCAGAGTTCGCCCTTTCAATCCTAACATTGAATATGAAATGGCTGACAATCAATGTATGAAGTTCAAAAATAACCTCATTCTTCGGCGAGTCGTGCCTCGTATAAGGCTAGAAAATGACGGTGGTGAAAAGGATGACCTGTTCAGCGATAACAAAGAATTTTATTTCCTGACCTATGCCAGTACAGAGCAAGAGCAAATAGAAATGATGCGCCACTTGAAGAGGTTCATCAAAGTTGAACATGAAGACTACTACCATCTGTAGTTGATGGTGCCTAACTAATGTATGTATCTGTTGACTCGTTACCGGAGCTAACCCCAGAGTATCAACAAGCCCAGCAGCAAGCGGTACAAGATGCCAAGGTAGTCTATCAATTTGAAGTAGTCAAAGTGCCGCCTACCGATTATGGGGCAATCATAATATGGCTAGCGACAGCTAGCTTTATTTTGTGGATTGGCTCCCAATTAGGATGGATTGGAATAATTGCATTTTCATTGTTCGTTTTCGCGCTGAGTAGTTACTACTATTACGCTGGTAACCCAGATGTAAAACAAACCGTGACCTTAACCGAAAAAGGCATGATAGTCACCGAGCTGACTCTGGTCCCTGACGCCTGCTTTGCCGCCTTACGCTACTCGGGCTATGTGGGCGTTGCTATTTCGCTTATCGGTGTGGTGCTGGTGGGGCCGATGATGTTTGTTGGCGCCGGCGCTGGGCTGTTAATGTCGTTTAAAATGGCCGGAGTAGTCAATATACCTAGGCAGCGAGTGTTGCCGTTTAATTCTTTGCTTAACTATCAATTCTACATTGCAGGCATCCAATATAAAAACAACCTTGTTCATTGGCATATGTTCCCAATGATCGAAATGGATGATAATGACGATGACAGTGAAGAAGACCTTTATAACGCCAATGTAAACTTTTACTTGTCAAGTTATGCCGCCTCCCACGAGGAGCAAGCTCAAATAGTAAAACACTTAGCCCCCTTTATTACTGTTGTCGAGGAAGAGTAAGTATTCACAGGTTTCCTAAACAGCAAGCCTTTTATATTTTATATTTAGGACACACACCAATAACTCACCAATAAATCGTTTTTCAGACATCAAATTTAAGCCAAAACAGCAGTGTTGCCCGGGCTTGGAGCCTGTGCTTGAAACACAATGGGGCATATCCGCGCTAGCCGACTAAAAGGCTTAGGGCGAACCACCGCCTCCAAACCTGTATGGTTTGTTACCTGCCCATTGAAAAACAATCAACGCGAGGTGAGAGTTTGCTCTGCCTTGAGCGTCTTAACGATGCCATCTCGCTGACTATCGCTCAACGGAAACCAGCGGTTCTTTTGGATCTGCGGTTCAGAGAGTACCTCAAGCAGTGCATCTGGGCTCAGTTTGGCCTTCCCGTATGCCACCAGTTCAATCGGCTGCGCGCACAAAGACTGCAAATGACAAATACATTGATCGACATCTTGGGTAAAACATAAATTATACGCATTTTGGTTCTGCATCTTGACTAAACAAAGGTCAGGAGTATCACGAGACGGGGAGCAGTGCTCGGTGAAGCGGTTGAGTTGCGCTTGTCTAATAAACGCTTCGAGCCAGCTATATTTGGACGCTTGTTTAGGGTCGGCCCCATAGAGCAGCGTCGATAAATCACGCATATGGGAGCGCATCGATTCAGGCTCGGTGTGAATACGGTAACAAATAGAATTGAGGACTTTCAGAACATGATCGGCCGTGAGCTTTGGCAT
>NZ_JXXU01000029.1 GCF_000967495.1 Vibrio neptunius | reverse complement strand
TTATATTGTTAAAGAGCTTTTTCTAACTTCCGTTGCGCTCAGCGCCGCGTCGTTAGGGGTGCGTATCTTACGCTTCCCAACTTTAGAGTCAAGAGTTTTTTCAAACTTTATCTTCTCTTGTTTCAACTCGGTGTGTGATGATTGTCTCACTCCGTGTCGGTGAGGCGGCATTATAGGGAGCTTAGAACGGATGACAAGTGTTTTTTTGAATTTATTTTTCGTTCGGTTAAAAACAAATCAAAACGCCAGAAATAGAATAAAATTTCAACATTTGAGTCACGTCACATCAATAGGTTGGAAAAACAACAACCATATACGTAAGATCAGTGTGTCTATTTTGTTAATGCTTAGGCACTTTTTTCTTAAACTACGAAGTTGTATTTAAATATGAGTTCTAATAAATCGACCTTAATGATTCTTGCCCTAGCGGTATTAGGTGGAATCATCTTTTCGCAGGTTGCTATTTCTCCTGCACTCAGCTTTGTTATCGGTGTTTTTGCTTCTGCTTTTGTTTTTAAATTTTCAAACACCACAACTGAGTCAGCAACCTTAAATGAACCCGCGACCAAAACCCTTTATGTCGGCAACCTTCCATACAAAGCAAATGAATCCCATGTAAAGGAATTGTTTACTAAGCATGGTGAAGTTTTTGCTGTCCGTCTGATGAAAGATAAGCGAACAGGTAAAAGACGAGGATTTGGTTTTGTTGTCATGGCAGCAACGGATGCTGCTGGCGCTATAGAAGGACTAAATGAAAAGAATTATATGCAGCGTACATTAAAGGTACGTATCGCTAATGATCCAAAATCTCAAGCTGAACAGGACTAAAACCTAAGTTTTGTAATGCTAGATTCAACGCTCCTTCTGCATAAGGGGGAGCTGTTGAAAATATTTCCCTCTGACCTTGTCCTTCTTTAGCATCCTCAAGGTTCAACAATTCTTGCACTCGACGAGCAATCGCCTCACCGGAATCCACCAGCACAACCTGATCACTCAGCACCCTCTGTATTTCTTCTTTGATAAGGGGAAAGTGCGTGCAACCTAATACAGCGACATCGACTTTACCGACAATTGGTGACAGTACTTCGCTCAGCTCTTGAATTGAGACAGGATTACCACGAAGCTTTTCCTCTGCCATATCGACCAGTCGAGTAGAGCCTAATAGCTCAACCGGTTTGCTTTGCGAGAAGTCGCGAATCAATTCCTGAGTATACTGACGTGTTACAGTCGCAGGCGTTGCTATCAGACCAACTGCTTTATTCGCTAAATTAGACGCTGGTTTGATCGCAGGCACGACACCGACAACAGGAATGGAGAGCAAAGTTCTCAATGAAGGCAGTACAATGGTGCTGGCGGTATTGCATGCAATCACCACCAAATCCACTTGGTGATCAGCGACATACTGCGAAACCAACGCTTCCACGCGAGAAACTAAAGTGTGATGGTGCAATTCACCGTAGGGATAGGCTGCGTTATCAAACAAATATACATAATCAAGTTGAGGGAACCTTTTCTCTATCTCTTGGAAAACAGAAAGCCCTCCGACTCCAGAGTCAAAAATTAGTACTTTTGATTGTAGTGACACTTGATATACCCACATATTCCGATGTGGCAATCATACTCACACAAATCAGTTTGGCAATATCTTCGCTTGGTAACGTTGATGAGCAAAGCGCTCTATGACGTCAAGGGTGGTTAAACTCAACTCTATCTTGCCTTTATAGCTACGGGTTTGCGTAACAAACGTATGAAATTCTCCATCTTCACCGCATGGGTCCACTCCACTAGGCAGAGAATCAATGAAGGTTCTGTCGTACCATCGCCCGCAATACGCAGAGGCAAGCGCTTGGCCATCAGTCGTCACAACCAAGGTTTTAATACCACGCTCTAAGATTTCATTCGCAAGGTCTTGGCTATTTTGTCCAATGAGTGGAAAAACACACTCCCAACCAGCGGGTTCAATATAACTGCGGCGATAGGCTTCGATACCATTGCAGAACATATCACCAAAAGCCACAGCCTGAATATCAAGTCCACTACCCTTTAGTGCCTCAATGATGGTCGACTGATAGATGTCATTAGGCGGAAATGTTTCCAGCAATTCAATCTTAATCAGGGGCAACCTAAGCAAAGCGGCTTGCATATCGAGCACTTCAATAGGAGTAGCTTGGAATGGGACTTCATCTTTTACGTATGTGGTGTAAAGGCCAACAACATTGTAGTGTTCACTATCGACTAGCCTTTCTAGAGTGAGGGTCGAATCCTTTCCGCTCGACCAACTGATAATGACGTTCTTTTTCATTGTTACTGCCTATAGATAAGAAAAAACCGCCCGAAGGCGGTTTCAAGATATTAGAATTGATAAGAGCCCGTAATCATTACTTTACGACCATCACCAGGGTAATATGCACCATAGTTATTCGCATTAGCAGGATACTTTTCATCAAATGCATTGTCTAAGCGTAAGCTAGCTGACCAAACATCTTGTGTGTAATTAATAGCGATATTATTTAGCCAATATGCCGATAGCTTTTCTACACTGTTTGAGGTGTCACCATCCTTATATCTCGTACCCGTATAAACACCTTCAACGTAGAATTGCCAATTATAATTGACATCATAGGTGACATACGCCCTACCACTATGAGGCGAAACCCAAGGCAGCTCCTTTCCTTTATTGTCACCTCTTGAGAACTCGGCGTTAATGAAACTGTACTCAATACCTAGGAGCACACTTTCAGTGACATAGTAGTCACCGCTAACATTTATACCATTTCGCTCAGATTCATCCGCATTGACATTAGCGCCAGAAAAGCTCCCCCCTACAGGTGTTGGTGCACTACTATCAAAAACGATTTCATCTTCAAGTTGCAAGTTGTAAACATCAATCTTTACACTGTAGTCATCTTCTGTGAGTCCCCAACCTGCTTCTATAGAATTACCAGTTTGTGGCTTCAAACCTAACACACCTGGAGATGTGTATGCTTGCTCATCAATCTTAGCAAATCTAAAGTTAGTTTCCCCTCGTAGGTAAAGCCTCTGAGTCTCGCTAATTTTGAAATTCAAACCTAACTCATAAGCATCTTGGCTTTCTGATAGTTTTTCAGTATTCGGATAAACTGCACCATCGAAAAGTTTGTCTTCAACTGAACTATAACGTGCTCCCGTCGTTAAAGATAATCTAGGTACTAGAGGATAACTGACTTGTCCATAAGCGCTGTAGGTAAGCTGTTCGTTAGCCCTATTGGTAGAGGAAGATTTATAGGAGTGGTCACGATCAGCCGCTTCTAACCCAATCAGAACATTTCCTTGACCAGACTGATTGGAAAATTGATTTTCAACCTTAACTGAGCCTACTAATTGTTTACTTGAGCTTGTTGTTGAACTCCCCCAAGCAGAGCCTGATCCCGACGTATTGTCATAGATAACATCAGTCCCAAATAACCAAGTGTCTGTTAAGCTTCGCTTATACCCAGTACGAAGCGCTTTCGTTATCTCATGAGAATAGTCGGTTTGATTTGATGGATTAACTTGAGTTGGGTCTTGTTCGTATTGCTCTTCGGTTAACGAACCAGCATATTCTCTATCATTGTCATAGTAACTTGCTTCTGCAAAAAACTCCGTCTTATCTAGTTCATAGCCGATACGTCCTAACAAAGACCCGGTTTCACGCTTGTTATGGTCTCTATAGTTATCGGTATTATCTTGGCTAGCACTAACGAAAAGCGACCACTGTTCATCGAGTTTTCTTGAGACATTCACACTACCAGCATAAGAATCAAAACTACCCGCACTCACTGACACACTACCACCGTCCTCAGAAGCACCTTTTGTAATGATGTTGATTACACCACCTACAGCTTGGTCACCGTACAACACACCAGCACTGCCGGACAAAACTTCAATCCTCTCAATTTGAGAAATTAATATAGAGCTTACTTGAGGAGCTGACAGGTCTTGTTTATTCAAGCGACGGCCGTCAACCAAAATCAAAGTATTGTTGGCAGCTTGACCTCCAGTGAAGCCTCTAATCGCAAATGCAGGGCCACTGTTGGTATCAGAGATTTGAATGCCAGCTCGAGCACGCAACAAGGTATCTAGGCTTTTAGATCCACTCGCAGCGATATCTTCTGAACTGATAATAGTTACATTAGCTGGTATATCTTCAATTGAATTATTGAAATCACTTCGAGCTAATACCACCATAGTCTCATCAGCTGAGGCCTCTTTGGCGTATAAAAGGGAGGCGTGAGGAAGTAGCGATGCCACTGCTATCGCCAGAATAGAACGGTTCATTTTTATAATCCTAAATCGCGTAAATCCTACCGAGCTTGGAGCACTTGCTTCCAGTGATTGGCTCAGCTGCTGGCAGGTATTCGGACTTAAGAGCTCATTTTTCACCACCTACTAACTCGACTTCCCACATAGTCCTCTATGCAGTGTCTGTTGAGTGTTCGTTCTCTTTTACCGCTGCGCGTCAGTTCTGGATTCACACCAGATTCCCTTTTCAGCCATCTATACTTCTAGATAGCACCAGCTAGGCACAAATGTTATTCAGCTGTCATTCCTTTGTCCAGCCAATATTGTGCTTTTATATAACCAGCCGCTTTATCACTAATGCCTGACAACGGGTTTACACACTATATTGATCACAGAAGACTGACAAAGCTGGACATGTCGCAGATATTGAATAAAATCTGCGCTCCTAAAACAAACGCACTCAGCACTTGAAGGTAATAAACATGGCGACTCTTGAAGTAAATCCACAGCGCTACCAAGAACAACTGGCGGAAAAGGTCGAACGTCTTAATGAGATGTTTGCTCCGTACCACGTTCCAGAACTGGAAGTGTTTGAGTCCCCAGAGCAACATTATCGTATGCGCGCTGAGTTCCGTGTTTGGCATGAAGGGGAAGACCTTTACTACATCATGTTCAATCAGGAAACGCGTGAAAAATACCGTGTTGACCAATTCCCAGCGGCGAGCCGTCTGATAAACGACCTGATGCCATTGCTGATTGATGCAATGAAAAACAACGACTCTCTGCGTCGTAAGCTGTTTCAAGTGGATTTTCTATCGACACTGAGCGGTGAGATTTTGGTATCTCTGCTATACCACCGCCAATTGGATGATGAGTGGACGAAGAACGCAAAAGCGCTCAAGCAACGTCTGAACGATGAAGGCTTCAACCTGAACCTGATCGGTCGGGCACGTAAAATGAAGATTGTTCTGGATCGCGACTACGTGATTGAAAAACTCGACGTCAATGGCCAGCCGTACATTTATCAACAAGTCGAGAACAGCTTCACGCAACCCAACGGCAAAGTAGCTGAAAAGATGCTGGAATGGGCAATCGACTGTACCAACGAAAGCCAAGGCGATTTGCTCGAGCTCTATTGTGGTAACGGTAACTTCTCACTGGCACTCGCGCAGAACTTTAATCGCGTACTGGCAACCGAACTGGCCAAACCATCAGTTGAGTCTGCGCAATACAATATTGCTGCCAATAACATTGATAACGTCCAAATCCTTCGCCTATCCGCGGAAGAATTTACTCAGGCAATTGAAGGCAAGCGTGAGTTTCGCCGCCTAAAAGACGCGGGCGTCGATTTGAAGAGCTACAACTGCAACACGATTTTTGTCGACCCTCCTCGCTCAGGTATGGATATTGATACGTGTAAGATGGTTCAAGGCTATGATCGCATCCTTTACATCTCCTGTAACCCAGAGACACTCAAAGACAATCTTGACGTTTTAAGCGAAACACACAACATCACGCGTTTTGCTCTGTTTGATCAGTTCCCTTATACCCACCATATGGAAGCAGGAATACTACTAGAGCTCATTAAATAAGGGTTTAAAAGGCTTTTTACTTTAGTAAAAATCGCTCTGGGTACGGCTCGGGGTACGGAGTTGGATGTATACTCGAATCCCCCACACAAAAAATATACCCCACTAAGCATTAGTGCTTAGTGGGGTATATGAAGAACATATAGAGAGGAGTAGATGTTTTTGTTTAACTATATTCAACTAGCGACTATACCTATCAAAACAAGATAGCATCTCTTGAATTGCGGTTAATCTCTTTCCATCGTTTAACTAATGTTGCCGCACATGGATTACCGGCAAGCTGATTCATGCGAACCCAATCAACATCGAGTAAACCTACCAGTAGGTCAATATTCAACTCACCTTTTAAAGTGTGCCATTGCCGGATGCTCGGCTGCTTCATTAACTGAGCTTTTGGAGAAGCTAATCCACCAACAACGAAATATCCCTTTTCTTTGTCGTACCATATGCGTTGAATGCCAGGTATGTTAATCATCCAACGTTTAATGTCGTTTAAAGGCTTATCGAAGTAACGAGATAACAAAGTATCTAAACTACCACTTATTGTTGTATCTCTTTTCTTGTCTCGTTTATCTAACCAACGTTGAACCACATCTTTCTTCACCTGATAATACGTTACCTTCGTTTCATTTTTCTGATGGAGCATGACTAATTGCTCTTGCCACAATTCAACCAATTCGGGTAACTCACGTTCAAATCGCATTGTTGTCTTTTGGCTAGATAACACGCCATCATCACTCAACTCTTTAACAATATTGAGTAGTACTTCGATATCAGGAAGCACCCAATCCAACAATGGATAAGGTTTCTGCTTCTTTGTTAGGTCCGAAAACGCATCTTCCATACCTAATGGCAGTATATTCGTTTGGTCATATGATGGATCTTGCATCATGATTGACACTTGAGCGCCTTCGTCCTTACTCAAAACAAGAGTAATCCTTGCCGCAAAGCGACGTTGTTTATCAACTTCCGAGCCATAATAATCCATTACTACATTCTGCCGGTAACTATAGGGCCAGTTCTCATTCATCAAGTTTAGCAAGTCATCTACAGATGTTTCGAAATTGGATAAGTAGTCATTCGCTTTCGAAATCATATCAGCGTCTGTTGGATCAAAAGGAATTAGTACTGGTCTATCGTTTGAAACTGTAAACAAGTAGCCATCAGTAATAACTATGGTTGATTCGTTTAAGCAAGTACGTTGCAATGGCAAAACCTGCGAGACGGGTCTGTCCACGTCAATGAGCAAACGTTTAATCTCTAACTCTTTAAGAACCACTTCAAGCTTCCTAATAATCGCTTCTTTGTAGGTCTTACTATCCAAAAGGTCGTATCTGTAGCTGTAATAACCACCTTCAGGTGCAGCATATAGCTTGATTGGGTCTTCATCACTTTTTGACTCGATTAACAGCCCTTTTTCAACAGGGTCTCCAGTTACATCATGAGGATTTACGTTGATATGTTGAACTGCGCACCGCCCAACTAGATACTTGGTTAGTGGGTAACGATCATCTTCGATACCCTTCTCTTGGTCTAACAGAATCAAAACACGATCCGAACGCTCAAGCTCTATCCGTTCAAAGTCATTTGGTGCAACTCCATCTAGTAAATCCCATGAAACACAGACCCCTTTCTGTGAAATTAGGAATTTAAACAAGTCCAAGATTTCTTTAGAAGAAACTACAGTATTAATTCTTAGGTCTATGACCTTTATTTCGCCGGATATCTCAATACTTGGGAATGTTGACTTAGCCTTATTTGCCTTGTGTTTTGTTTTCAACGTCAACGGTTGAAGATTTAAAGTTTTAGCCGCAAGTTCAAAACCATAATCACGCGCAAAACGGATAAACTCCTCTTGCACAGGTTTTAACACCATAGGCCAACTTTGCTCAAATCTCTTTGGTGTAGAAAGATCCAGAAACGGACGCTGTTTACGCGAGTTTTTACTCTTGCCGATCTCTTTAAACAAGGTTCCTTTCGGTTTTCTTTCATTGCCTGGATACCACCTGACGAGTACCTTATTTTTGTCATAGACCCACACAGGCTTCTTAATACGATCTATATCTTCGTCGTTGGATAGTGGTCTCAATGGAACATTGGTATAAAAAAGAGCAATCTCAGTAGTATTGCCATCTTTTAGCTGCTGAGTTCTACAATCTAGGCTGATCGCATTTACACCGCCAGACCAGCTATCTACTTTCAATAACGGACAGCCTAAGCTGTAAGCTCCTTTACAGTGACCACCAAAAGCCCGCAATGAGCGCATCATCAAGCGAATCCATACGGGATTTAACACCGGTGAATACTCAACTCTAACCGGAGTTATAGGTTGCGACTCCGCATCTAAAATACACGGCGGAACATCATTTGAATTCTGTAAAGCAACATAGAGCCCAAACTGATTACCATTTTTTTTCATCAAATAGGCAAACTGCCTACTGTCTAGCTCGGCATCAATACGTTCTTCCCAGGCTTTCTTCTCTTTCCACTGATAGTTGTTATTGATGAGTGGATAGTGATAAACCACAAATTTGTTGGCTTTCTCTGCATCAACCTCGCTATTTTGATAAACCAAATGAGACAGCGGCAACTTCCTCAAATCTTTACTTTTATCCATTAACCTTGCTCCCCCCTGTGCTGCCAAACTATTTTCGAAAACCACTTAAAGCCAGACGTCATTTGATATCCATCGCTCATCAAACAACCTGGTAAAAACAGGATTGAAGCATTCTCAACTTTTACTGGCTCCAACATTTCAGAAAAGCCCGATAAGGAGCAATCTTCACCAGTCAATAGGTTCGCGATTACCAAAATGGCATTCTCACCACGGATTTGTCGGATCTTTTCCAGCTTCTTAATTAATCCCAAAGGCGCAAATTCAGGATGTTTACCAGAAGTAAACCATTGCTCAAAGCCTTCATCTGACTGTTCCAGAGCAGCTATAGACCAAAATTTAGCATCAACAAAAACATCCGAGTTTGCTATCTCAAAATCATATAATTCAAACAACTCATGATTGTAGACGTCTTGTTTAGTGACTAGCTGTTTGTCACTCAGCAATGCGCGAATACCTTCCTCACCAATGCGCCCTTGTAAAATTCGCTGAATCACAACGGGATGAAATGCAAATTGCTCTTCAATGTCGTTGGCAAACGGCTGAAACGACGTTCGAAAACCTTTACGATTAAACCATTCCGAAATAGCAGGTTGTCGATTAACAACCTCATAAAGCGTCTGTGGGTTATATTTAATCAATCCGGCTGCTCGCTTAGCAAAGAACTGCCAACTTTTTGGGTCGTACCATATTTCACCAGTAACCTTTGTTTCTTCGGGCCGATCAAAGCACGCCCAACGACACAAAGGCTCAGTAATGCCAAACGTATTGTTATGCGGCATCCATTGGAGATCATGCTGCAATACTGCCCGGCCTAGTTCATGCCAAAGCCCTGAAATTTCTTCAATACAACCCTTACCTTGTCTTGCATCTCGGATTGCGGAAACTAACTTGTTATCAATAATATCAACTGCACCAGAGCCATCTTGGGATCGCGTTTTCAACAGAGCAAGAAAGTTGGAAACCAATGCATCTTCGGAATGAGTAAGATCATCAATAAGCTGGTTATTAAGGTTTGAAACCCAATTTCGGTTGTTAGTACAAACAGTTAGTTGGCCGTAGTTGCGAAGATGGCCTGCTACATCATCGCTTAAATGAATGGCTACATGCGGCACATACGTCCAAGCACGTTCAATACGTCCAACTTGCTGCTGCACGTCAGCGGCAAGATTCTTAACATAGTCATTAGTCCCTTTATAAAGCTTGTTTAGCTCCTGGATTTTAGAGACTGAGTTATTCATCAACGGCATAATAAATTGCCGCTGCTGCTTACGTGAAAACTCTGAACGCCTGACTAATTTTTCTAAGTTTCTGAGCTGAAAGCCAGCATGAGACATTTCATCATCAGCGTCATTGCTATCCCATGGTGAAAAGTAAAAGTGCTTACTTTCAATAATAAACAGCGACGTCAGATCCATCTGCCCTTGAGAGTTAGGCAAGGAGTAATCCAAATTAATGCCATTTGTAGCGGATGCGGTTTGTGTCATTACCACCACGGTTCGGCCAGAGTCGAACGCCGCTTGATATGCGTACTCAAATCCTTCTCGCTTTTGTGCCTCTGCATTGAGTAAGCAAATCATCATGGGCTTACCGTTGGCAGTCAAAGGAATAAACACATCGTCAAAAGAAGACAATACGCCAGTGGTTGATCGGTCCATTTCAAGCCAATCAGCGCTCATTCTGCTGTTTTCTGCGGTATCACATATCAACCACTTCCGGAGATATTTGACTGAGTTAACAAAGGCTAGGTGTCCTTTATGTTGTGGCTCATTCGCTGCTAAATGCAGAACGTACAGTAATTTAAACAACACAGACTGCCGGTATTCATACTTGTAATCTGACTGCTCAGCCTCAAAAAATGCAGCGTTCAAATGCAGTTTTACCTCCTGAAAAACTGGGGCATTGATAGCATCATCAAAGTCGTGAATCGTGGTTTTCAGTGACGAGCGACGCTTTTCAGATTTGTCTTTAACCAACGAGCGGATCACCGCCATTTGTAACTGCTTATCCTCGTCAGTTTGTAAATATGGAATCGGCTTCTTAAACCAATCTTCGGGGCGCTGCTCAAAGCTATCGCCCAAAAAACTCTCGGTACATTGTGGATTGCGGGCCTGAGCCACGTAACGCAAAGCACTTTCAATCCAGCGTATATCGAAATGACCAATCCCCCTTTCGATATAAGAAGTTGCGGATAGTGCAAAAACGAGGTTTCGACTCGATAACGAAACCATTAACCCTTCAGGTGTTGTCGGCAATAGTGCACGTTTAATCTTGATCCTCAACGGGTCAATATCCGCTTCAGCTTCATCAGTGGTTAATAGCCAGGTTGTTAGGCCAAACATATTCGTCTGAGTATTAGGTAATCGGTTTGATTTACTGAGCGCTTCTAACTCAGGTAAGCGAGTGCGAGGCAAGGAGAACAGCGATAAGCTTGGTAACGCCGTGCTGTAGTAGGATGGTCGATAGTCATTCGCAGGATCAAACAGCAATCGGTTTAGCCGAACGAGATATTCATAGGCTTCGGACTCATCGGTTGCGAACTGCGACAACAGCAAACTGAAGCGTCTGATATATTTCTCCATCACACGCAAAAAATCACCGACATCAATTGCTTCTTCATCGCTTTCAGCATGACTTTTCACTTCAAAGCCATGAGGTTTTTGCTGTAACTGCAAAGGCTCACTGGTTACTAAGTGATCTGAGCGAAACAGATATTTCTTTTCGAACGGGACACCGGATTCATACTGCTTTAAAGGCATTACCAGCGCCCTAGACTGATTGAGATCGACACCTTTGCTGGTCAAATCCTCCTCTAGCTCAGCAATAAGCTGTTTAAGCTCACTGTAAAGCTCAGGTATAGGTTCAGCAGTAACAAACTGCATTCGCGCCAATAGGCGCTTACCCCCTTCAAGTAATTGACCAATACACTCAGGCGGCTCTTGTACCATTTGAGACTGGGCAAGTAATGTTTGTAGAATGTCCGCTTGGTAATCAAACTCATCAACAAATACTACCTTTCCGGTCAGTTGTCCGCTCGACATCCTGACTTTCTGTTTACCGTCGTAAAATGAAGCAAACAGCTTCTGCGTCGTTAACACCAGCAAATGTTGCTTATCATCGTGCCAGGCAATAGCGGGGAAAATTCGACGCACCCATTTATTTTCTCTGAATAAACGAAGCTTTTCTTTTGCTTGCTCCGTGAGCTCATGCGTCTTGCCATAGTGCTTACTGGCATACCTCGCAGCCTTCTCTAAGGACGACATACACCCAAGTAGCGTGCGCTCGACAAAGCCACACAGTTTTCTTAGTTCCTGCTCTTCTCGTTCGAGTAAGACGCCCATCGAATCAGGATTTTTCTTTTTGTACTCAACATTACGGGCAATGGCTGAAACGTTGTGGCAAGCACGAACGAGAGCCTCTTTATCAGCATTAGAACGAAACGCGCCTAAACCATGGATATCCTCAATGGCCTTATAAGGATCGGGCAAGTCAGATTTTTGAACACCTTGTTCATGTGGCAGTGCCCGTTGAGAAACCGCACTAACAACAGTTTCATCCTGTGCATAAAGAATACTAACGAGCAGTGGGTTACCTGAGCTGTCTTTTGCACTCGTTGCACTTTCATAAATGTCATGCAGGATATTCCAGCGATGGGTAACTAAGATGGCCTGCAACCCTTTGGATTTTATAAATTCAAGGCTCGCCGGAATTTTCCCGTCTGGGCTACGATAAAGAGAACTACTTTTGCCACCGCCTGTTGGACCTTGTAACTGGCAAAAGCCAGCAATAGCATTTTCGTTCTTTGCATTAACCGATAGGGCAAGCGCCTGCTCTATCGTATGCGCAATGATTTGATTATAAGAGGTCGGTATTGGCTGACTCATCTAAATCCTCGTTAACTTGATATTCCTTTTGAGTATCGCCCCTTTTTTAGAAGGGGCGACAAGGTTGGAGACAACACAACACCAACAAATGACCCATTAATTCAACTCAGGCACGATCTCTTGTGACCAACTATCTTCCATCAGCATTCTGAACGACATACCACCAAGAACATCATCAATGACTGATTCCACACACTGTGTCTTAAATCACTATTAAATCAACTACAACCAAACTTTTTAGATGCTTCATTTAAAACCTGCCAATTTCTATTTTCTACCCACACAAAACCGCATGTTCCATTGCTTCTTTTTGCCCATAGTTCACCAATTCGTTGTTTCTCTATACTATCCCTATTACCTTTCTCAGCAGATAAATGCTGACCTTTATACTCAATAGCAAGCACTATGCCGCTGGTAAGTTTTACGACAAAATCAGGATAGAACTTATCTGAAGCTGTTTGTAACCAAAATGATGTTGGCTTTTTCTCAACATTACGAACCCACCACTCAACACCTTCCATTTGATGAGCGATAAACTCCGCACACTCGAATTCTTCACCAGTACTTTTCAAGTTGCCAATGACGGGGAAAAAATGTTTTTTCAAGTGAATAAGACCGGTATAAATACTGTCGTAGCCATATCTTCCTTGCTCAAAAGTGATCGAGTGTTCATCACGAACTTCAAATTTATTTTCATCAGAAAATAAATCATCGAACACCCGTTGCTTAGCCTCAACCAGCCCTGCGGCCATTTTTCTTTGTAGCGTACCGCGTAAACGGAACTTACGATAAGCAAGTTCATCAAGTGAAAACCCTTTGTCATCGATCAAGTAGCTTAGTGCCGCATTTAACCACGCCACTTTGATATCTCGCTCGGAATAAGGGAAATATAAATTTCTATCTAACCAATAGATGAGATCTGTAACATGCCACCCTTGTTCTTTCCCAAACAATGCGAGTTGGCTATCTAGTCGGTCATAAACATCACATTCAACTTTTTCTAATTGGGAAATACTTAACGAAGCGCGGCGCATGGTTTCCACATCTGGTGAAAACTCAGAATCTTTAAGTTTGTAATCAAAATCTGAGATTTCCCATTCAGCATCTAGTAAGGGGGTCTCATCAAAAACGTCAAAAAAACTTCTCTGTTTGTAGCCAAGCAATGGAATATTAAATGACACACCTTTTTCCGCAGGTGTTAATTCTCGGGCAGGCGGGGCGGCTTGAATAGCTAGTGCAGTATCAAGCTTTTCTTTTACAGCCTTAGCCACTTCAGGCTGCTTGAAAGTCTCTGAAATTTGTTGAAGTTGTTTATTTGTTGCACCATTTCTAACTGTCAAAGTACCAGTTTCAGGAGAGATTTCTATTCTTTCTCGAATAGCTTTTGGCAATGAGGCTACGGCTTCTTCATCTGGAAGCGACATCACATCATCATATTCTGGCAATGGAATAGTTAGGTCAGTTGTTGGTGCAAACAAATCTTGCTGTGGTTTATCATTATCAGGAGTAACAATTAAATCTTTCGCTTCCAGCCGCTCAAAACCACTTTGAACCAAGCCATCTTTTAAATTTTGTACTGTTGAAGCAAGCTCATTCGAAACTACGTATGCATAGCTGCGATTAAGCGCTTCGCACTGCTTACGCGTAACATGGGGCATACGCAATACACGCCCAAGAACTTGTTCAACCGCGGTCGCAGATGTTGTGTTACGGAACGAAAACAAAATGTAAGCATTTGGGCAATCCCAACCCTCTCGTAGCTTGTCTACAGTAATAATAAATTGCGGATAATCAGGATCACCTAATTTTTTACCACTTAACTCATCAACCGCCCCCGTTGCAATCGAGATGGTTTCTGGCTGGATATTGAAATCGTCAATGAGATGCTGTTTTACTTTCTCAGGTGTAAAGGTCTCTTTCTCTTTCGCAATTCTTTCAGCTTGAATCAACATAACGACAGGCTGAATCATTTCCCCTGTCAGTTGCTTTTCTTGCTCAGCCTCTTTTTCCAATTGGCGTAATCGGGCTATCGCCTCAGTAAGCGAAACCCGCCATTCGGGATGTATCGCCAGTTCTAATGGCAGCTTGAGCATATCCTCGGCTTGTAAAGTTGCAGCCGATACACTACGTAAAACATTCGACGGTTGGCAAGCTCTGTCTGGCGTTGCCGTAAGCTCTAGAATACAGCTCGGGTTAAAACGTTTTAACGTGTCAACCGCTAGCTGCGTCCCCTGATTGTGGGCTTCATCAACAATTACATAGGGGCGTCTTAAACGAATAACATCAACTAATGAGTGATCGCCTTTTTGCTCGGTGCTTACATCTTCAAAGTGTGACATCAAAGCACCATTTTGACGGTACACTCTTAATCCATCTGCGGTATCTCGCTTAAAACTCTGCATAGTGGCAACAATAATTGTATTGCCAGTATTTAGTGTTGCAGGCTGCATATACAAAGCTTCATTGATATCCAAAACATTAACGGCACCAAAAAGATCGCGCATATCTTGGTAAAGTAATTCACCTTGCGTTTTAAGTGCGTATAAAGTTTGCTCTCGAATAGGGTCTGAGGGTACTAGCCAAAGCACTAATGAATGCTCAGTAGCCAAAAATGCTTCATTCACACATTTTATTGATTGACCAGCTATACGGGTTTTTCCCCCTCCCGTTGGCACTCGTAGACAGACATAAGGGACATGATCCAGCTCAGGTAGAGGATAATAGGGCTGGGCAATACCCAAGGCTGACTTTTTGGTCGATTCTGCAAAAGCTGCGGCAGAATCTTTTAATTCCCGGCAGCGGGATAAGTAACTTGAATATACATCTAGCAGATTCTCTTGATAGTTTTTTAGTAATTTATTATTCAGAACCATGTTTTCACCGCCAATTCATAAGGAAGCTGATGGAAAGTAATGCCTAGCTTGGCAAGTTTTGTTTTATCGAAGCGTGAACGGGCTCCATAGACCACTTTAGGTCCGGAAAATTTTGGTAATGCTGCTTCTAATTCTTCAAGGCTGCGATTATTCAGGACATTGCCACCGATATCCGTTTTATCTTTTAGAATTCCGTTATAGAGAAGAAAAATGGCTTTATCTTTGTATTTACCTAAGTAAGGCGTAGTATGCTTTTCTTTGATGTTCATATTGGATGAACTTAACCCTGTCCCTGTCTCCATAAACCAGACAAATTCAGCTAGTTGTTCAAAATTAACATCGGAACGGATAGGGCCATCGCTATTGAATAACGGCTCTTGCGAGAGGGTTAAAAATTGAAAGCCTCCACCAAGTCCACTAACATACTCACCACTCTTGTTGTAATAACCTTCAACTACACTTTTAATTCTTTTAATTGTAACGTGATTAGCAACCGAATCATCCATTTCTATAGTTATGAAATTTCTATTTCCATTATCTTGATGATTTAATTTAAGAACAGCATGTGCCGTTGTGCCTGAGCCAGCGAAAGAGTCTAAAATCAAACAATTTTTATCATAACCTGTTACATATTTTATTAATGATGAGATGACATCTTTATCTTTAGGGTTTGGAAAAGGTTTTTCTCCAAAGATATTCATTAATTCATTGACCGCTTGAAGACCACTACGATAGAAATACGAACCCATAACTTCTCTACCAATATCTTCATCGTTATTTTCTTGCAGCCGCTTGTCTCTTACTAAATATGTTTTCCTTATTGGAGGTTGTGTATGATCCTCTCTAAATACAACTTTTCCTTCAGCTATCATTAAATCCATTTTTTCTTTTTTTGAATATCTCCAACCACCTTCAGGTACAGCGCATGGCTTTTTGGTTACAGGGTGAATGACATCATATTTTGGACCATTCCCGCCAGGCCATGACATATTATCATCCCTCCAAACTCCATTAGCATCTGCCTTGTTATAACGAGAGTGTTTTTTTGACGGGTGATTTTTGTCTAGCCCTTTATAAAATAGTTTTAGATTTTCCTCTATCAAACCAAAGTCATCACCAAAGAGCCCTTTCAGTCTTATATATTCGTCATATATTTCTGATGCGCCTTCTTTTTCTTTTCTCCAAATTACATTTTTATCTTTCAAGTACTTCTTCGATTTGGCATAGACAAATATGTATTCATGACCAACAGAAAAAAACTTTGCATCATTTTTCCTACCTTTTTCCCAAACCAATTGAGCTATGAAATTACCTTCACCAAATATTTCATTTAGTATTAGTTTTGCATTTGCAGACTCGTTATCATCCAAACTAACTAACAATACACCATCATCTGCTAAAAATTGCTTCAACAAAACCAAACGCGGATACATCATACACAGCCAACGATCATGACGGTCGAGCGTTTCACCTTCTTTACCAACCACTTCACCCAGCCATTTTCTGATTTCCGGGCTATTAACATTATCGTTGTATACCCAACCTTCATTTCCTGTATTGTATGGTGGGTCGATATAGATACACTTTACTTGGCCCGCGTAACGAGGCAGCAAAGCTTTGAGGGCGTGTAAATTATCTCCTTGCACAATAAGATTACCACTATCAGGATCTCCGCAGGATAATTCAGATACAGGCTCTAACAGACGAAAAGGCACTTCTTTATGATGCTTTTCGACGGCTGCTTTGCCAATCCAATTAAGTGTCGGCATGTTTAGGCCTCCCTGTTATTGTTATTGATAAACATTATTAATAATCTCGTTTTAAATCGGTAAACACATTCGTCTAAGACATACTAATTTAATTCTGTCACTTTTAAGCTGGTTGAATATGCCCTGGCGCAACCGCAAGGTTACCGACACCGTATAAAGTTTGATAATTTTTTAACCATAAATGAAATTCGGGTGTTTTTAGCTGAGCCTCTTTGGAACAATCCACGTTCCAAAGCCTGAGCAAATAGCCAGCAGTTGCAGCTCTAATCTCAACCCTCATCACGCCCCCCGTCATGCCATAGTCCAGCTCTATCGCTTCGCTGTGTTCAATGCGTGGGTGGGGTACTAACTCCAGTTCTACAAAGCGGTTCCATTGCCGATCCTGTGTTTCGAGCTCAGCCTCAGACAACGTTGAACCTTCAAGCACAACCGCTGCTTTAATTCGGGTCAGTACAAAGTCACGGAACTCACCATGCTTGCGGTCAAAACCACGAACATGCCAACGTAGGCCATTGTCCACCAGAGTATGCGGCACAATTTCACGCGTGGTTTCACCACTCGATAACGACACATAGGTAATGCCCAAGGCTTTGCCTTTGTGAATGGCCTCGGTGACCTTCGCCACTATCGATAGACTCGGCTTGTTAAGGTGATAAGGCGCTTCACACGCAAGAGGTGGTTTTACCTTTCCAGTAAAGCCATCTCCGTAGCCTTGGCTAATCGTCGCCAGTGTTCTCACAACGTCATAGTCGAACAAAGATTCAAATGCTCCACCACGCTTGTGCAACTTTAGCTTTTGGTCATATTCAATATTGCCTGGAGCAAGCTCTCGGTAAAGGGTGAAGTCTTTCGTCGCTTGTGTTGGAGCTATGCCAAAACGCTCTACCAAATCAGCACGCACAGCTTCTCCCTTGAACAATAAGGTGAAGTCGATATGGGCAATACGATCACGGCTTGCCTGTGGTAACTTTTCTAAAAGTTGCTGGGCCTTATCGCTCATTACTTCGTTTTTTATCTTCGTCATGAAACCTTCAACATCCAAAACCTATTCAGAGTACGTGTATCAAGTTGGACCGATTATAAAACAAATAAAATCACATATCCTAACCAATTTTATTATGCCATATCACACTATGAGCAAACTTCGGCTAATAAGGAACCTCAGCGAGTTAATTACTTATGTGAGCCTGTTCATGCATAATCCCCTCAATCCAAAAATTTTCAGGCATATGTCATCAATGTGAAATCCCATCATTGATTCCGACAGGAGCCAGAAATGAATCCCATAACTTCCGATTACCAAAAGCAGCAACGCTATCAAGAAAATGAAATCCTAGAGCACGCCGCTGAGATACTAGCTAACCGCTATGTGCGCGGTGATGCCCTAACTAAACCTGAAGCCACTAAAGAGTACGTTCGCTGTAAGCTAGGCAACTATGAGCGTGAAGTGTTTGCCTTATTGCTGCTGGATAACCAAAACCGACTGATTGAATTTAAAGAGCTGTTTCATGGCACCGTAGATGCGGCCAGCGTCTATCCACGTGAAGTGGTGAAAGCGGTATTAGAAGTGAATGCCGCAGCGGTGATATTTGCCCATAACCATCCATCCGGTGACTCAACACCGTCTCAAGCCGATAGACGCATAACCGAAAGACTCAAAGACGCGCTCGCGCTGGTAGAAGTTCGCGTATTGGACCATATCGTGACAGGCGATAGCTGCACCTCGTTTGCCGAAAGGGGGTGGTTATGATTGAGCAACACTACGGTGAGCTTTCTATTGATGACGCTTTACATACGTCACTGGAAGCACTTTTGAATCGATACACTCTCCCTGAGAACGCTGAGCGGCTCGTGTTGAACTGCCGTCAGATGAGTTACTACCGACATCGACAAGGTTTGCATCCGATCGAGGTACAGTTTAAACGTGAGTCAGATACTAGCCCTTGGCTGGTAGTCTTCTTTGCGAGCTTCTCTTACCCCGACGACAACAGTACAACCGTTGAGCCTGAGCTGTACTTTCACCTAGCTAATCGCTGGTGCTATCAACCCGATGCAGGGAGCACGGATTTATCCCACCCAGAGGTACAAGAGCTGCTCTCGGTATGGATGAAAGCCTTTGCTCGCCACCTTTCTCGAAATGTCTTTGATGACGTGCAACTGACGATGGTTGGCACGTTCCAATAATTCTCACTCCGTTATTTCTTATTTGAATCCTGAAAACAAGGAGGACTCACTATGTCTCAATTAACCTTTACTGCGTCCACACTGCCTGTCTCTAGTACTCTGCATACACTGCTTAGTAAACTGTTCACCACTCATTTACTGGGCAATGAAACTCTCGCCACCAGCCGTTATCTGGTGTTTAACTTTCGCGATAAAAGTTACAGCGTGGATGAAGGCGGCTTCCATCCGGTTGAGATAGCAATTTGCCAAACCTCAACAGGAGAATGGAGCATTGAGTACATCACTGACTTTGCCTATATGGGGAATTACTACCCAGAGCTAGAGCGCAACTTGGATTTTGATTTTCGGGTTGGACAGTTCTTTGTCGCCTATCAAGGCTGGCTACCAATGCAGGGTAGCCGTGATGCCAAAGCGCTCTATCAGTTGTGGGAGAATAACTTTCTTGCCTATGTCGATATGGACTCCTACAACGAGATAACCGTCACCCCACAATAGCTCATGACTTCCCTTCTCCTTAACACCATTAAGCTTGTCACCGCTCTTATTACTTTACTTACCCTCTCTCCTTTCTTTGGCGCTATCGGAACTCTGACGACGTTAGGTTTTCTGGTGGTGCTGTTGATTGGTGTATTGGTAGCGATTGCCGAGCTCAGTGACAAGCATAAGCCTCGTTAATGTTAGTCGGCTCACGCTTTCGTGTTGCCGATTGATGCTGTTTTCACCGTTGGACATTATGTGTCTGACTCACCTCTACTCTCCCGACATTAAATGTCCACCTCCGGTCTTGGAGCTTTGATGTATTGAGAGTGTAGTCATGAGCAATAAAACCAGCATTGAAGGGTTATCCGCTTTGCTGCACACGCTGATGCTTATTCCTCAACATCGTTGGATTACCGTTAGGGAGTTGCAGCAGCAGTTAGCCCTACTCGATATCCACCGCACCACGCGCAGCATTAAACGCTACCTCGATGAAGTCATTGTGGAGGTGTTTAACGTGGAGTGTGATTCGATGAGCATGCCCCATGTTTATCGGAAAACCTCAGAGCAATTACTGAAGCTCAACAAGCAGGAAATGCTTTATTGGCAACTGACGAATAAGTACTTACTGCCGCTTGTTCCTGATGCACTGAATTATGGGCAAGGTCGCTCCTCGGAGGGAGACAAACCCTTACCCCACAAGGGTTCATCGCATTCAAAAGAGCAAGCATGGTTAGCCAAAGTCCATGTAGCACTGCCCAATATTCGTGAGTGGAGTAATGAGCAGCGGCAAGTACTGAATGCGGTACACACGGCATTACTCAACAACCGTATGCTCAAGATATCGAGTCAAATTTTGCAGCAAGAGAAAGCGCTCATCGAACCACTGGGACTCTCGGTTCAATGTGACGCGCTCTTGCTGCTTTTTCGTTTATCCGGTCATCCGACGATACGCACCTTAGCCTTGCCTCTGATTGATGAGGCCAGTGTATCAACGTTTTCTTTTACCTATCCCACTGATTTCAACCTAGAGCAGTTCATGCGTGAACACGCTGAAATCCGTGCATCCCAAATTTAACTCACCACTACGGAGAGATACCCATGAATACCTTAATTCGAACCATCATGATGAGCGTGCTGATTTTCGGAGTCACCGCTTGCGGCGAACAGGAAGAAGCGAAAACCGTCACCGCCGATATTGAAGTGTCGATGTCCACCAACCCACACTGGGGAACACTGACCTTTGATATTCAATCTATCGCTGACAGCACCGTAATAAGCAATGTCATTATCAATCGAGGCAACTGCCGTCTACCCGCTGGTACAGCCTCAGAGCTCTCTAGAAACGTTCAATTGAAATTCGGTGAAACCTACACCGGATACAGTAACAGCTGCACCGTAGACAGCGTGAAAGAAATCGAAGTCACTTCCAGTGCTGGCACCTTTGTTTACACCTTCTAACTCTCAACAAACCCAACTTTACCCAATAAGGAAACACTATGAGTCACACTACAACGAATATTCTCGTTCTACTCGCAACCTTAATTACACCTTTTGTTTTCGCTCAGGGAGGCGGAGCATTAGGAGGTAACCCATCTGTAGAAACAGGTGCAGTCAACGTCAGTGTTGGGAAATGCACTCAGTACAAGATGGATGTAAAAGCAGCACAACAGGCAAATGAAGATACATCGACTATTACCGTCCCTGAAGGCTGTGAAGCTATCACAGAAAAGTAGTGCCAAAAGATGACAATGGGGAGCAATTACGCTCCCCATTCTTTTTTGTCTCAATGCATCAGATTGAAAGTATATGTTATCTGTTAAAAAGCGACTTAACTCTTCAATACTTGCTTCTGATGAATCTTCTATCTCCAGCATTGTTGATAAGATCATGTAATCACTGTTGAGCCCGTACAAAATCGGCAACTCACTGTTCAAAGTAACCCTCTCCGCCCTCTAGCCTCCAGTCTACTTTCTTTGATAATGCACTCTCTCCACATCATCAGTTCCGACTCTATACACTACCTGTGTAGAGAACCCTCGCTCATCAATATACTCATCCATCGCCCCAACTTTTCCAAGAACAGGAATGCTTTTCTCAGGGCGTTCATTTGATGGAAGACCAAGGGCATTCCTAACCTGAATACGTTTAGTTAATAAATTAAGCGATCCCTCATAAAAAGCGGGCTTAGTCACTACAATAGTGGTTAACTCAGAAGTTTGACGATCAAACCTGAGCTCTACGCCAGAAGAGTCAACACATATATAGAAGGCATCACTTTTAGAGTTCAACACTTCAGGCACATTGCCTCCAATCAGAGATAAGAAGGCTGACTGCTTTAGTAAAGCATCGTACTTCTTCCCCAGAAAATCCCTGTAAGTCATCATTTAGTACCAACCATTTTTTGTGTTAATTTCATGCAGTTGAGCTCTAGCATTCTCTAGCTCTTGCTCAGTATAACCTTCGTTTTTCAAACACCCTTTGATAGCATCAAAATTCGAATTTACTGCCGCCTCTAAATCACCAGCATCAACTTGCTGCTTATAGGCTTGATTTCTACCGCCATATGTTTCACTACATTTTCGATGCACTTCCTGAGGTATAGCAATACCAGCAGCACTATTAATTAACTCACGCTCTTGCTCTTTAGTAAGAGTTTGACCTAATGCACTTTCTAGTGCTCTTCTTAACGCAGCTTGAGATGGAATGTGATCTATATCCATTCCATCCTTTTTGCTTCTTGGCGCTAAGTCTCCGTAAGTGCCCACTTCCAATGGTTTTACCTTAGTAATTCCGGCACTACGCTTATTAAATACTAAGTACAAGGGCGACAGTCCCGCATCAGCAGGGAAAGTCACTATATACTCAGCAAGATCTTCCTCTGGATAGAGAACCGTGCCTATCTCTTGTTCGTGTTCTTCAATCGGGCGTACCCAGATATTGTGAACATCAAGCTGATCATTTTCGGGTAATACTGTATCGGGTGTCAGCACATCTGTTGAACCATCGGGCGTCCACGTTATAGTAATACCACTGTCTAACTCCGCAACAAAGTTTTGTCCTTGTTGCACTGCCTGACGCTTAGCCACTAGATCACCATATGGACTGCCTTCACCCGTTTTGATACCAACCACTTGTTGTTTGCCATTTTCGTCCGTGTACATATTGAAACGTACGCGCATCGTAGTGGTATCATTCGTAGAGACGTCAGAATTACCTTCTAAGGTTCCATCACCAAGCTGAGAAGGCCATAAGGCGGCAACTAGAAAACCGCCCATTCGAGCAAAGCCCGCTAGCGCTTCTCCTGAAATCGACCATGTCCCAATTGTATTGGCCGTATTGGTACTCAGAATCCCAAGGTTCGTCACCGCAGATTTCGCGGGAATAGCAAGTAGTGCTGCTTTACCATAATCAGTGGCTCTTGAAGCCGTTGTGATTGTGGCTAAGTTCGTGACAGGAAGTTCTTTCCCAAATAAACGATCACTATTGATCGTTTTGAACTGGGTTTCTGCAATGAATATATCTGAATAGTCGTAATGGGTGTTCGCAATACAGCTATAGGTACAAGGTGGCAGCGGCGGCAATGCGGTTTCTTTGTCTGACTTTATCGTCTCCGCAGAGTTTGCTACTGGCCGTTTAACGATAGATTGTTTTGGTGCTGCAAGAAGCTCACTGATATCAAGCTTGATACCGTGCTGAGCCACCCAGTCGTCATTGAGGTTATCGATCTCTTCTCGGGTGATTTGCTGTTCAAGGTAAACAAGGCTCTGGTTTTCAACGTCTTGTCCTGCGAGTTTCCAGTACACTAAGATAGCACTTTGCAGTCGGTTGTAGCCTTGCTCATCATTCAGTTGCTCATGCGTGGAACATGTAGCGTAAAACGCCCACTTGCCTTCACCCAGCAGCTTGTACTCTTGCACTAATCGGTCGTTATGAAAGTGGTAATAGTAACCTTCTGTTGGCAGTCCTAATCGCTCTCCTAGCTGCACCGATGGGACGACTGGGATAAACGCTTCTTCCACGACACCGGAGCCTATTGGTTTCACTTGCACGCTGTCAGGTACGTTGATGCCCATTGAACTGTCCGCCACTTTCGCAAACAATTTTTTCGGCTCATCAAAGGCCGTGTGAGCAATGTACTTAGTACCGTGTTCCGTGGGCTCAGTTTGCCAGCGACCAATCATAGCTTCTTGTTTGGTCTTGCCCAGTTGAAACGCACAGCCCACGCTTTTTTTGAATGTGTCCTCAGAGCACGCAATTTCAAAGCAATATTCATAATTGAGCTGGGGTGGAGCATCAGAAGTATCAGGCTTGATGGGCTCAGGGACATAGGTATCTTCGATGCTTGGAGCGTATGCCGCACGACTTTGACTTGACGCTGCTCTAGTTACCGCTCCACGAGATATCTTCGCTCTAGAGAGAAAGGCATTTTTTGCCTCTGGCGATAAGGCCTCTTGCCCTTCAGTAGACAAACTCCACGATTTACCCATTCCATTTCTAAGCATCACTGGCTTAGATGGAGTGTCCGTCAACAAGGCCAATTCACCACTTTTGAGTTTGTCCATAAAGCGAGAGAAACTCATCCCATGAGGGATTGCAGAGCTCAGTGCCCTTTCCGTTAACCTTTCTATATCCCCTTCGACTTGACCGAGCTCATGCGTCATCAGCTCCGTTAGCCGTACCACTCTATAACTCACTGTTAATTCCACCGCCACTTTTTAATGAGACATATTCTACTCAATCCATAGAGGGAGCTGGGCTGATAACCTCTATTTGTTCTCAGCAATGCGCTAGAGTGTGACCGTTGTTCCTTCAGCCCCTTACGTTAGTAACTCACTCATCAATAGGTTTTATCTCTTTACGTGTATCGATACTCAAATAGGTAACTCTGTATCTGCACTTGTTGCTTCCCAGCCTTACACGCCGCATCATTGAATCACACCTAAGTGTTCTCATCTTTAATGCACCGATTGCTCATAAGGACATGGATTTGATTGATATAGACTCTGAAAAGAAAATTGCCGTTTTAATCGACGCAGAAAACGCACAATATGCAGTTTTAGATTTTGTGCTCAAAGAGCTCTCCAAACACGGGCATATTCTGGTTAAAAAAGCGTATGGAGACTGGAGTTCTGAATGTTTAAAGAACTGGAAACAACCACTCAATGAGTTGGCAATTAATCCAATTCAGCAATTTTCGTACACGCAAGGCAAAAACTCCTCTGATGCTGCCATGATCATTGATGCCATGGATTTACTCTACTCAAATAAGTATGACGCTTTTGCTCTCATCAGTAGCGACAGTGATTTCACCAAGTTGGCTTCACGCCTCAAAGAGTCTCAAATTTATGTCTTTGGTGTCGGTGAGAAGAAAACACCACTCGCCTTTCGTAATGCTTGTGATGACTTTATTTACACTGAAGTCCTTAAAGAGCGATACGCTCCAAAAGAAGAAGTCACTGCCGTCATTTCAGAAAAACCCAAGAAAGTAGAGCCTCGCGAGACTCGCAATAAACTACGAGGTGATACGAAGCTGTTGAATATCCTACGAGGCGCTGCCAGTGAATACCAAGACGAGGACGGCTGGTCTTTTCTGGGCCAATGTGGTGGCCTAATCAAAAGACAATACCCGGACTTCAGTTCAAAAAACTACGGCTTCAACACTCTGAGCCAGCTCATTGAGGCGACCGAGCTGTTTGAAATAGACAGAAGGCAGACTCAAGCGGGGGCGGTACACATCTACATTAGAGATCAACGAAAAAGCACTTAGTCACTCCCAGTAACTTTCGCTCTTTCCCCCCTCCCTATGACTCTCCATATTCATGCATGATGGTTGTCGACGAATATCCGTCAGCAACCTCAACGAAAAGGATCAATCCATGGGAAATAAACAACAATCAGGAAACAACGCCCCGCTATGGCCGACTAAAAACGGCACCTCAAATCCATCAGGTGGAGGTCGCACCAATAACCCACCAAGCAAAAAGTAAAAGCGGACCTAGGCTGCTTTAGTGCAGCCTAGTATGCATGATGTTGGTAGTAACGCTGGTAACGATTTGTCGTATAGATATCCGGTAACGCACAGCAACCCTCCTTATCAAGCGCTCTCATAAACAGTGCGTATATCAACAAGTCCGCACCTTGTCGCCCAGCTTCCATGTTGTCAAAAAATGCACCCAAGGCTTTTACAGAAGGAAGGCTTTTTCCGCTACGCCACTCTTTAAAACGCTCTTTTTGAACCTTGTTCTTGAGCTCTCCATTTCGCTCATGCTCACTAAAAGGCAAGACAACACACTCACACAACTGTGCGTTTTTTTGATTAGTCACCTCTTTTAATAGACCAAAAAACTTGCCAAGAAATGTGCTCTCTTCTCTTTTAAAGACCTGCCCGAAGACTCCGTATTGCCTTGCAGAGGCGCTAGGCGTGTAGTCTGTATTGTGTTTGGCCCAGCTTTCAATAAACATCGCATCAATGACCGACATTAAAGACAACCAGAAATCATGCTTGAAACAAAGCATGGCCTGCTCAGTTTCTTGTGAGGCAGATTCACTTGGTGATTTGAGCCAGCTTTTCACAAGAACCTTTTCTTGCTCACTGAGCAACGTAAAATCAAGAACGGGCAGGTAATAGCCTGAGATTAACTCACTTTGGTTGCACTCATTAATATCGGGAGCACCCAGTATAAAGGCCAACTGTCCTTGATACGCGGCGCAGCGCCTATCGATATAGCTAACTAAAGGCCTTATATTCAATTCACTAGAAGCCGAAGACAGTCCTTGTTGAAACCCTTTAAGAATGTGAGACCACCAAACGGACAAATCTGCTGTGTGGACCCTTCCCTCTGGGAGAGAAACTTTGAAAGCCAATCCCTTTCGAATAAACACCTTCGCCAATTGCCAAGCAAACTGACGTATCGATGCCCAGCGAATTCCCCCCTTACTGATGTTATCCAATGTGCGGTCTGTCGGTAGGTTACTCTTTACCACTGACGCGTTTAACCACTTTATTTTTTCTCTTGGAGAAACGGGGAGCCCCAGAAATTCTGAGACTTCATCAGGTGAAGGCAGAAACGGGTTACCCAGTTTGATGATGGGTACTTTAATCTTTTCATTGGGCATTAGGAGTCATTAGGTCGTCAGGAAATACCCGCACGTTAAGAGAAACCATCGACACCATCAATCCTAAAGACAAATGAGAATAGCAGCTTGTGGAGTACATCCCACAAGCTGCGTTTCATTGGTTGTTATAGGGTAGCGGCTTCAACCGCTAACAAATCAGCTCTCTCATTCCCTTCGATACCAGAGTGTGCTTTAACCTTAAATACCTCGACATACTTCCTAGAACTCAACTCGTCCACTTGCTGCCAGAGTTGGCGGTTTTTGACGGGTTTCTTATCCGAGCGTCGCCAACCTCGGTCTTTCCAATCGTCCATCCAGATGTTGAAACCTTTTACACAATAATCACTGTCCGAATAGATGACATCCTCATCCTCTGCGTATTCCAAGGCTTCGATTAAGGCCAGTAGCTCAAGCTCAGCACTGTCAGTTTTTCGATTGATGGTGAAGCTCTCTTCATGAACAATCTCATTGTCTTCATCCATAACCACCAGCCCAATGCCCCCTCGTGTACATCCGTGTTGGTTGTTTGGTGCTGCGCCGTCTACGTAAATTGAATAACTCATTTTTTATCTCTCTCTCTCATTGAAAAAGGGCGCATGACTTTACTTAGCCAGCGCCCCGTTGATGTTTGTATTACTGAATGGGTTGTTGGTTGTCTCGCAGTGCTAGACGTTGCTCCATCCATTCCTCGATTTCACTTTCTACCCAAGCCACTGCTCGTCCACCGAGTGGCACACTCTTTGGGAAGTCGGTTTCATCGGCCATGAACTTATAAATAGTGGAACGGCCTAGCCCTGTTAGTGACATCACGTCTTGGATTCGTAGAAATCTCATTTTCACTGGGAATCGTCTCCTGCTTTGTATATACCCATGTGATAAGCCGCCACTGTAAAAAAGTGCAGTCGCTCTACTCTGAACTAGAGCCAAAGAAGTAACGCTGCTCATTCCATGCTTCAGCAAGACTGCTCATGCGATGAAAGACACAACGCTTGATGTTCTTGTCCTGCTCCCTACAGCGTGTCCCTAAGCCATAGTTGCCTCGGTCATTGAGAAACACTAATGAGCGCGCTTTGCCGCTGTAGTGCTTCTCTATCGCTTCTTGCCAAGCCTCTTTAAGGTGCTCAACCAATTCGTTGCGTTTTTCCCAGCAAATGGCGGGGCCAAAATGCTGGCTGTAGTCAGTAAACAGCATCACGCGATAGTTGTGGGATGGCACCTTGTCCTCTCGCTTGCGCCATACGTAGAACACAGACTCCGTATCGAGCTTTTCTTTAAGCAGCTTAAAGTAATCGTTAATGATGCTGAGGTCGGTATCTTGATGATCTTCTGGTAGAAACAAATCCAAACGCGTTGCCAAAGCCGCGTCAAACGCCTCCGTTGCCTGTTCAAAGACTTCCGTCATTCTGGTTAAGGCCGATTCGTATAGCCCCTTATCACTGAAAAATACGGGGTAGTCGTTAAACGTTTTTGAATGAGTAATGTTGGGAAGGTAAGTATTGTTAGGCATGAGTAATACCTCTGAGTGTGTGAATGACATAGGTATTACTCGCGCTGTATTTTTTAAGGTGCGTCGTGACTGCAACCAAAACTCATGCTGCGGTTCTCGTTGTTTGGGGAGACGGGCTTCGCGAGACGACTGATCCGATAGAAGAGTTCATTTAACTGCAATGGGAACGCTTCATCCCCTTTCAGAAGTTCGTACACGTCATCAGTAGCGGAATACGCCAGTCCTGAACATCTTCTACCGTAGTCTTCTTCAACGGCTCTATCCCATACCTTTCGGACTCTAGACAGGTAGCGACTCCTCCCATCCCCACTTTTGCCTAAACAAAGATACAGCCGTTTATCAAAGAGTAAGACAAGGTGATACTGGCTGGTGGACTCACACGCCTTGAACCAAACATGGCGAATGACCGTTTGGTGATATTGGTGAGGCCTACGTCGGTACTTCATTAGGCACAACTCATTGGTTTCCAACTTCAAGGTACGAAAGAATCGACTGAATACCTCAGAATGGTTTCCATCAAAGTCACTTGGTAGACGTACATTAAAATGAGCGACACAAAGTTTAGGGTATTGGCATAGCGCTTCAGTCAGCACTCGGTCGATTCCCTCCAAGTACTCAAGGACAAGACCACCCTTGTGGTAGTAGAGTGGTTTTCCATTAAACGTTCGGTCATGGGTGATGGTGAGGTATTTAGACGTGTGAGCTCTTTGAAGAGCCATCTTGAATTGATTTGGCATGATGAGTTCCTATGGTTTGTTATTAATCCCACAGGAACTGCTTCCAACGTATTTTTTAGCTACTTACGGCTATGGTCGAAGTTGTTCATACGTTTTCCAAAATGCTTCGTTCTTCTCTTCGCTAGGTAGCTTAGTCGATAAAAGACGGACTGAAACACCGCCTCAAACTCCTCAGAGTTACGTAGCAAGTGATACTGGCCTTGTTTGGAGAAATGGATAGCTGGTTTCTTTTTGCCTGAGTAGATAGCATCCACAGAGCGCTTCCAAGCATTACGGATACGGTTAGCCAAACTTTGCTGATATTCACCAAAGTCCCCCAGAGAACGAAAGACGTTTCTGTCAAAGATAAGCGCAACGTGGTAGTGGCTACTTGATGAGGTATCACACTCTTTAGCCCATACATACCGAATGGTGGTTTCACGATAGGGTTTGTCATTTAACCGAGCACTACGTCTTCGATATGCCGCTATCTGAGATTTCAGAGATCGAAAGAAACGAGTCATCACTGCTGAATCATCCCCTCTAAAGTCTGTTGGTAAGTTGAGGTCCACTCGAACGATAAAAAGTCTCGCATATTGCTCTAGAGCTTTCTCAAGGACTGATCCGATCCCTTCTAGGTATTCAACGACCAAACCCTCCTTGTCGATGTATATCTTGTTTCCGTTGAAAGTGGATTCGTGTGTGATGGTTAGATTCTTAGACATGATGGTGACCTATGTATTGTTAATGACATAGGTACTGAGAGTGACGTTATTTTTCGGGTAGGGGATGGGTTCCCCTACCAAGATATCGAGTGATGAGGTAGTTGGATGAGGTGTGGGATTAGGTTAGTAGATGGGTAGGTATATATATTATTAATTACCGATCCACCTCGATTTACTCCCCCACTGTTTTTAGGTGATTACTAAACCTTCACATCGGCAAAATCCATCCAGCAACCTTCATTTTTTATCAAAAATCATGGTTCATGCATTTTTTCTTCTGGAGTTTACTCACATAAAAAGTGAAAATTAAACTTTAATAAAACAACCATATATCATCGGATTACGACTATTTAAAACTAGAGGTAAGTGAAAACATGACACATACTGACAAAGATGAAGTCAATTCATCAGAAGTAGCAACCATGAAGGAAAAACCAACACTCGACCCGAACGCTAAAGTGGAAATCATCAATTTTATTAACTCTTTCGATGTTAAAGGGAACTGTTATCTTTACCATGAAGGAGAAGAAAAACTGGTTTCGACACTTCTTCGGCCAGATGATAGAAAGAGAGTCAATCTCATGAAAGAGCTAGAAGAAGCTCAAACCATGAAGCAACTCAATGAGACTCGCCTATTCAAAGAGCACCCATTTCTAAAAAACCAAAAGCGGATTATTCTGCTACCGTATTCTTCAATTTCAAGAAGCCATGTGCCGACAGAAACCTATTCTGAAAGAGAGATTAATCGAACAAACATTATCAACACCTTTTGGAAAAGCGAACTCGAACTGCATTATGATGCTGCGGAAGCATTGATTCTGGTTTGCTCGTTTTTAGCCAAAAATATTGATCGCAATACCCATGGTTTAGGGATAAGCCAAACCAAGATTGCGATCGTATTGGGAATGAGTGTTCGCCGAGTATCAGATACTTTAAAACGACTTGAGCAACTCGGTTATGTGGTACGACACACAGAAAAAGCCAAACGAGGGAAGTTAAGTCTTGGCACTTTTATACAGGTAACAGAGGCTTTTTCGTCACAATTTTTGCCCCCTAAAAAGCTCGAGGAAAAGTCAGAGAAAAAGCAAAAACAGAGTTCTGAGCATCAATCGCAAGAGCCTCCTGAGAAGCGCTATTTCCAATTTTTGCAAAGTTTGAGCAATCTACGACTGGACTTAAAGAACTTCATCGTGAATAGCGAGGAACCAATACCTCCTATCGTTTTACAGCAGATTTTTAAGGTTTTAGAGTGAATGTCATCTAGAGCTGCAAGAAGAGTACTCATCATAGTGTTCACAACGCAACTAAAACTACCAAGGATGGGATTTGATCGAACTGGATGCTTCTAGTGGAATAATTAAAATCATCCGCGTGTGATGCTCTATTTTAGAATTATAAATGGTTAAGCTCACAAGAGCGTCGAGTAAAATTAAAAGGACATAAGTGCGCGTTTGCGTATACTAATTTATAACATATAAGAATAAATTGAGGTCTGTTTTGGTGATAATGGATTTGGTGCTACTACTCATCCCTTTAGCTGTACTATTTGTGCTAGGAAACATAAACAATGAAATGACGGTTTGCATTGCAGTGCTGTTGTACAAACTATCTTTTGTACTTGTTGTTGTACAAATTTCGTATTCATGGCTAATCAATGTTGGATTACTAGACCCTATATTCACCATTGAAGATTCATTGATCATTGGCGGTTCAATCATCAATACTTTCTTTAGCACGTTCCTAATATTCTTCTACGTTGCTGTAAATACCTACCTAAAAATCAATGAAGATTAGTTCTTCAGGACGAAGACTGTCACCCAAATATTACGATGCGGGGCGTCGAAATTATCGAGGTGCGTAGATATTGCTAAGAACATCAGAAACACCGTAGAGCGTTTTCTCCAACTAGAAGTAATCATACGATTTGGCCACAGGTATGCGGAAAAGCGGTTTACCTAACTGCAACGACACTCCGAACACCAAAATAATAAAATTTAGTTTATCATTAAATATCAGCAAGTTGGAAATAAAGGTAACTTCAGAGCGGATCTGAGCCAGCCACGGCAGCTAGCTCACTGTTGGACAGAAGTGAGTTACCGACTTAACTAAATTAGTAGAGTACGGATAACTTTAAGTATAGAAAATTCAGTGTCAGAAGTTGCTGGATCAACTTAAATAAAAGGCGACAAAAGCCGCCAATTATCAACATATGCATAGAGAGTTATACGTCAACTAACTCTGCTATCTTCTCTGCAATCACTGACATCGAGTCTTCCGAAGTGTCTAAACCAGATCTAGATGCAAGCAGAGGACTCACATTGCGTAGAGCTTCATAAGTTGTATTGTGTACGATAGGTACGATCTGATTGCCTGCTAGTAATGCAGACAGCTCTTTATCAGCAACGCTCTCTTTTGGCAGACGCTCTAACATTGCAGGAGTAACCAAAACAAGCCCAACTTTAGAGTTTGCTAAACCTTTATCTATTGCGCGCATCATAGGCACACCCAAGCCAAGATCTTTTTCACTAAACCAAACTTTAACACCCGCCGTTTCGAGCAAATCATGTAACTCTTTCGCTGACTCTTTACGATCAGCCCATGCATGACATAAAAAAACATCACGTAAGTCTGGTTGAATGGCTACACGAGACTCAACCGCTTCACGTATAGGTGTTAAATTTACGATTTGCGCGGAAGTATATGACACTGAAGAACTAGATTTAGACCAACGAGGTTTAGATTTGCTGGAATAACTACCGCTGCTACTTAAAGAACTATGAGATGAGTATGGAGAGCTATAACTACTGTAATAGCTACTGTATCCACGACTTTTGTAACGACATGCAGGACAGTTTGCAGCGGCTGCTGCTGAGCTATGTCCTCTAACTGGTGCTGTGCATCTTGACATAAAGTTATTCCTCATCTCTTTCTATTGGACTGTGATAGAACTGAGCCAGCAAGTGATTTGGTGTCTTCACTATACTTACTGCTTCTCAAGACTTTTGAAGCCTTTTCTTCAAGATCTCCACCAGTCTGTTTCTGTGAAGAAGACTGAGCTAACACCGAACCTGCCAGTGATTTAGCCGTTTTAGATGCAGATGGATTCTGCAACGTTGCTGCCGCTAGAGAGGCAACCTGTTTCGTAGTTTGTTTAGTGTTCATAGCTGTTTCCTTGTATCACACTGTACGAATTCGCAGGTTGCAGAGGTGACTAACTGTGTATACTCTTTTAAGACACTACCCAAAAAAGTTGTATACTTATTAGTTTCCTCCGAAACCAAATTAATACTCTTTCCCCTAATCTAAGCCTTAGCTTGGTTTAGGGGTTTTGCTTATAAATGTACCACCAATAATTTCTCCTCTGTGAATAAAGTTACCCACAACAAGAATACTACATGTTGTGTTTAGCGTTGAGCCATGTTCAAGATAGTGCTATCGAAAATTCATTGCAAGTTTCAGTTCTTGGATGACTTGTGGATAACTAACAAAATTAAAAAAAACTGTAAGTATCTGCTAACCGATGAGCTTAGAGCTACTAAGATTGCAATAAATTGCCGTTTTTAGATCGGTCTATTCGTAACCATAAACAAAAAAAAATTACTTGATCTTTAGGCAAAATGGCTAAGTCAATTTTGTTGAGCTAAATACAAGATCTTCATCATAAAAACAATGAAAGCAATGAAAGCAATGAAAATGGCTGACTTTGATTTGCTATTCACAAAGAGCACTACTCTCTCGAATCAAGTATATATGGTGAAGTAAAAGACGAGCGTAGCTAGTAGTTAATGCCTAGAACTATTTTGTTATCAGAGTTGTAACTACTGATGATTCCCACCACCGTGGTACTTCAAGACCGAACGAATCGCCCCCACTTGTTCATAGTAACCTTTAATACCCCCTAGATTGGTAATCTTCGTATTACTTCTGGTAGGGAAAAGTCGTAATAATAGACAGTGCATGAGTATTTACAGTGAATTACTTTGGGGCACTTTTGAGTTACGAAGTCACTGTGAAAATACTGGACAGAACTTAGCTAGCCAAGACAAGGAACAGCCACAAGTATAACACTACCTGCACATGAGGGGTTAAGATCCTCCCTATCTGATAGTAATAGCAACCACTACTGCTAATCTACGCAAACGGTTATCCATGCCAACGAATTAAAAGGGTACGCACTATTACTGAAACACAACACTTACTCTATGGTATGTAAGTTAAGCCATCTTTGCAGAGGGCAATGGATGCACGTTGGCTTGCATCAACGATTGCAGCTTATTACCCCATGTATCCAATACCTTCAACTGCTCATCGATATAATCATGATGGTTATAGACTCTGAGCATACCTGGCAGCTGGTGACCGACTGTCTTTTCAATCGCTACGATATCTAACCCCATTTCACTACAACGGCTGATAAAGGTACGGCGCAAGTCATGAGGTGAAAAGCGCTCAAAATCGGCAGGTATATTACGTTTGATCAAGGCTCGTACTGCCGCAGGTTCTTGTACTTTATCGACCGTTAGCTGAGGCCATACCAACTTCCACTTACTTGGCACACTGTCTCGCTGCTCTTTTAGAAGTGCAAGCAAGTAGCCACTTAAAGGCACTTTGCGTGCATCTTGGCTTTTAGTGTGTCGCTCTTCTGAGCTGGCTGGTAATAGCCAAATTCCCTCATCAAAATCTAACTCACTCCAACGCATTTCAAGTACGGCACTTATACGCTGTCCACAACCAAGTAAGAACTGCATTAAACGGATGTTCGAGGGATCTGTACGCCATGACGGCATAATCGTTAACAGAATCTTTAACTCTGAAAAGCTTAAATTACGTTTTGTGACTTTAGAGCCACCGCCAACGTCTTTTGCTTTCAGTTGTGGTGCAGGATGAGTATCAAGCATATTTAGTGCTAGGGCATGGTTAATCACTTGATTAATGATTTTATGGCAAACCCCAATAGCCCCCGCCATACGCTTACCATCTTTATCAACCTTCGCATCAAAGACTCTATTGAGATCATATATGCTTAAATCTGCCAATTTGATGTTACCGAGAATTGGCTTGATATCTCGATTGTAAATAGTCCTCGACTGGTCACCCCTTAGCTGTTTTGAAAGCCGTTTCTCATCGAAGCTAATAAACGCATCATCAAAGGTCTTCGCTTCATCTTGCGCTCGTTTCTCTATATCCAATTCAACCTTTGGGTTCTTACCATTCTCCAGCCAACTTCGATAACGGCCAGCTTCCTTTCGCGCCTGATCCAATGTCATCCCACGCTCTGGTTTGATCTTAATGTATCGACCCATAGAGATTTTTTCGTGTTTCTTACCTACTTGAAAACGAAAGATCCAAGTCATTGTGCCTGTTGGACGAACTCGAATGTTCAATCCTTCGACCTTCTTATCAGGGATCGAGTATTCCTTATCCTGTGGCTTCAATGCTTGCAACGTGGTATTGGTACTGATTCGTTTCGTCATCGTTGGAAAACCTCTGCATTTTGGGGGACGGCTCTGGGTACGGCGTGGGGTGCGGGAAACATCGAGTTTCTATTGTACGGTTTTAGACTTCAACGGACAACAAGATCACAAAAATAATATAAATCATGACCTTAAGATTAAAAAATATAACTCTGTAGACTTTGGCGGACTAAAGGCTCCATTTACCCATCATATGGAAGCGGGTGTCCTACTGGAACGCAAAGCATAAGTTGACAAGCAAATATAAAAAAACGAGCCAAATGGCTCGTTTTTTTATATTTAGGTTCAGGCTACTCAGCACTAGCTGAGCGGTTAATAAAACCGAGTTTCTTACCAATCCATAGTAAAAGTAACAGTGATACTATGATGGCAAAGAAGTTAGACCCCGCATCTGGGTGCTGCGCTTTAACAAAAGCAGAATGACCAAAAGCGCCAACGAAGAAACACGCTAGACCAACCAGCGGAATGTCTTCAGAGACAGGGTTACGTAGATATTCTTGGTACAGCGCCTGTACAGACAGTACAAGCGCAATCAGTGGAAAAATAGAGAAAGAAACTTCACTCATTGTCAACCATGACAATAAGGCGTCTCCACACATGCCAGCAATCAATGCAAGCACTAGCGTCTTCTTCTCAGAACCACGATTAACTTGTTTTACTTCATTCGACATTAATCAATCCCACCTTTTAATCGGTTACGGTTACGTTCACGTTCTTTGCGATACCATAAAGCCCCTTTGGCTATCATTCGCAATTGCATAATCAATCGTTCCGCAAGCTCATCTCGCTCGCGTCGATTTAAATCCAGCGCCTCTGCGCCTGAGCTAAATACCAAGGTGACAGAAGCTTCGGCCTGTGTATAGGCCTCATCGCGCGTCATTCCTGTACTGATCAAATACTCTGTCAGTTCAGCGGCAAAATGTTGAATTTCTCTCGCGACAGCAGTACGAAAGTCAAACGATGTACCCGAACGTTCTCGCAATAGTAGTCGAAACACATTGGGGTTGTTTTCAATGAACTCCATAAACGTCTCGATAGAAGTGCGAATCACACTCCCCTCTTTGACGATTCGCTGTCGTGCCTGGCGCATCAACTGACGAAGCAGCAAGCCGCCTTCGTCAACCATGGTCAACCCCAGCTCATCCATATCTTTGAAATGGCGGTAGAATGAGGTTGGAGCAATCCCTGCTTCCCGGGCTACTTCTCGTAAACTCAAGTTCGAAAAGCTTCGGTCAGCACTAAGCTGGCTAAACGCAGCATCAATTAATGACCGACGCGTTTTTTCTTTTTGCTGTGCACGGATTCCCATGGATTTCATCTATTTTCTATTTATTTGTTTAGTCACAGTTAATATACAACGATTACCTTAAGGACATAAGCCAAAATCGTAACCTTTGACTACCGCGTGACAATTAAACTCAGCCTGATTTCTTTTTCAATCACTTAACTTTGGTTTAGAGACCTATCACCGCACAAATACCAGATATGAAACATTCTGCGTGATCGCTTCCACTCTCTAGTGCTCTATCGTGAAATCAGTTAAAATCTCGCTAAAGCAATGTTAAGACAATATAACAAAGGAAAAGTTATGGCGGAAAGTAACCACTTTGACGTGATCGTTATTGGTAGTGGCCCTGGCGGTGAGGGGGCAGCAATGGGACTAACCAAAGCGGGACTCAATGTCGCCATAGTAGAAAAAGAGAGCAGCGTCGGTGGCGGTTGTACCCACTGGGGCACCATCCCTTCTAAAGCGCTGCGTCATGCGGTCAGCCGTATCATTGAATTCAACAATAACCCGCTGTTTTGCCATAACAATACCAGCTTACACTCGACGTTCTCCAATATCTTGGGCCATGCCAAATCTGTAATTGATAAGCAGACTCGCCTGAGACAAGGTTTTTACGATCGTAATCAATGTTCTTTGATTTTCGGCACAGCACGCTTCACTGACAAGTATACCATTGCCGTTACGCAAGCAGATGGCACCGAAGAACTATACAGTGCTGACCGATTTGTGATTGCAACGGGCTCGCGCCCATATCAGCCGGATGATGTCGATTTTCTGCATGAACGTATCTATGACAGCGATTCTATTCTCAGCTTGGAGCATGACCCACGTCATATCATCATTTACGGCGCCGGTGTGATCGGTTGTGAATATGCATCAATCTTCCGCGGTTTAGGCGTAAAAACGGACTTAATCAACACTCGAGACAGACTGCTGTCTTTCCTTGATAATGAAGTATCAGACGCCTTGTCTTATCACTTCTGGAACAGTGGTGTTGTGATCCGCAACGACGAAACTTATGAGAAAATTGAAGGCACAGAGGATGGCGTCATTGTCCATCTCGAATCAGGCAAAAAAATGCGTGCCGATTGTATTCTTTACGCCAATGGCCGCACGGGTAACACCGACAAACTCAACCTGTCTGCAGTGGGGTTGAACGCTGACTCTCGTGGCCAGTTGTCCGTTGACAGCAACTACCAGACGGCAGTCGACCATATCTACGCCGTCGGCGATGTTATTGGCTACCCTAGCCTAGCCAGCGCTGCTTATGACCAAGGTCGATATGTGGCACAGGCGATTAATAAAGGTCAGGCCGATGGCAATCTGATTGAAGATATCCCGACTGGTATTTATACCATTCCGGAAATCAGCTCCGTAGGTAAGACAGAGCAAGAGCTGACGGCGGCAAAAGTCCCTTATGAAGTGGGTCGTTCTTCGTTTAAGCATTTAGCTCGTGCTCAGATTGCAGGTAAAGATATCGGCAGCTTGAAGATTCTCTTCCACCGCGAAACCAAAGAGATACTTGGTATTCATTGCTTTGGTGAGCGTGCGGCAGAAATCATCCATATCGGACAAGCGATCATGGAGCAAAAAGGCGAAGCCAATACGATAGAATACTTCGTCAATACCACATTCAACTATCCGACCATGGCCGAGGCATACCGCGTAGCAGCGCTGAATGGCCTTAATCGCTTATTTTAAGTCGAGCGATAACAAAGCCGCAGTCATCGCTGCGGCTTTTTAGTTGTGTTAAGCGCTCAAAAATTGCTGTTTACGCCACTGCTGATAAAAAATCACCGCCAGTGTCACACCACGCATCCCCATAAAGCTCAACATAGCCAGCCACAACGCATGATTACCGAAACTGGCCAAGGCGAAAAACACCCCAAAGAAACCACACATGGCGAAAAACATACTGTTGCGCATTTCTCTCCCTTTCGTTGCCCCAATGAATATGCCATCCAATAAGAAACACCACATTGAGACTAAAGGCATCGCCACCAGCCAAGGAAGATATATCTGCGCGGTATCATGCACTGTCGGAATATCGGTGATCAGGTTGATCAATGACGATCCGCCAAAAGCAAACACCGCAGTCAAACCCAGACAGATGATGAGGCTCCAGAAGAACGTCCCCACCAATGACGCGCTGAGCTGTTGTTTATCTTTAGCCCCTATCGCTTTACCCACCATAGCCTCCATGGCATAGGCGAATCCGTCCATACCGTAGGAAATGATCATTAGAAAACTCATGAGCACCGCATTAGCAGCAACGATATCATCTCCGAAGTTCGCGCCTTGAAACGTCATAAAAGTAAAGGTCGCTTGCAAACACAAAGAACGTAGAAAAATATCACGGTTTAGCTTTACAAAACGGCTTAATCCATGGGTAGTGTCTTTGAATAATGAAGTAATCGAGGGTAAATGTTTTTTAAGCCAAGTGCGCCAAACACACCATAGGCCAAAGCTCATACCACTGTAATCAGCAATCACCGACGCGAGTGCAACCCCTTCCACTTTCCAGCCAAAGCCAATCACAAGCAGCACATCGAGAACGATATTGGCAACGTTTGCAATGATCACCATCCACATCGGCGCACGTGCGTTCTGAGTTCCTAGCAACCAGCCCAATACAACAAAGTTAACCAAGGCCGCGGGAGCGCTCCAGGCGCGAATGGCAAAATACTGCGAACCATAAAATTTGACTTCATCACTCGCACTACTCAGCGAAAACACCAGATTGGCAATCGCTTGATGGAATAGGAGAAACAACAATGAAAAAACCAAAGCCATCGCCACACCCTGAGTGAATACTAAGGCAAGTTGTTTACCATTTTGAGCACCATACGACTGCGCCGCCAGTCCAGTGGTCGACATCCGCAAAAAACCCAGTAGCCAGAAAGTTACGCTGATCATGGTACTGCCAAGGGCGACTCCGCCCAGATACCAAGCATGTTCAAGGTGGCCAATAACCGCCGCATCAACTAAGCCGAGTAAAGGTACGGTTATGTTCGATAGAACCATGGGGATCGCCAGCAGTAGAACCTGCTTATGTAGCGCTTTATTGGATAGGGTTTGAAGCAATTGCACGTTCGCACTCATCATGAAAGAAGAGTACAAAGTGTAACCGGATTACCAGCGAAGCTGAACCACTACCGGAGTGAGTCTGTGTTTCAAAGAAGTGAACTTAGTGAGCCAACGTTGCCATAGTTTCCAACGCCCGCAATGTTTGTCTAGAGGAGAGAAAGTCTTTGCCCATCGCGCCCATGGCAGATAATTAAGGGTTGCATCCCCTGGTGACACGTAGCCATGATTATAACGTCCTGCCCCCATTTTCTTTCCAAGCTTGCTTGCCGCGAGATCTCCCGCTAGAACAACACAAGCTCTCGCTGAATCAAAATGGCAACCAAGGGCCTGAATAAACTTGCCAACTTGTTTTTCACTGCAATCCAATAAAGCGTGTTCACAGACAACCAGTACCGGAGCCTTTTCCGGAACAGGTAAGTTATCCAGCCATGACAAATCATCAACATTGCCACACATATGTTGGTAACGTTCACTTTTATGGAATAGTTTCTGACGCCAAAGGAGGTTTTCTGTCACATCCAACTCGAGCCAGTGACAGCGGCCATTGTCGACTCGATAGAAACGCGTATCAAGGCCAGCGCCAACATTGATGATCCACCCATCAGGGTTACGTGAAATGAAATGATTCACCTGCTCATCACAGATTTGAGTCAAGGTGGCATGAAGAAGCTGTTTCTGATCGATGTCTCCAGAGAGGCACTCTGGTGCGAGTTGACAGCGTTGACAAGCATTGGCCGCGATTGGGTCATAAACCAAGCCGTTATCGACCAAGCTTTCTCGGCTGCGAAGCCAGAGAGGCTGCAACAAATTGGCCGGGATTTGATAGCGATGTGTTGAAGCTTTTTGCTTAGCGGCCATGATCATCTTCCTTCCATACCAGAAATAAGATGATAATGAATATCAATTACAAAAACAAGTAATTGAGAATAGATCTCAATTAAAAAGAGCTCGACCCATAAGTTAATAGACTGAAATAACAACATAACGTCAGCGAACATGCTCGCTGACGTCAGAAGCCATTCAATACCACTTCTAGAAACAGTGGCTACATCCAATCAGTATTGCGGATGATTCCTACCGCTAAACCTTCAATCGCTAGGTGCTGACATGACAAGTCAACCTTAATGGGTTCAAACTCTTCATTCTCTGCGTGCAGTAAAACAGTCGAACCTTTACGCTCTAAACGCTTAACCGTCACATCGTCATCAACACGAGCAACCACCACCTGACCGTCATGAACGTCTTGAGTTTTATGCACTGCGAGCAGATCACCGTCCATAATACCGATATCTTTCATACTCTCGCCATTGACGCGCAATAAGAAATCAGCTTGAGGCTTGAACATGGCCGGATCTACCTGATAATGAGCTTCAACATGCTCCTGAGCCAGAATTGGCTCACCTGCAGCAACCTGACCGATCAAAGGCAGGCCATCATCATTGGCAGACTCTTCTAGTAAAATGCGGATTCCACGCGATGCGCCGGGAATAATTTCAATGGCTTGCTTACGTGCTAGAGCTTTTAAATGCTCTTCTGCGGCATTAGCAGAACGAAAGCCCAGTTCACGAGCGATTTCAGCACGCGTAGGAGGCATGCCTGTGTCATCAATTTTACTTTTTATCAGATCAAATACTTGTTGCTGGCGTGGCGTTAACGGCTTCATAAGTCACCTGTCTTTTTATACAGTTAACTGTGAGTATATCCAGTAATGGTTTAAATGAAAAGCCAATTGCTGGTTTTTTGATAGAGTTAAACTTTTGACTACAAAAACAATACTTCCAGCCACACGTAACCTGTCAATAACATAGTGATCATGACGGCAGCAGATCCAATATCTTTGGCTCTACCGGCCAACTCATGCTGCTCTTCACCAATGCGATCAACGACGGCTTCAATAGCACTGTTAAACAGTTCAGCAATCAGCACCAGTACGACTGTCACAATCAGTAAAATTCGATCGATTTGAGTCACGTCTAGCCAACAAGCGATGGGAATCATCACTGCTGCAAGAACAACCTCCTCTCTAAAAGCAGGCTCATTTTGAAACGCAGCTTTTAAACCCTGAAATGAGTATCGGGTAGCGTTTTTAATCCGTTTAAGACCATGAAGTGTTTTTTGCGGCACAGCATTTTCTCTTTAATTATTAGATATATGATTGAAGTTTGGTGAAATTGATGTTTTCGTGTTCAATTTAAAGTGAAAGGTTCGACCAGTTTCTGATATCCTTGCAGCCTTAAAAATATCAGCTTGAGCACATCTTCCGCTTCTACAATGAATGAAGATGGAAAACTGCTTTTGCGATTTATCTGTTTTTTTGAGGCCAAGAACCTTATGTCTTCTGGACAACCACTATCGAGTTCCTTACTCAAGCTACCTTTGTCAGTCATGGTAAAAGGAACAGCGATTCCTTCAAATCCTATTGAAGATCATAGCATTGATGTAAACAAGCCGATTATTTATGCCTTGCCCTACCGTTCAAGCGTTGATTTAATCACTTTGCAAATGCAGGTTATCAACCTCGGCTTACCTGACCCACTCAAGCCAGTCGAAATCAATGGTAAGTCCTTCAAGCGTTATGTCTTTACTTCATCACGTCAAACTGTGATGAGTAACGACCAAGACGTACCGAGCGAATCTATCGCTCTCTTCTCAGATCTCCTTGAACAACACAAATTTGACAGTGAATTGGATGTACAAGTCCTTCCTGCAACGGTTTTATGGGGCCGAAAACCCGGAAAAGAATCGCAGCAAACACCGTACTTACAACCATTAAATGGGCCTGAAAAAGCGTTAGCAGTATTAAAAGCTGGTCGGGATTGCTTGGTACGTATCAGCCCTGTAGTGTCTTTACGCCATATGGCGGACTCACACGGCACAGACGCTTCAATTGCCCACAAGCTAGCACGCGTTGCGCGCATACACTTTTCTCGCCAAAAGCTAGCTGCCTCAGGACCAAACCTGCCCAACCGCCAAGCTCTGTTTAATCGTTTGATGAAATCCAAGGCTATCGAGAAAGTGATTGAAGACGAGGCAAAAGCAAAAGGGATATCGCCAGACAAAGCGCGTAAAGAAGCGCATGACATCATGGATGAAATCGCGGCAGACTTCTCCTACTCATTGGTTAAAAATGGCGATCGTATACTGAGCTGGTTGTGGAACAGAATCTATCAAGGTTTAAACATCAATAATGCCTCTACGGTGCGTAAATTAGCCCAAGATGGACACGAAATCGTTTATGTCCCTTGTCATCGAAGTCATATGGATTACCTACTGCTGTCTTACGTCTTGTACCATGAAGGCATGGTACCTCCGCATATCGCTGCCGGTATCAACCTCAATTTCTTCCCCGCAGGACCTCTATTCCGTCGCGGTGGAGCGTTCTTTATTCGACGAAGCTTTAAAGGCAACAAACTTTATTCCACTATTTTCCGGGAATATCTGGCTGAACTGTTCACCAAAGGCTATTCGGTTGAGTACTTCAGTGAAGGTGGGCGCTCACGTACTGGTCGACTGCTTCAGGCTAAAACAGGCATGTTGGCGATGACCATCCAAGCTATGTTACGCGGCCTCAACCGCCCCGTTACGTTAGTACCAGTATATATTGGCTACGAACATGTCATGGAAGTGAGTACTTACGCTAAAGAGCTGCGTGGAAAGCGAAAAGAGAAAGAAAACGCTGGCCTAGTTCTGCGTACCATTCGCAAACTGCGCAATTTTGGTCAAGGCTACGTGAACTTTGGTGAGCCGATTCCACTCAACCAATACCTAAATGAAAATGCGCCTGAGTGGACACACGATATTGACCCTATGGGTAGCACCAAGCCGCAATGGTTAAATCCAGTGGTTAACGACTTAGCGACGAAAATGATGACGCACATTAACGATGCTGCAGCGGCTAACGCATTAACTTTGTGCGCGACAGCTTTGCTTGCTTCACGCCAGCGTGCTTTGTCTCGTGACAGCTTAGTCAAACAGATCGAATGTTACCTCTCTTTACTGAAGAACGTGCCTTATTCGTCGACTTTCACCGTTCCGGATGAAGATGCGGAAGACTTAGTCAAACATGCTGAGTCGCTAGACAAGTTTGTCATCGAGTCTGACACTATGGGCGAGATCGTGTCACTGGATCGCAATCAGTCGATCCTAATGACTTACTATCGTAATAACATTATTCACCTGTTCGCGATCCCGTCTCTCATTGCTCAAATGTTGATACGTCATCAGCAGCTTAGTTTGGCTCAAATCAAAGCTAATGTGGCTTTGGTGTATCCATTCCTAAAACAAGAATTGTTCCTGAGCATCGAAGAGGAGCAGCTCGGTGATGTGACTGAAGCCTATATTGAAGAGATAGCACGCCTCGGATTAGTTGCGATTGATACCGAGCAAAACGTATCTCTTAAGCAAGGCAACACTCAGGTCCTGATGTTGTTAGGTCGAACGATTACCGAGACACTGCAGCGTTATGCAATCACACTGAACCTGCTCACAGCGAATCCAGAGCTCGGAAAAGCGGACTTGGAACAAAAGAGTCAGGAAATCGCTCAGCGTTTGGGTCGCTTACATGGTATTAACGCACCTGAGTTCTTCGATAAAGGGGTATTCTCAGCGATGTTTACCACACTCAAACAACAAGCTTACCTAGATAAGGATGGGAACTGCGAGCAAGAGAAAAGCCAGATCTTGGCTGGGCTGTTGTATTCAATGCTCTATCCAGAAGTGAGGCTAACGATCAAAGAGAGTATTTGTCAGGTAGGCGTCTCTGAGTAATTACTGCACAGCACCAATAAGAAAGGGTACTCTAAAGTACCCTTATCTCTATATGATTTACCAAAATGCGACGAGCAGCCCTATGGTAATAACCATCCCAACATGGCTGTTGTTGAGAAATGCTCTAAAGCACAAATCTCGATCACGATGGCGGATAAGATGCTGCTGAAATACAAACAATCCCCCAGCAACCAGCAAGCTCCAGTAGTAACTCGCACCCAATTCGTACCAGTTGCCAAGTGCAATCAACATCCCTACCGTTACCAACTGCAATACACCTATTATCATTTTGTCATAACGACCAAACAGAATAGCCGTGGACTTAATACCGATCTTCAGGTCATCATCTCGATCAACCATGGCATATTGCGTGTCATAGGCGATTGTCCATAACGCATTGGTTACAAAAATAAACCACACCATCGCCGGCAATTCGTTGGCTTGAGCAGCCCATGCCATAGGTATCGACCAACTGTATGCTAACCCCAGAAATAGTTGAGGAAGGTGAGTATACCGCTTCATAAAAGGGTAAATAAAAGCAAGAAACAACCCAACGAAAGAAAGCTGAATAGTTAGTAGGTTCATCGTTAGAACCAGCAAAAAAGACCCCACTACCAATATAAGAAACAAGCCGATAGCTTCTTTCGAAGTAACGCGGCCAGAAGGCAGAGGCCTCTGGCTGGTTCGCTTAACATGACCATCTACTTTACGGTCGGCAAAATCATTAATCACACATCCTGCAGAACGCATAAAAAAAACACCAAGAACAAACACAGCCAGTATCATAGGATCTGGAAAGCCTTGAGCTGCGATCACAAGTGACCACATAGTGGGCCAGAGTAATAACAAACTCCCTATTGGCCTGTCCATGCGCATCAATTGCCAATACGCTTTGGCTTTAGCTTTAGCTTTAGCAAACGTCATTTACCTCTCTCCTTTGAGTAAATAGGAGCGGCAGGTAAAAACAGCTCTGCCACCAACATAGGTTTGTGGTTCATCCATAAACGAGAGCGACGAGCAAGAAACTGGCCATCAGATGTTTTGGCCCAGCCAACTTGTAACGCATCACGCTTGACATTTTCAGCGTTGAACACAGTTAGCCCAAGCGGGATCTCTCCCTGACGCGTCAGATCATACTGTTGACCATTCATCGAGGACTGAGGGATTAAGGTTCTACCTAATACCCAAGGTTGTTGATCGCCTTTTAGTACAACCTTTCGCAACAAACATTCTTCTTTTGTCAGGAGCACTATCTCCTGGGAGTCAAGCTTCTCAGCTTTAACCACTTTGTTGTGCAACAAGTCGACATTTAACGTTTGGCAGTGGGACTCCAATAAACGTGATAGTGAGCCCTGTTCTAACAACCAATTTTTCGCATTCTGTGTAGGAAAGCTAAACTTATCAGGCTCTTGCCACTCAACCTGACGAAGAGCAGATAAATAAAGCGAAGTAGATTGATTCATACTAGTATTCAATAAGTAGCCTTATCGTCGTACAATAAAGCTTCGATCTTTGTTGTTAACCACCCATAGAGTGCTTAACGCATAATTATTACAAATAGATGCTCTATTGTAACAAGACTCAGACGATTCGAGTATCGTGATTAGAAGAAAGAAAAGACAGAAATATGATTAAACGTTACTTAGTCCATATAATTTTCGCATTGAGCGTCTTGGTCAGTTTCACATCAATGGCAGAGGAGAGCAACGAACCTAAGCTCGCATACTTTACTCTGGAGCCAGATCTCACCACTAATTTTTACACTCAAGGTAAAAAGTTGGGCTACATTCAGGTCCGCATCGATATCATGGTGGCTAACGACAAGGACCTAGCCATTATTGAGCTTCACCAGCCATTGATCCGTGATGCAGTCATCGAGCTACTTGGCAAGCAATCATCAGATACGATCACTTCCTTGGCCGGCCGTGAGGACTTACGCAAAAAACTCGTCGAACAACTGAACTCTATATTGCTACCAGAAACAGGCCGAACGATCATTGCCGATTTGCTCTTTACTAAATACCTCTACCAGTAAGCACGCTTTGCAAAAAAGCGGCTTCGCCGCTTTTTTATTTTCTTATCCGGCTAGCATCGATTAAGCCAACTACAACACCGGAAATTAAACCAACCAGATGAGCTGTATTGGCGATCGCCATAAATGGTTGAATAAACCCTAATACCAGCCATACCAGCATAAAACCTATGATTGGCTTTGGTATACTCAGGCCGAGTTGTGGTGCTTTGTATCCCAGCACCCACAAGTAGCCGACTAATGCATACACAACACCAGATAGACCACCAAAGTTAGCCCCTTCTACCCAGTACTGGCCTGCACCCGACATGGCCGCTGACACCACAAACAATTGAAGCAGTTTTTTCGCTCCCAAGCGCTGCTCAATGTCTCCCCCTAGTTGCCACCACCACAATAAGTTAAACGCAATGTGCATGACCGAGAAATGCAGAACCGCATGACTGACCCAGCGCCACAACTGCCACTCTTGTCCAGCAAACGCAGGAAAGTGCAATACCGAGAAAACTGCCTGGCCTGCACCAAACTGCTGTAAGGCAAAGATGACGATACATACCAAGATCACAGCTAACGTCACAGGACCAGCTTTGGCTTTCACCATAGCTAACATACTCGGAGACTGATAGCTAAACCGGCCGGTTCGACTTTCAGCCATGTCCCATGAAGCAGCTTGGTATTTAGCATCACTGGGATTCGCAAGAAAATGCTGGAGCTCAGCTTCCACTTCAACCTGATATTGAGTATCAGTGAGCCACAAAGCAAACTGACCACTTCCTTCCGGCATCATTTTCACATCAATACGGCGTGATGCCATGTAATCGATAAACGCTTGCGCCATACGCGGATTGGAAATAGAGATCAGTTTTATCATAGTGATTCCTATGGCAAGTTGGATTCCGTCGGCAACTCAGCTCGTTGCCAAGCTTCAAAGCCTCCATCCACACTATACACCTGCTCAAAGCCTTGGTTAATCAAATATTGAGCAGCGCCTTGGCTACTAATTCCGTGGTAACACATTACCAGAACTGGTTGCTCAAACTCTGCTTCATCCATGAATTGAACCATGGTGTCATTTGTTAGATGGAAGGCTGTTTGTGGGTGAGCCACAGCGAAAGACTGTGGATCGCGAATATCAACGAGGCGAGCGTCACCTTGCTCCAATAACGCCTGGGCACCGGCAACATCGATGTGTTTGAACTGGTCCATTTACTGTCTCTTGAGAAGAATTGTTGTTGGCTGTCATTGTAACCTATCCAGTGTTCAACAAGTACACTGGAGCTGTAGGGTTATCCACTCGCGATCATTTATTCACCACTTGTGGATAAACCTGTGAATTACGTTGATAAAGTAGTTTTCCAACATTTGATCCACAACATGTAGTGATGATCCTTATTTCTTTGTGTGTAAGAGTAAAAGTATCCCCATGAACTAATTACTCTCTACACCTTTATTCACCCGCCTTTCTGACAGATAGCCAAGAAATTTATCACAGAGTTACCCACAGGAAACTGGGCAAAACTCGATCCCCAAAAGAGCCTAAATGACTCGTTACTCGATCTTAGAAACAGAAAAAGCCGAGACCCTTCGATCTCGGCTTTCTGAATTTGCTAGGCTACAAAGATTAAAAGTCGCCGACAGCTGCTTTTAGCTTTTTCATTGCGTTCTTTTCTAACTGACGGATACGCTCCGCTGACACATTGTATGTCTCAGCCAGTTCTTGCAGAGTCGACTTGCTATCTTCTAACCAACGCGAGCGAACGATATGCTGGCTACGTTCGTCAAGACTCGACAGTGCTAAGCTCAAACGATTGTTCGTGTGCGCTTCCCAGTTAGCAGCTTCAATATTGTCCGCTACGTCCGAAGCTTTATCTTCAAGATACAACATTGGTGCAGAGTAGGATGAGCCTGAGTCGTCGTCATCGTTTTGCATTTCAAATGCCGCATCTTGCGCTGCCAAACGAGATTCCATTTCGCGTACTTCCGAAGGCTCAACACCTAGCTCCTTCGCCACGGTTTCCACTTCACCGTTGTTGAACCACCCTAGGCGTTTCTTTGACTTTCGCAGGTTGAAGAACAGCTTACGCTGAGCTTTAGTGGTCGCAATTTTAACAATGCGCCAGTTACGCAAGACATACTCGTGAATCTCAGCTTTAATCCAATGTACTGCAAATGACACCAAACGCACGCCGACTTCTGGATTAAAGCGCTTTACTGCTTTCATCAAGCCGATGTTACCTTCCTGGACAAGATCCGCCATTGGCAAACCGTAGCCAGAGTAACCACGAGCTACGTGCACTACGAAACGTAAATGCGAAAGAATCAAGCCTTTTGCCGCTTCTATTTCGCCTTCATAGTGTAGTCGCTCAGCTAGTTCACGCTCCTCCTCAGCGGTCAGCATTGGATAGCCGTTCACTGTGCGGATATAGCTATCTAAGCTATCTTGTGTAACTACAGCCATTGGATACGCTTGGTTAGTCATTTAATTCCTCATCAATATCTGATCTGGAGTAAGTTTTAGCCCATCAATCTTGAACCTAAAATGAACAAGATTCAAGCGGGGAAAGTTATTATGCATAAACCATTCGTCTATACAAGTAAAAAGTATACGGTGGCGTATACTTTCAAAAAATTATGACAACTTCGACTTATACTGGTTCAATTTCTTTCAAATGACGCTGCGCTGAAACTTTTGCAGCCAAGCACCCCAGAAAAGTTCCGAGCATCAATAACAGTAAGCTTTCATCCCAACTCAACCCAATAAGACGAAACCGACTATCGTAAAGTAAAGCCAGTTGCTCCACACTGCTATTGAGGACCACCGTAATAATCGCTGTCATGATCCATGCCGTAAGAGCACCGAGCAATCCAAACCACATTCCTGAGTACAGATACGGTCTTAAAATAAAGCTATTCGTTGCACCGATCAATTTCATGGTTTGAATCTCTTCTTTATTCGCAAGAACGTTAAAACGCAACGTATTACCAACTATGAGGAACACAGACCCGAGCATTAACACAGACAAAGTGACCACAATACCACTGACCAAATTCTTGATCGCATCTAAACGAGTTAACCAATCTTCATCAAGGCGCACATCTGTCACCTCGTCTTCTTTTGCAAGAATCGCAGCCAGCTGTTTGATTTTTGCTTTATCTTCAATGTTAGGAGTAACGATTAACACTCCTGGCAAAGCATAATTATCCAGCAGTGAAATCGCGTGATCGAAACCTGAATATTGGCTTAGGTCATCGAGCCCTTGTTGAGGCGAGATATATTCAACCTTAGCAACCTCATCCATACTCTCCAACTGGTCTTTCAATACCATAATGCGAGCTTCAGGTGTTTGTTCCTTTAGATAACCACTCACTTTCGATGGGCTGGTCACATTGGTGGAAGCAGCAGCCAAGTTCTTACCCAGCAGGTACATTGCCGCTGGCATCGCTAACGCCATAGAAATCACGGCTAGAGTAAGGATATTCCCCAAAGGTCGCGACCACATTACTGCAAACGCTGCGTTTGCCTGTTTGAAGTGTACGGTAAAGAAGCTGTCACGCTTGACGCGATTCTGTGGTCGGCCTTTGGCCGACTTTTTATTACGCACATTAGCAGCCATAATCTTCTACCTCACTCAGAAAGCCTTGGTTCAGTTCAAGATGGCGATATTGCGGACGCGTATTGACCAGCCCGATATCGTGTGTCGCTAATAAAATGGTGACGCCAGCCCGATTAAACTCTTCAAAAAGCTTAATGACACGATTTGACAACTCTGGATCCAAGTTACCTGTCGGTTCATCTGCTAAAAGTAACGTTGGGCGGTTAACCACAGCACGGGCAATACCGACTCGTTGTTGCTCCCCCCCAGATAACTGGCTCGGCAAGCATTTCGCTTTGTCCAACAGATCTGTTTTGTCCAGTGCCGCTGATACACGACGTTTGATTTCACTCTCAGAGATAGACTCGATACGCATTGGCAACGCGACATTATCGAACACAGAGCGGTCCATCAATAAACGATGATCCTGAAAGACAATGCCAATGTTGCGGCGCAGGAAAGGAATATCTTTATTGGGAATACGAGTAATATCATGATCATTAAAGCTTATTTTACCATCCGTCGGGCGTTCAATGGCACAAATCAACTTGAGCAAAGTACTTTTACCAGCACCAGAATGGCCGCCAAGAAACGCCATCTCTCCACGACGCAGGTGGAAATCGACCTTTTGCAGCGCTTGCATGCCACCACGGTACGCTTTACTTACTTGCCGAAATTTTATCACTCGTCATCCCTCTTACTGAACTGCCAATTAATCTTCTCGACTAAACAATGCGTCAATAAATTCCTGAGTTTCAAATGGGCGTAGGTCATCAATACCTTCACCCACACCAATGTAACGGATTGGAATCTGAAACTGGTCAGCCAGCGCAAAGATCACACCACCTTTTGCAGTACCATCAAGTTTGGTCAGGGTGATACCTGTCAGCGGTGCTACATCGCTAAACAGTTTTGCCTGACTGATCGCATTCTGACCTGTGCCAGCATCCAATGTCAGCATGATTTCATGCGGTGCCGAATCGTCTACCTTCTTCATCACACGGACGATCTTGCGTAGCTCTTCCATTAGGTTTGATTTATTTTGCAGACGCCCAGCAGTATCAGCAATGACAACATCTACGCCTTTGGCTTTGGCCGATTCAATAGCATCATAAATTACCGATGCGCTATCCGCCCCCGTATGCTGCGCCACAACAGGTACGTTATTGCGTTCTCCCCAGACCTGAAGCTGCTCAACAGCTGCAGCACGGAAGGTATCCCCTGCTGCTAGCATGACTTTTTTACCTTGTGACTGAAACTGTTTTGCTAGTTTACCAATTGTTGTGGTTTTACCGACACCATTCACGCCAACCATTAGGATCACATAAGGGGTTTTGTTGGTATCAAGTTCAAGCGGCTTTTCGACAGTCGAGAGAATACCTGCCATCTCTTCTTTCAACAGACCATAGAGCGCTTCGCCGTCTTTCAGTTCCTGACGTGAGGCTTTTTCTGTCAAATTGTCGATGATTTTCACTGTGGTATCCATACCAACGTCAGCAATCAATAACTGCTCTTCCAACTCTTCAAATAGCTCATCATCAATTTGTTTATCTTTAAACAAACCAAAAAAGCCGGCGCCTATATTCGCTTTTGTACGCGCTAAGCTGCGCTTTAAGCGAGCAAAAAAGCTTTCCGTTGGCTTCTCTTGCTCAAGCATACGAGGTTCTTGTACCTCTTCTGCTTCTGCTTCTGCTTCTGCTTCTGCTTCTGCTTCTGCTTCTGCTTCTGCTTCTGCTAAGTCAGCTTGAGGCTCTGGCTGAACATCGTCAACGGTTTGCGCTTCTTCTGCGCCTTTTTCAATGGTTTCCGACTGAGTTTCTTCAGCAGATGGCTTAACCTGTTGTTCTTCATCACCAAAGCCAAGCCAAGAAAGTAATCCGCGCTTCTTTTTTTCCGTCATCTGGGGATATCCTAGATTGTCTTAATTTACTCTGACACTTTTCGCCGGGCATTGTCCCGGTAAAGAAAAGAAAAATGACAACAGAGTGAAAAGTTTCCAGCGTTATAACGATGGTATACACTTTGTCATCAACAAAATTTGGGCTGTACTCAGGGCGAACTCACTGAGCGACTGGGTATAGTATCACTTTATTAGCGGTCAAAAAATCTATGGTACAGCGTCGCCAGCAAAACACATCACAAAAAAAGCCTTCAACAGGCTTTGTTCGAATTATTAGCGGCTTATGGAGAGGAAGAAAACTGCCTGTTCATGATGCAGAGGGGCTACGCCCGACAACGGATCGCGTAAAAGAAACCCTTTTCAACTGGCTGGCTCAGGATGTTCCTCAAGCAAAATGCCTCGACTTGTTTGCCGGTTCTGGCGGGTTGGGCTTTGAAGCGGCTTCGCGTCAGGCTGATAAGGTCACCATGATTGAGCTCAACCCGACGGCATTCAAGCAGTTAGAAAAAAACATTGCGGCTCTTAATTCAGATAACCTTACCGCGATTAACAGCGATGCGTTGGGCTTTCTTCAACAAGCAGGTACACCGCATCATGTGGTGTTTATCGACCCACCATTTCGCAAAGGCTTACTGGAACAAACCGTCACTTTGCTGGAAAGTAATGGCTGGCTGGCCAACGATGCCATGATTTATATTGAAACTGAGAAAGAACTTGCGTTGGAAGGCATTCCAACCAACTGGCACCTACACCGAGAAAAAACGGCAGGCCAAGTCAGTTACCGATTATTTGAAAGACAACAAGACTAAAAAGGAAGTCTCATGAAAGCTCTACTTTTTCTTGCCAAAGCCGCGATTGGCTTTGTGTGGTTCATCCTGATCCTGAACTTCTTTATGCCCTTTCCGGGCAAAGCGGCGATTGCGCTTTACATCATGACAGCCTTCCTGTTCATCATGCATGGCCTGCAATCAGCCATCTTTATCGGCGCGTTTGGTGACAAGATTAAGATGACCAGTTGGGAAAAATGGTCGATTCTGATCTTCGGCATCTTTGCCCTGCTCGATATTCGTCGCAAGTACATGATGTAAAACCCACACCATCCAATGTAAAACGCCGCTCATCTTGAGCGGCGTTTTTTTGTTTCTTAGCTTAGATAACTCTTCACTCCGTTGAGGAACATCTGAGTCGAAATCATCACTAGCAGCAGCCCCATCAGACGCTCAATGGCTTTTAAGCCTCGTTCACCTAAGATACGGTGGAAGAAGTTATAGAACATCAAGATAAAGAAGGTCGCCCCCCACGCCAGCAGAACAGCACCAGACAACTCAAGCAACTTGTCCGGGTGCTGGGTCGACAGAAGTAGCAATGCCGCAATCACCGATGGCCCCGCAATCATAGGAATGGCCATAGGTACTATAAACGGCTCTTCACCAGCAGCTAACCCCGTAATACTACCCGCACTCGGGAAAATCATCTTAATCGCGATGATGAACAGGATAATACCGCCAGAAATACTCAACGTTTCGGGCTCAACATGAAGAAAGCTAAGAATCGCCTTACCTGCAAACAAAAATAGCATCAATATTATCAGCGCAAAAAGCAGCTCACGAATGAGAACCTTACGTCTGCGCTTAGGATCAAGGTGCTTCAGAATAGAAAGAACGATAGGGAGGTTACCGAGCGGATCCATGATAAGAAACAACATGGTTGCGGCAGAAAGAATTTCCATGAATTAGCCTCCAAAGCCAAAGGTTCTCAAAAGCAGAGCAAAAAGTCGGCGAAGTATATCAACACCGTTCGACAATTTGGAGGCAAAAAGCAGAGTTTTTAGTGGCTACAAACACGCTCTAAATTCAACGCCCATTTACCACCGACATCGACAATTTTCTCTCGCTCGATAAAAAATGCCATCAGTGCATCGAGATCCAGCCCGTTCAGCTTACAGGTATAAAACTTTGCCTGCACACCAAACTCAGCGCAAGCAACATCACGTAATTCCTGCATTGCCATTGGTCTGTCATGCAATAAGTTTAGAACTTTGTGTGCGTGTATTTCATTGAACATCATTTTCTCCACTTACAGGTCAGTAGAGGAAGAGTAACTTGATACTATCTCGTTGATTTTGATTTTAGATAATCAAAGATGCGGTAATCAATGAGTGTGCTAGCAGGTAACTGCCAGAGATAAGATAACGCCCATAGCGAATGGAATGTCTGTAATCGTGCACAGCCAGAAGGCCTGCTGATAAAGTGAGAGTCAAGGTGCCTAAGAAACCTAATAGGCTGGCCCATGCCCCTGTCAATAACCATACTTCACCGGCAGCCCAATTGAGCTGCAACAGCATCATTCCCATAATCACAACGGGAAAGATCAAGCGGTCTATCTTAGGCAGCATCAGGAAAAACACCACAATGCCGATAGCCAAAAGCATAGCAGGCAGCCACCAGACAATCTCTCCAGAGAGTTGCAACCAAAAAGATGAGCTGTAGCAAAGTTGAGCCCCAACAAACGCAGCAAAGCACAACTTCTGATGTCGCTGATAGATATATAGACCATCAGCCACCATAGAGATCAGCAAGCCCAGTGTCACCCACCATAGCGATATACCAGCGACACTGTTCTGGCTCCACAGTATGACAACGAGCATAGCTAGCGACAATGTTTTAAACACGACAGCTTGCTTGTTTTGGTTGCTTTCATTAGCAGAAATACTAATAAATCCTGATAGCGCGACTGAAAGCCAGCTCCACATGAGTCCACCTCTTTTAAACTGAGTCGCCAGTGTAGGCAGGACGCTAAAGATGTCCAGACATGGAAAGCAAAACTTGGATCTTGATTGGCTTCTGAAAGGCGCACATAGGCATAGGTAAAGCAGCGCATTCTCTTTTATCGCGATCTGATTTCACCAATAATTTGGTATAAAATACGACTTTAGCCAAATTGACTAACTCTAGAGAGCCAAGATCCAAAAAAGCATAAAAACACGCAAGAAAAATAAAAATAAAACAACAAAAATCAACAAGTTAACATTAATTCAAGGCATATTATAAGCGCAAAAAACTAAAAGAATGTAATCTTAGAAAAGTAAGCCAATAGCTATTTTAATCGGAAGCTAGGTAAAACAAGCTGAAACCAAACCCGATAACCATCAATTTAACCCAACACTGACACCAAGATGGCAATCAAGCAAAAAAATGACAATCTCTATAATTTAACAATAGTTAAACACCAACTAAGTACATATAAATCATACACTTAAACAAAAAAAATACAAAGAGAACAGTTTTCAACCAACTCAAAAATCATAGAAAAACAATCAAAAAACCATCCTAAATACTGCATTTTCGTACTTACACAGCGTTACTTTTAACGCTTAGTAAAATAAAAACTTGATCAAACCACAAAAACACTGCTATTCTAAATTACATAGAGTTAAGCATCACTAAATAGGAGCAGGGTTATGATTACTTCTTCACAAAAACAAGGACTTGTAATGATCGCAGTTGTTGTTGGCCTAATGACACTGCCGATGATGTACTAAGCCATAATTACAAAAGCAAAAAGGGACGCATTCGCGTCCCTTTTTGCTATGTCGCAGATTTTTCACACAAAACCCGTCTACAAATCCAACGGATTTCTAAGTTTGACTATTTTTTAAAAATAGTCTGTTTTAGACCTTTTATTACAAATGCTTAGACAAAATATCCCAATGAGCATAATAGAAAAGTAGTGCTGCTAATGTAATCAGAGTCATCAAAGTAATCGCCGCTCGCCAGATAAAGCGGCTACTGCGTGGTGTGAGTTCTTTTTCACATTGATCACACACCGAAAGAAAGTCACTACGACTTTCCAACTTGTAATCTTCTTCATGAACTATTTTATTGCGAATGGTTGCTATATAACGCAGCTTACCAATTACATCATGCGGTAAACGTTCTTCACAGCTGGTAATCAACTGATGTAATCCCTTACCTTCAGCGTGATATTGCGTGCGAAGCAGCTTTTCAATTGTTCGTGTCCGTGTCACTACTTTTTCGATATCAGACATGGCTTCCCTCCATCGCTAGTAAGTTTAGGGGCAGAGACTGACCTCATCCTGCCAGTACTATAAGTAAATAATATTCCTTCTTATTATCTACTATCTAGCCCCATTTTCACCGCCCTTTGCAAGTAAATTAATGTAAAGGAATCAATGACTAGCTCTATAATCATACTGACAAAATCACCACTAACGTGTGACGTATCTCGAAGAATGCTACAAATAGTCATAGCTGAAGCTCACTGTTATGTTCAAAGCCTCAACCTGTGGTCAAACTAACACTAAAATAACCCATCAGCTTTTTGGGAGAGAAGGCATGCCATTAACGTTATTCATCGCCATTGTTGTGTTTATCATCGCCAGTGGCTGGGGATTTAGGAAACTTTATCGTAGACACATTCAGGGAGAAGATGCACCTGAACAAACAGCGGACGTCACCATAATCGATAAGCAGGCAATAGATATCCCAGACACTCAGCTAGGCCAAAATGAACAGGAATATTGGATCTACGTGCAGAAAGGACATCTAGACCCCAAGCGAGAATTTCAGGTTGGAGTGCATTACTTTCATGCCTTAAATCCTGGAGACGAAGGCGTGCTGACTTATCAAGGTGATAAGTTTCTTCACTTCGCGATGAAGCGCTGATCTAGCGCTTCACCATTTTGAGCATATTGTTTTTCGCCATGTTTTCAGCCACGTCATCTGGCAGCGCATCCAATACTTCATCCCAACGAGATAAAACTTCACCCGTAATTTTAAAGCGGCCTACAACATCAGAACCAATCATGAAGCGATCGGGATACTCTTTGATCAACGCTACCCATGCTTGCTTCGATTCAGGACTCGCCAGTATCACATCGCGCAAGCTCCAAGATGCCAAGATGTAGAGGTTAGCGTAATCATCCAGCAGCTCGCTGACTTCATCGATTAGAAAAGATAAATTCTGGCGTCGTAGCAGTGTCGAACTGGTCCCTGCGTGCGCCCAGATAAAATTAGTTTTACTATTTTCTTCTAACGCCTCCACCAGCTCATGCTTGTACAACGGGTGTGTTTCTCGCTCAGACGTGATATTGGTGTGCAGGATCACTGGCATTTTGTGCTTCGCAGCGACCTGATACACCTTCATCAAAGCAGGATGGTTAGCTCTGGCCTGTTCGCCTAATGTCAGCGCGGACAAACTATCATGACGAGTCAGAATCTCACCTATGCCTCTCCAGAAACCGGGATCGCTCTCAATCATCTGCTCAACTTGTTCCGCCGCGAACATATCCGTGGGGTTAAAGCCAGTAATGAAAGGAAACAGTCGATCTTGATACGGTGAGTCTTTCAGCGCTCGGTATAGAATCTCATCAGTACGTGAGTAATAATAGACGGGTGAGTCATCGCCAAATTCAAAACGGGGAGCAACCGGATCATGGGCGTTCCACTTTTTCATAATCGGCAGGCCCATCACAAACGCATGTTCAATATTGCTTTGATCCATCTTATGCACCAGATATTTGATGCCATCGGTACGCTGAAAAAAATCAACATAATGGATCTCAGCATCGTTAAAACTGCCGTCATTCCCGTAGGCGAATGGAGCTACTGATAAGATAAAGCCCACTAACCATTGTCTGTTCATATTCTCTTCCTGAGCCAGTGTTACCGTTTACTTCACTGCGATTAAGTTTTCAATATAACAATTAACCAGATGACTAAGGCAGTTTAATGCCATGTTTTAGACATAAACCTTTTTAATTTAATCGGTTACGATTTAGGAACATAAACAAACACCAATTAATGGTGACTAACTGACAACCATGCTAAGGCAACAACCAGCTAGTACGGCGGGATTTAGACACCATCCAACTCATCAAAAGCGCCCCAGTTCCACTCAAGACAATCCACACGGGAATCACCCAAGCAGGGTGACCTTGGTACCAGCCATACTCTTTCATTGGCCAGAGAAAGATCGGATGGAGAATGTAAATACCGAGACTATGTTGACTGATAAACCCAATCACTTTGTTGGCGTTATCAGACAAGCTTTCACCAACATAACGACCTAGCATAAAAATCATGCTCGCAGCCAGAACCACATTAAGCGTCTTATACGACAGCCATCGCCCTACCGTATATTCTTGCGCTTCGACACTGTTGGTAATGACCGCGTACCCAGTCGTGATGAGTGCACCGATCCCCAAGATCGCAAACATGGCAACATAAGCCGAAGTCAGAGGTACTCTTTTATACAATAAATATCCTAGAGGTAAATAGCCGCTGTAGAGCCACATTTGATGACTCCATGGCCCATCAAGGCCAATTAAAAACAATAACGTCGTCACCAACCAAATAGCCACATAAGAGTACAACGAGCTATCACCATACAGCCTGATCACATACTGAAAAAACGGAATGACAAAATACAAAGGGATGAAGTAATAAAAGAAGCCAAGATGATAATAAGTGGCGTGAAAGACACTATTGGCAAGCACTTGCTTGGTTTCTTCAGGATTAAAACCTGCCAAGCTCCATCCTGAAAGATACGCATAGAACAGCGACCAAACAATAAACGGCACCAAAACTTTACCTAATCGACGTTTGACATAGTATTTTGCATCAAATGGCCGGGCATCGCTAAGCAATAGCGCACCAGTAATAAGAGTGAACACCGGCACTGCCCAGCGGATCGCGCTATTCAAGCCAATCGCAATAGACCATTCTGAGAAGGGAATGCTACCGAGTTCTTGGCGATAAGGAGCAAGAACATGAATCGCGATAACTGCCACAGCAGCAACACATCGCAATAAGTCAAAAAACAGTACTCTATCTCTCATATCGCTACCTTTGTTCAATCAGTGTTGAACAAAGGTAGCAATAAAAAAGTGGACCACGGTGTAACCTTGGTCAACTTTGAGTCATGAGACTGTTTTAATTTACGTAGTTACTGATTGGGGCAACTTAGGCAGCTTGATTGAAATGAGGGTGGTCAAAGCAAGAAATGCGAAGGAAACCCATAAGCACGCCGCCAAACCCGCAACCTGAAATATCCAACCTGACAGTACTGTACCAATTAAGCGACCCATAGCGTTCGCCATGTAGTAGAAACCGACATCCAGTGATACACCATCACCTTTAGCATAGCTAACAATCAAATAGGAATGCAGGGAAGAGTTAACCGCAAATACAGTACCAAAAATCAAGAGTCCAATAACGATAACCAACTGGGGTTGCCAGCCAATTTGCACTGCGTACGCAATTCCCGCAGTGATCACCGCCAACAATCCAGCCCACATCAGCGCCGCACTACCGTCAGGGACTTTACCTTGTGCTTTACCAGTGATCTTAGGAGCAAAGCCTTGAACAAAGCCGTAAGCAATCACCCAAGTCGCTAAGAAACCGCCAACCCAAAGGTGATCCCAACCAAACACACTGCCCAGATAGATAGGTAGGGCGACAACAAACCAAACATCTCGTGCTCCAAACAGGAACATGCGCGCCGCAGACAAGATATTAATAGAACTCGACTTAGAAAAAATCTGGCTAAACTTAGGTTTGTTTTTGGCTTTACCCAAATCACTTTCAAGACCGGTTAAGCTGCCGATCAGCACCAGTGTTAGCACGCCCGCCATCAGCAGCACCGCGTACTTAAAGCCAATCAGAGACAGCAATAAACCACCGATGAAGAAGCCAACACCTTTAAGGGCATTTTTCGACCCCGTTAGAATCGCGACCCACTTATACAAGGCGCCTTGCTGCTCGTCAGGCACCAGTGCCTTGATGGAACTTTTAGCACTCATCTTATTGAGATCTTTGGCAATACCTGACAAAGCTTGAGCTAGCATTACCCAAGGTATGGTCAGCCAGACATTGGGAACCGCGAGCATCACCAGTGCCACTATCTGCATCGCCAGTCCAAGGTTCATGGTTTTGTTTAAGCCAAGCCTTGCTCCAAGCCAACCACCAATCAAGTTGGTTACCACGCCAAAGAACTCATAGAACAAGAACAAGGATGCGATTTCTAACGTGCTGTAGCCCAGATCATGGAAATACAGCACCACCAGCATTCTCAATGCACCGTCAGTAATGGTGAAGTTCCAGTAATTGAACGTCACCAGCATATATTGACGCACACTCTTACTCAGATTTGCGATCATAGATTACCCAATTTTTTCTTATGTACAGCGATGGGAGCTTTTGGACACCTGTGATCCAAAAACTCCTCAAGGAATTATTTCGCCGCAACTGCGTTGATGTAATCGACCTGAACAGGTTTGGTAAAGGCACCTGGACGTAACGCCTGTACCTCTTTGACAATGTCGCTCAACGGCCACTGTTTTTCTAACAGCAAATGTGCGGCCAACAGGCCCGTACGACCTGACCCGCCCATGCAATGCATCGCAACTTTACCGCCATTATCGACAACCTGATGCAGAGCAGAGCTGGTTTGCTGCCATTTCACGGCAAAGTCATCACCCGGTGCGCAGTCATCTTCAATTTCAATCTGAAACCACTGCATACCTAACTTCTCTGCCGCTTCACCAAGCTGAGCCACGCCTTTGCTCTCTAACTCTGTATTATCCAGCGCCGTCACTATCGCTTCGACACCTTGATCTTTTAGTTGCACAAGCGAAGCTTCCAGATCAACGCCTTTAGTACCTGGACAAGGAGTAAGTACTAACGCACCTTGTTCAAGATCCAATTGCCAAGTCGGATGTGTCATCTCTATCACTCTTTATACCAAGCCCACGTTACGCACCAGTTCAGCTGTACGTGTCGCGTAGCCCATTTCATTATCGTACCAAGCGTAGATCTTCACCATGCGGCTACCTACCACCATAGTCGACTGAGCATCAACGATGGTTGAACGTTGGTCGCCTTTGTAATCAATCGATACCAGCGGACGTTCTTCAAAACCAAGAATACCGTTCAATTCACCTTGTGACGCCTCTTTAAGTAACGCATTCACTTCTTCCGCTGTAGTATCGCGTTTCACATCAAAGATGATGTCTGTGAGTGATGCGTTAGCCAGAGGAACACGCACCGCGTGGCCGTTAATCTTGTCTTTGAGATCTGGGAAGATTTCCACAATCGCTGTTGCGCTGCCAGTCGTTGTCGGGATAAGGCTCATTCCGCAAGCACGGGCACGGCGCAAATCTTTATGTGGCGCATCAAGAATGGTTTGCGTGTTGGTCAGGTCATGGATAGTGGTAAAAGAAGACTGTGCAATACCCAACTTCTCATGAATCACTTTAACGACTGGTGCAATACAGTTAGTCGTACAAGACGCTGCCGTAACAATCTGATGCGCTTCTGGGTCAAAGATATGATCATTCACACCCACCACAATGTTCGCCACACCTTCCTCTTTAACTGGCGCAGATACCACTACTCGTTTCACACCTTGAGCTAGATACTTTTTAAGGATCGAGGTTTTACGGTGTTTGCCCGTCGCTTCAATCACAACATCACAGCCAGACCAGTCAATGGCATCAATGTCTTTCTCTTGCGTTGCTTTGATAACCTGATCGTTAATCAGGATTTGATCGCCTTCCGCTTTGACCTCGTGATTCCAGCGCCCTTGAACTGAATCAAACTCCAGCAGGTGTGCGAGTGTGGCGGCATCGCCCGCCACATCATTGATCTGCACAAACTCCAGCTCATCCCAATCAAACGCCGCACGCAGAGCCAAACGTCCAATACGACCAAAACCGTTAATTCCGACTTTAATTGTCATCTTTCTATCTCTCTTATTTCAAATTACTGGCAGCAAACAGGACGAGCCTGAATAGCATGAAGTCTTTCTATATCTTGTTGGTACTCTGTTTTGAGGCAGTCAGACGCGACAAGATCATCAATCAGTTTTTTCATCCAACCCGGCAATTCTGCCGACAAACGATAAAACACCCATTGCCCTTGGCGGACGTCAACCAACACACCACCTGAACGTAGCTGAGCAAGATGACGGGAGATTTTCGGCTGGCTTTCCTGAAGCGCTTCAGTCAATTCACCCACTGACAAACACTCTTCACGTTCAATCAGCATCAGGCAACGGACTCGAGTTTCGTCAGATAGTAATTTGAAAAACTGATGTGGCAACATTTAAACATACTCATATATGGATATGCGTATATAATTATTTAAACCGAACTGAAGATCAATACCCAATCGGCACTGTCATAAAAGATTCACAAAAGAGAAGAGCTGCCTTATACCAGGCGGTTGATGTCCTGACTCCAGCGCTGCGCTTCAGAAATGCGCGGCATAACGTCATCGACGGATAGGTTCAATTGACGACACGCTTCCTGCATGCCTTGCCAGTCAGCCCGTTCATAGCACTCTTCCAACCCAAGCAAGATGCCATAAGGACCTTGGCGCTCAAGTAAAGCAACCTTAATCGCCTTATTGAGCGGCAACTGCTTAACCAACTCCTCAAGCGAGAGATCCAGTAACGCATCCAAGGTTGAGAACAAGCCAATAAGAAAAGCCTGTTCACGGAACTGGCTGAATGGATTTTCGTTCGCCATCAACTGGCAAAACTGAGCGCGTTGCAACGAAAGATTGTACAGCTCTTTGGGCTTTTTAGCGGAAATAAAAGACGCCACGGCCAACGAAACAAAGATACGAAGTTTGTCTTCACCAAGATACACCAAAGCCTGCCTAAATGAAGAGATGCTGACCTCGAGCCTTTCCGACATGGTGTTTACAAAGCGGAGCAATTTATAAGACAGCGCAACGTCTTTCGCCACGATAGCTTCGACTTTCTCGAAGTCGACGTTGGTCTGACATACTTCACGAAGCAACTCCATCGCAATCACCTGTTCAGGGCTAATGTATTGCTGACGGATGACTTCAGGCTTACTAAAAAAGAAGCCTTGAAAAAACGAAAAGCCCGCCGAGCGCGCGGTTAAGAATTGTTCTTCTGTTTCAACTCGCTCAGCAAGAAACTTACGGCGGATCCCACGTGACTTATGCTCTTGGACAAATTCACACGCAGCGTCTAACCCCATCGCCATGATATCAAGCTTAATGATCTGAACAAATGGTAAGAAGCGTTCCCAGTCCGGACTATAAACAAAGTCATCTAGTGCAATCAGGTAACCTGCTGCGTTGAGCTCTTTTATCGCTTCATATAGCTCGTCCGTCGGTGGACAAGTTTCCAGTACTTCAATGACAATCTGCTCTCTGGGCAGCGACAGAGGTAAGCGACGAATAAGGCTTTTATACGGAAAGTTGATGAAACTGCGCGATTGTGCAAAAGCAGGATTAGTGCCCAGAGACAGGAAGTTCTCGACTACTAAACGATATGTTGCACGGTTGGAATCGACATGCGCTGGGTATGCATTGTTTTCTCCGTCACGGAACAACAGTTCATACCCGAGCGTTTGTCTTTTGGCGTTTAAAATGGGCTGACGAGCCACATAGGTATCGCGCATTGACTGCTACACCTTGAAATTACTTAAGCTTTGGCAGCCGCTAATAATGCCCCACAACCGACAAACATGGAACCAAATACCTTGTTGATCCTACTCATAATCTTATCAGAACGGATAAAACGCCCCATTTGTGCCGCCAAAGAGGTGTAACCCAGCATAACAATCGAGTCTATCACCACAGTTGTTACTCCCAATACCGCCAATTGCGTCAACTGATCTTTGGCAGGGTCAATGAATTGCGGAAACAGCGCGACCAAAAATACGATGGATTTGGGATTGGTCAGATTAATCAGAACAGCGTTCCTCATCAGTTTAGTGCCGGATAACACTTCCCCTTCGGTGTGAGTCGCCAAACCAGATTTATCGCGCCATTTCTGAATACCTAGCCAAACTAAATAAGCTGCACCGACCCATTTAATCACGGTAAATGCAGTTGCTGATTGAGCAACCAAGGCTCCAATACCGGCACCGACTAAGATAATGTGTAACGTCAGCCCAATTTGCAGCCCTGCGATCGCGGAGAGAGATTTACGTGTACCATAGCTCAGACCATTGCTGATTGAATTCACGGTTCCTGAACCTGGAGCGAGGCTGAATACAATAGCTGTCACTACGTAGGCTAACCAAACATGCATATCCATAGTGTTTTCCTCTCGACTAAACTTCCTTAGCCACACATAATTTAGACTTGTTTACTTGTCAGTGTTGATACTAGGCCCCGATATCATGAATGAATCGAGCACCAGCATTAATCCACCTTATACTCAAGAGTCGAATTTTGAGCAAGCAATCAATAACAATATTGCTCAATTTTGGCGCTCCCGTGAGGAAGGCTTCTTTAAGTCATTTGATAAAATCCGGCTGTTCTGGGTGAAACTTACCTCTCCGGAGCACACCAAAGCTATCGTGGTGGTCAATGGCCGTATAGAGTGCACCTGGAAGTATCAGGAACTGTTTTATGACCTGTTCCAACAAGGCTATGACATCTACTCCTTCGACCATCGAGGTCAGGGCCTGTCAGATCGACTGATTGAAGACCAGCAAATGGGTTATGTCGAAGATTTCGAGGACTATGTGCAAGATTTACATGGTTTGATTCACCACTTTGACTTAAGTGGTTACGATAAACGTTACTTGCTCGGCCATTCAATGGGAGGCAATATCGCCACTCGTTACCTACAGAACTATCCAGATCATTCATTTTCGGCGGTGTCGCTAAGTGCACCTATGTTTGGCGTCAATCTGCCCTGGCATATTAAACCGATCGCAATACCCCTTGGCCAAATCATGACTGCGCTTGCGCCCAAGCCAACTTTTGCCCCCGGCCAAGCCCCCTATTACCCAAAACCATTTGAAGGTAACTTCCTAACTCAAAGCCAGATCCGCTATCACTGGTTTCGTGATCTCTATGAGCAGAGGCCAGAGCTAAAAATTGGCGGAGCCAGCACGCGCTGGGTGTGGCAGGGATTAATGGCGGCCAGAAAGTGTCACCTGATGACGCGCCAGATAAAAATCCCATTGTTACTCCTTCAAGCTAGCAGTGACCAGATCGTTTCCAATCAGGATCAGCTCAAATTCATCAAGAAACTGGCGAAAACCAACTATCAGTGCGTGCTAAAGATCATTTACAGCTCGCGCCACGAAGTATTATTCGAAAAAGACGAATATCGCGATCAAGCACTGGATGCCACACTGTCTTTCTTCAATCAGCATTGATAAAAATAGGAAATACTCGAGGGTAACTTTTACCCTCTTTTTCCCCTTTATGTTGCAGTAGAATAGTCACTCTGCCCTTCCTGGGCTGTTCAACGCATTACGCACGAGGGTGATATGACAGACACACGCAAAGAGACTCCTTTCCAACTGGTAGCTTCTGATCTCGATGGCACTTTACTGGCGCCTAACCACCAGCTGAGTGACTTCTCAAAGCAAACGCTGAGCGAACTGCACCAAAAGGGCTACACCTTTATCTTTGCTACCGGTCGTCACCACGTCGATGTTTCAGGTATTCGTCAACTCGCCGGCATCCCAGCTTACATGATCACCTCAAACGGTGCTCGAGTTCACGATCAAGACGACAACCTAATGTACAGCAACAATGTACCGCAAAATCTGGTTCAACCTGTGATCGATGTGATCAGACAAGATCCTGATATTTTTATCCATATGTATCAGAATGATAGTTGGCTCCTAGACAGAGACGACGACATGCTCGCGAAATTCCACAGTGAATCTGGTTTCGCCTATCAGCGCTTTGATGCCGATGTGGCGCCAACCAATGGAATAGCGAAAATCTTCTTTACCCATCCAGCTAAAGATCACGACCATCTGGTTAAGTTTGAGCAACAACTTAATGACAAGTTTGGTGACCAGCTCAATGTGGCGTTCTCAACTCCTTGGTGTCTGGAAGTAATGGCGGCAGAAGTATCGAAAGGAGAAGCGCTTAAAGTTGTAGCTGAGTCTCTCAATCTCACACTGGAAAACTGTGTTGCTTTTGGTGATGGGATGAATGATGTTGAAATGTTGTCCATGGCAGGCAAAGGCTTGGTGATGGAAACTTCGCATATCAAAGTGAAACAAGCCTTGCCAGATAATGAAGTGATAGGCAGTAACGCCGACGATGCGGTGGCACACTACCTACATACTCACTTGTTCTAATCTTCACTCTTTAAGAGAGACGCATTACCTTTGCGACGGTAATTCCTCTTTATCCAGTATCGCCTGCCATTCCAGCTCACTCACTGGCATAATTGACAGGCGATTGCCACGCTTCACCAAAGGCATGTTTTCCAGCTCAGGCATCGCTTTCATAACTGAAAGAGGGATCAACCTTTCCGTCTTTCTGACAAACTCAATATCCACCATCACCCAGCGTGGGTTATCTGGCGTAGACTTCGGGTCAAAATAGTCACTTTCAGGGTCAAAGGCGAAATGATCGGGGTAAGCCTCTTTGGTTACTTTCGCAATACCAGCGACTCCAACCTTCTTGCATGAAGAGTGGTAAATCAGCACCAAATCACCTTCTTTGACCTGATCTCGCATCATATTGCGCGCCTGATAATTACGCACCCCTTCCCAGCAGGAAGTATTTTGTGTGCGAAGTGTGTCAATAGAGAAAGTGTCCGGTTCTGTTTTGAATAACCAATATGCCATAATGACGTCCGAATAATTAAGTATGAGGAAGATATAGCATGAAGGCGTTAAGAAACCCAGTAACAGTGACGACCTTACTGGCCCTTCAGGCCTGTGCCGGTTTTCAATCCGGACCGGAGCAAGCGCACAGCCCCCAAGCAACGCTGAGTGACCCTTCCTCGATCAAACCTCAAACTTTTGTCATGCGCGGTGAAGTCATCCTTGGTCATGAAGTACGCTCTATTGTGCCGTGTGGTAGCCAGCAACAATATTGGTTGGATCTGCCTGAAGATAGATTCCAGCAAGGGATGAAGCTGGTACGTTCTCCTTATGCACCACTGTACGGCGAGGTGATTGGCCATCTTAAACCAACGGGTAAAGAAGGATTCGCTGCTGATTATGCTGCACGCTTCGTAGTCGACAAGATTAACCTACTGACAGCAGAAAACACCCAACGTTGCGCACAAACTGTTCAGCCTACGACGGCCTTTGGTAACGAGCCATTCTGGTCAGTTCAATTTGCAGACAAGGCCCTACAATTCAGCCAGATGGGCCAAGAAACACAACAACTAGAGCTGACCACAACAAAGATTGAAGCGGATCGCCGCCGCTACATATTCAGCCAAGGCCAACTAGAGCTTAACCTGCGTAGTTGCAGTGATGGTATGAGTGATAGTCTTTACGGCTGGAGCTCAACCCTCACAATCGGCGATAAAACCTATCGTGGCTGTGCGACGTTATCAAACCAAGACACGACCCAACGCTGGGCGGCGACTTATCAGGCTCAAACAAGCAAGAATGCTCCCTTTAGCGTTTCTCTGGCAATAAACCCAGACCACACCGCCAACACCACTTACCGCTATCAGAATGGTGGATCGGATACGGTTGAAAAAGGGTTCTGGCAACAATTGAATCGCAATCAAGTTCAAATTGTAGGTACTCACTTACAGGGACAAAGGCTTAACTCAGAGCGTATCTACATCCAAGTGGATAACCGACTGTTCACAAATAAGGAGAAAGTGGGTAACGTTGTCTACGACATTACGGATGGCGGACTCACGCTTTACAAAACGGGTAATACTCTTTCTTCCCAACAAACCTTGGCAGACAGCAATAAAGTCCCGTCAAGTGCGGAGTTTAACCCACGAGTTGATCAAGCTCTGCGTGATTACTTCAAAGAAGAGAAGCAGGATCCCACTGGCACACGTTATCGCTGGTTGACGTACGATCTTAATGGCGATGGCAGCAAAGAATTGCTGGCTCAGCTAGACTGGTGCGGCTCAGGTGGTTGCACCTTGCTGATTTTCAACAATGTGGATCAGAAATGGCAATTCAATAGCCGGATTACATTGGTTCAAACGCCTTTAAATTTAGGGACGCAGTCTCATCAAAATTGGCGCGATCTGGTTATGTTTGTTAGCGGTGGCGGTGCCGTACCCAACCAGCACACTTTGCAATTTAACGGTACACACTACCCCCTCAATCCAAGTGTCGCGCCCGTGGCAAACTACGATGAAATCAGCCCAGTTCAGCTATTTTCCGATGGTCTGACTCCTCACCAGGGAGGCGTCACGCTATAAGATGTCGACTTCAAGCCCCTGCCCAAAGTGTTTGCTGAATCACAACTGTGTTTGTAAGTACTTACCTAATATCAATGTGCCAGCACATCTAGCTATCTTGATGCACGAAAATGAGTGTCAGCGGGAAACAAACACTGGGCAGTGGCTACTGAAAACGGTCCATCCTAGCAGTCAACATATCTGGCAACGCAAACAGCCCTGCTCTGAACTGGCTCAACTAATCAACCATGAGGGTTATCAACCGCTGCTGCTGTTTCCTGGTCAAGATAGCCTACCCATCAACCAGATTACTCGACACACAGAGCAGAAAGCACATAAGCCTTTATTCATTATTCTTGATGGGACTTGGCAAGAAGCGAGGAAAATGCTGCGTAAAAGCCCTTGGCTGCAGGCTATTCCCAAAGTGCACTTAGCACCAGCTTCTACATCCAACTATCAGCTGAGGCGCAACCAAGATGAGGGCCATTTATGCACACTAGAGGTGGGTGCAGAAATCATCGGTTCTTTAGGCCAAGAACCACAAGCAGAGCATTTACGGCAGTTTCTCAGTCACTACATGAAAGCATTTCAGGCGGATAAAAGCGGGCACGCGCTAAAATAGCCGTTTTGATACCCTGAGATAGACACCTTGTAAATAGTCGCCCCCTACTTCTTCCGCAATCTCACACGCCGCTAGGTTGTGAACACTCTGCGCAACCATCTTCCCCTGGTGCACTTGGTAAAATTTGACTCACAGCACGATGATGGGGCGCTGTTTCGGCTCCGTATCCTAGTTGGAACATATAGCCATCTATCGTGCACGGCTCAAAGCGAACCGGAGTTCTCACACAGTAGCAATAATTCCTGTAAACAGGAGACTTCAATGTCGGGCAATGTCCGAGCTCTTCGATGCTGGATTAAGCTAGAACCTTGATCGTTGAACCAACACGCCGACAAGCCACTATTTTTGGCACCTTTAACATCACTAATCAAATGATCACCAACGTGTAAGATGTTCTGCGCCGAGCATTGAAGATGATTGATGGCTTTGTTGAACATCTGTGGGTGTGGTTTAGCATAGCCATCCGGCCCTGATTGAAGAATTAAGGAAAAATACTTAGCCAAACCGATGCGCTCTGCATCTACATTGCCATTGGTAATCGCCACTAAAGGCATTTGCTTAGCAAGCCTCTGCATAACCTGATGCGTTTGTTCAGGTACAGTGAAATCACTGCGAAGCCGCAGTACTTCCTGAATGGCCTGATCAGCGGCACATTTGGCCTCTGCTTGCTCATAACCGAGTCGATAAAGGCCTTGCTCTATCTGAGTATGGCGCCACAACGTCATATCATTATGTAGCCAGGGGTCAGCAACCACCAATTCCATTTTTAACTCATGCCACCAGCTTAGTGGTTTGCTCGCAGAAATCGGGTGGTGTTTATGCAGCCAAGCAACCACCTGCGCCTCCACCCTAAGAATCACAGGACGGTTGTCATACAAGGTATCATCAAGATCAAACGTCATCGCTTCAATGACAGGTAACTGGCGATAAAAATACATCAATCACTCTCTTTCTTTTTGGCTCTGGGATGAGCCTGATCGTAAACATCGGCAAGATGCTGAAAGTCCAAGTGCGTATAGATCTGAGTGGTTGAGATGTTTTCATGACCCAGCAGCTCTTGAACGGCTCTGAGATTGTTGCTCGACTCCAGCATGTGAGTGGCAAACGAGTGACGCAGTTTATGTGGACTGATATGACTGGCAACAGACTGTTTTTGTCCCCATTCAGCCATGCGCTTTTGCACATTACGGTGTGAAATCCGCACCCCCAGCTTAGACACAAACAACGCAGACTCATCCGCATTGGCTAGTGAACCTCGTACTTTGAGCCATTTGGCAACCCACTCTTCTGCCATACCAGAAAAAGGCACTTTACGCTCTTTGTCACCTTTACCTACTACACGTATCTCACCAGAGGATAGACTGACATCGCGTGTATCGACACTGACCATCTCAGCCAGTCGTAAACCTGCGCCATACATCAGTTCCATCATCGCTCTATCGCGTATGGCTAACGGGTCATCTTCGTTGACCTCGAGTAACTGACCGACTTCATCCACATCGAGATTCTTCGGTAAGGGCCTTTTCTTCCTTGGAGCAGACACACCCTTGGCAGGATTTGCTGTTAATTCTCCTCGCAGGATTAAGAAATCAAAGAAACTCCGTAATGCGGACAATCGAGTAGCAAGACTACTGGCTTTCATGCCATCGCGCATACCTTTACTCGCCAGTTGACGAACCCAAGCCGCATCAACCTGAGACCAGTCTTTCAACCCCATAGTCACCAAATGTTGAGCCATGGTTTCCAGTTGCTGCTTGTAATTACGTTGAGTATGCAGACTAAGCCCTTTCTCACTTCTCAAATACTCATAGAAGCGATTGAGAGGGCTTTTAAGTCCGTTAGGCAGAGGTATTACTGATTCGTTCATGGTCATCACTTTGCCAAGGAAGAGTTTCTACCAGGTGAGAAAGCACCAGAGCGAGGTGTCGCAGGAATAAGGTGTCCATATGCGGCTGAAAGTGCCCTCCATCGCTACTGGAAAAGGCCAGAATACCTTGTAATGACTTCTTATTCAGTGGCAACACCACGTAAGATCCCATCTCAGGTGCGCGCGTTGTACCACCAAACAGTAGTTCTCTATCCGCCTTACGCATCCGCCCTAAATAAGCACTCTTACCATTGAGATGATTAGTAGCAAAACGCTGGTAATTGTCTTTATCGAGCGAGTAATACGCTGACTCACTATCGAGCAAACGCACATACGCCATCAACCCGAGAGATTTAGCCATCTCTTCAACAGCTTTAACCGCTGGCAACAAGGCATCACAAGTCAGGATATGCTCCTGTAAACTCATAAATTCATGAAAAGTACGATCATTGTTTTTCGCCAGCGACATCAGAGTGGTTATCTCTTCTTCTAGATCTTCAATACGCTGACGTTGTCTGGTCATTTGAACATGGACCAGTGACACCGCACCCTGCTCTTGGTGAGGCAAGGCAAGGCGATCGACTAAATCACTTCGGGTGCTAAAAAAATCTGGGTTGTCACGCAAGTATTCCGCGACAACCTCAGCTGTCAGCGCATCAGCTTCAATCTGCGACACGTTAGTTCCTTTATTTTTTCTCTTCTTAACAGCTTAGCTGACCATCGAACACATGAGTGGCAGGGCCCGTCATATAAAGGGGTTTTCCTGGTCCTTGCCAGCTGATTTTTAGCGAACCACCTGGCAGGTTGACTTTCACCTTCTCGTCCAGCAATTCCTGAACAATACCTACTGCAACCGCACCACAAGCCCCACTGCCGCATGCCTGAGTTTCACCAGCTCCACGTTCATACACTCTAAGATTCACTTCGCTGCGGCTTAATACCTGCATAAAACCTGCATTTACTCTCTCAGGAAAACGCTCGTGAGATTCGAGTAGCGGGCCTAAAGTATCGACGTCAGCGGTATTGGTATCATCAACCACAGTGACAACATGAGGATTACCCATACTTACTGCACCACAGAACAACGTCTTATCATCAGTACGTAAGATATAGGTCTTTTCGGTCTGCTTAGCTTTGAATGGAATCTTGCTCGGCTCAAATTCTGGCACACCCATGTTAACCGTCACCTGATCGTCTTCCTCGATATTGAGGACCATTTTGCCTTTCTTTGTACTGACACTGAAGCTGTACTTATTAGTCAGGCCTTTCATACGCACAAAACGAGCAAAACAACGTGCACCGTTACCACACTGCTCTACTTCACTACCATCAGCATTAAAGATACGGTAGTGAAAGTCGGTTTCTGGGTCATAAGGGGCTTCAACCACTAACAGCTGGTCAAAGCCGACTCCTGTATGACGATCCGCCAGACGACGGATCAAATCAGGAGAAAAGAAAATGTTCTGAGTAATGCAGTCAACGACCATGAAGTCATTACCCAAACCATGCATTTTAGAAAAATGGAAATGCATAAGACTCCAATTACTCCGGAAGAATATTTTCTAGCGCCCATAGGCTCGACAGCTCTTCTCGCTGACGTACTAGATGAACTTTATTGCCATCAACCATCACTTCAGCAACGCGAGTACGTGTGTTGTAATTGGATGACATCACAAAGCCATACGCACCTGCTGAGCGAACAGCAAGTAGGTCATTTTCCTGCAACACTAAAGCACGGTCTTTACCAAGGAAATCACCCGTCTCACAAATTGGGCCAACCAGATCGTATGTCACTGATTCACCCTCACGTGGGTTAACAGGAACAATGTCTTGCCATGCCTGATACAGAGCCGGTCGCATCAAGTCATTCATCGCGGCATCGATAATGGCGAAGTTTTTATGTTCTGTATGTTTTAGAAACTCAACCTTCGTCAGCAATACACCTGCATTGGCTGCAATTGCACGGCCTGGTTCGAAAATCAGCTCCAGACTTTGATGGTTTTCCAGTCGACCTAACAGTGCTTTGGCATATTCAGAAGGCTCTGGTGGCAGCTCATCACGATAGATCACACCCAGACCCCCACCCACATCAAGATGCTCAATATTGATGCCTTGTGCTTTTAAATCATCAATAAGTGCCAGCAAACGGTCAGTAGCATCAATAAACGGTTCGATATCCGTTAATTGAGAGCCAATGTGACAATCAATACCTTTGATCGTTAAGTTTTCAAGGCTTTGCGCGAACTGGTACACCTCAGGTGCACGGTCAAAGGCAATACCAAACTTGTTGTCACGAAGCCCCGTAGAAATGTAAGGGTGCGTATTAGCATCTACATCAGGGTTGATACGCAATGAGATCGGCGCTTTAACGCCCAGCTCACCCGCGACCTTGTTAAGCCGTTCTAGCTCTGGCTCAGACTCTACATTGAAACACTTGATACCCAGTTCAAGTGCACGTTTCATTTCAGGCGCCGTTTTGCCGACACCAGAGAAGACCACTTTGCTTGCTTCACCGCCCGCTGCAATCACACGTTCCAGCTCACCACCAGAAACAATATCAAAACCTGAACCAAGACGAGCGAGTGTATTAAGTACACCTAAGTTCGAGTTGGCTTTAACCGCATAACACACTAGGTGCGGGTGCTTACCAACGGATTTATCAAAAGCATGCCAATGACGCTCAAATGTTGCGCGAGAATATACGTAAAGTGGTGTTCCAAATTGCTCTGCTAAGTCAGTTAATGGAACATCTTCGGCCCAAAGTTGGCCATCATCCTGATAGTTGAAGTAATCCAAAGTGCTATCCCTTATGTCATTATTTATTGTTGTGAAGGCTGCTCGTTCTGAGATGCATCTTCAGGCATGTAAAGAGGACCAGTCTGACCACATCCAGTCAGACCAAGAACAGATAATAGAAACAGAGCGATGAGTGATTTTTTCATGGGTTGTATCGTGATTAATCTTTCAATGCCCCCTATAATCGCACCACACTCAGGAAAAGCAATAGGATTACAAGATGAACGAGACTGAATTTCATCAGTTGGCAGATGCTCAAATGCAAATTATCGAAGAAATGATTGATGATTCAGGTGCGGACATTGATTATGAAACTTCTGGTAATGTCATGACCCTAGAGTTTGAAGACCGCAGCCAAATCATTATTAATCGCCAGGAACCAATGAAAGAAATCTGGCTGGCATCTAAGTCTGGTGGCTTCCACTTCGCAATGGTAGAAGGTCAGTGGACCTGCTCAAAAACGGGCTTAGAGCTGATTGCGATGGTAAAACAAGAATGCGAAAAACATTCAGAGGAAGAGATTGAATGGGTGTAGTTACCCGTATAGGCTAGACACAAAAAAGAGCACATTGAGTGCTCTTTATTTCATCGATTCAAGTTACGCATTTACGGCACGACTTGGCTTGGAATAGTTCGAGCCATCATTTCGATAAGGCACAATATAAGAATCACCTTCTACTGGGTGAACGATTTGATAGTATTGCGGCAAATTGAAGTTAATAAACTGAGTTGACAATTCGTTATCATCTTTGACGGACGTGTAGAAACTATTCACGCTGGCAATCATCTCATCTTTCATGCCACTGAATTGATGGTATACCTCAACACGATTCGCCTCATCCAACACATAAATATTGAAACCTTGTGCAGAGTCTTCAAAAAAGAACTGAATCAAACCCTCACTGGCAAAGCTATCAACAATTTCTGGTAGTTGGTAGTCTTGTTCTTTGTCTAACATTAACAAAGGCGAGCCTTTCAGCTTACTGGTCGAAATACTGCGATAAAAATCGACCGAATTCTCCAACATCTGTACAGATACACCACGACGTTCAAAGAATAAGCCATAGGTTTGCTGAGCAATACGCAGAGCTTTAAAACGGCGACGCTTTTCTTGTTCAATCGGCTTAAGGCGCAAGTCAATGCATTCAGCGAGCAGTTGATAAACCATGTTGCGCATCACACCACGCAGATTTTTGCTATAGCAGAACACATCGACGGATTCTGGTGGTAGCGCGTCTTGGTGCATCTTACCCATAATGGTCTTTAACGCGTCCAACATGGCAGTTTCACCTTTAAAATGCAGCGTGCGCACTTCATGCCAAGAATTCCGATACACCAGATCGACACTACCAACCAGACAGGTTTGTTTTGAACCGAAGCTAAAAATATCTGTCGTTTTAAGGTCAACTTTCAGCGAACGCCCACTCAATGCCGCAGTAGGATCATTTTCAAAGTTAATGAACATTGCCAGCTGGCTGATTTCACAAGGACTCGCCAATGCCTGCATGGTTGGGCGACGCTTACGCAATGAAAAGGTATTCCGTAAATCGCTGACCATCTGATAAAACTTATCAATATCCAAGTGAGCATCACGAACTACCGAGTGCAGACGCGTCGACTCTGTAATTAGACCATTGAAAAATGACCAAGCGACCAACTTACTGAGGTATTCATTATGCTCTAAGAATGGCTGACCAAGAAGACGTTCTGGCTGAAGAGGTTGCTTATAGAGGTACCAACCCGCTTGATTTGTACGACCCGGCCTCACTTCAATAAAGCTCAAGTCGGATTCATGTAAATCTGGTGAAATTTGCGGGTTAAGCAAAGTTACCTTACCAGGTAAAACCTCAAACGCAGCATAAAGCTTACGCGCTAAAATACTAATGTCTTGTGGACTGATCGCAGAAGTGATGTCGTTGCGTCGAGCAAATTGAATCAGGTTCCGGTAGCTCAGCATAAGTGCATCAAGTAAGGCATGGTGAACCACTTTCACTTGTTCAACCTTCCAGTTACGGCGATCATCCAGCTCAACAAGCACTGAATGCTCCCAATGCCATTTCTGGATCATGTCACTCATGGCTTCACGGCGCCAAGCAACGGAGCCCATGTCATGCTCACGAGATAACTTCTCATGCGTTTTTAGATAAAAGCAGCGACGGACAAGGTCAAGACGCGCGTGATCACCAATGCGTACAAGATAGCGCGTCACCTTTTCAAGCATCAAGTAGTATGCATCCATCCCGTAAAGGTCAGGTTCATGGGCAAAAAAGCGACGCTTGGTATCAATACTGAGGAGTTGAGTGTTCGGATACTCCCACGAATACGCTTCAAGCAAAATCGCTTTCAGCACCGACTTATAAGGTGAGTCAATGCTCTTGTACAACTGCCATAGATTTGAGCCAAAATATTCTTCGGCTGGAATGCGGTTCAGTTGACCAAAATCAATCCATTGCGAGCAATCTATGCAACCTTGGCGACACAGATCTCGAACGTATTCGTCGTAACACTCTTCCATTTCAGGTGGCACGATTTGCCATAGCAAACGTTGACCGGCAAGGCGAACAGCAGAACGATAAAATTCATCCAGTAGCAAAAGGTGCTGGGATGAACCACAGTTGTCACCTGTCATTTCTTCGGAGCGATTGGTGCGAAAGCGCTCCTCATCCATCAGGAAGAAATTTGCCTCAACACCCTGTGTCTGAGCCCAGTCGGTGATCAGCAGGCATTTATTGGTTAGGCATTCTCTTTCTTCACAACTCATCGACGGTGATACACACACCCAGATATCGAGGTCGCTCGAACTACTCTGCCCAATCGAAGAGGTGCTCCCCATAGTATACAAACCAAGGATAGCCGACTCTGCACTGGTGCGCAGCGATTGCCCAATCGTAAGCTCAGTATCCTCAATAAACTGCTTCTGCACTTCATTGAATTCGAGACCGTATACACCGTAGGGGACTTGAGAATCGTAATAACCGGGGATGGCTGGGTGATTGAAATGCAGAAGAGTAGGAATCAGATGGAAAACACGCTGACTTTGCATATCCATAAGAGCCAGCGCGCGCTCAATACGCTGCTGGTTTAGGTTATCAAGTCTCTGGATAAGCGTCTTTATATAAGCCTGCAAGGGTGATTCCTTGTTTGATTCCTAACTGTGCCTTGACGACAAATTGTTCTAAAGCACTAACAAAACGTGATCAATCTAACACTTTTATTTCGATTGGTAAAGAAATGTACGATCGAATCGACATTGTTTTGTTAATCAATATGCTCGCGACATAGTGTGGTACGTATCCGCCTTTTGTAATAATAGCCCATTTTACAAACGAGATGAACATCACACTATTTTGAATATTTTCTGCTAGTCGGACGTCTGATAATTATCGAGACGATCTAGCAGTAAGACTTTTTCCAAGAGAATGGTAGGATTAGCCCATCAAAACTGTTTTTCAAAGACCATCATGACTCAATCGACTCCAATTCGAATTGCTACACGCAAAAGCCCTCTTGCTCTTTGGCAAGCCTATTATGTACGAGATGCTCTTCAAGCAGCGCACCCTGGTTTGGAAGTTGAACTTGTGACTATGGTGACGAAAGGCGACGTCATTCTCGACACTCCATTAGCCAAAGTAGGTGGCAAAGGTTTGTTCGTAAAAGAACTCGAAGTCGCCATGCTGGAAGGACGTGCAGATTTAGCCGTTCACTCAATGAAAGATGTACCGGTTGATTTTCCCGAAGGGCTAGGGTTAGTTACGATTTGTGAGCGTGAAGACCCACGAGATGCTTTCGTTTCCAATACCTTCGCTAATATTGACGAACTACCACAAGGTGCAGTTGTCGGCACTTGCAGTCTGCGCCGTCAGTGTCAGATTAAGGAATACCGTCCAGATCTGGTCATCAAGGAACTACGCGGTAATGTAGGTACACGTTTGGGTAAACTCGATGCTGGCGAATATGATGCCATCATTCTTGCAGCAGCAGGTTTGAAACGCCTAGATCTAGAAGCGCGAATTCGCAGTTTTATCGAGCCAGAACAATCTCTACCCGCCGTTGGGCAAGGTGCAGTTGGCATTGAATGCCGCCTAGATGATGAACGTCTTATCAAGTTACTTGAACCACTCAACCACAGAGATAGTGCTGATCGCGTGCTGTGTGAGCGCGCAATGAATTTAACCTTGGAAGGGGGTTGCCAAGTACCTATTGGCAGCTACTCCCTACTCGATGGTGATGACATCTGGTTGCGTGCGCTTGTCGGCGAACCTGACGGCTCCAAGATTGTGCGCGGCGAAATCAAAGGCTCGCGCGCTGATGCTGAGAAACTTGGGGTGACATTGGCCAACCAACTACTGGATGACGGTGCACGCGATATCTTGACTAGACTGTACGCGGTTCACGAGTAACTTTATGGCAGTGTTGGTTACTCGGCCAGGTGAACAAGGCCGCTCACTCTGCCAACAACTCAACAGCGCGGGTATCTGCGCGCTCCATCAACCTCTTATCGAAATCCTGCCGGGGAAAGATCTCTCCGGCATTGACACTCAACTTTGTCAGTTCGACTGTATTCTTGCCGTCAGCCAACATGCGGTCACGCTCACACAACAAGCCTTTACATCCCAGAAAGAATGGCCTCAAACAGCAACCTACATTGCCGTCGGTCAAAAAACCGCACATGTTTTAAGCAAACTCAGCCAGCAAAAAGTACACTACCCCGACGTCGGTGACAGCGAGCATTTGCTCAAACTGGACATACTAAAAAGAGTCAAAGGTAAAAAGGTCGTTATCCTTCGAGGCAACGGTGGACGTGAGCTAATCTACGAGACACTCAAATCTCGAGGCGCTCAAGTCAGTTATCTTGAAGTATACAAACGACAAAACCTTGCTTTTGACTCAGATTTATTCGTCCCTTTCTGGCAGGATAAACATATCCAACAGTTAGTCATCACCAGTTCAGGTCAGCTGAGTTATTTTGTATCACAGCTTACACAAGCGCAATTGAACTGGGCACTCGGACTGCAACTTTATGTACCGAGTGCACGTATCGCAAATGAAGCGCAACAAATAGGCTTTGTTCATATAACCAACACGGGAAGCGCTTCCAATAAGGATTTACTGGCTACTCTCCGGCCAACGTGAAACAGGACAATCGCAATGACAAGTAAAAATAAAAACGACTACATTGAACCTGAGAAAGACCAAGAAGCAGCATCATCTGCTGAAACTCAAGAGTCTTCCAACGACATTTCCAATGCGTCTGAATCTCCCTCTGCATCTTCCAAGAAAAAGTCTGGAACTAAAGCGTCACCAGACACCATCCGACAACAAGAAAAAAATGCTAAGCGCGGAATTAAACTTGGTGCGGTTGCAATCGTTGTTTCATTACTATGTGGTGGTTTTACACTTCAGGTAACGCTACAAAATGCTGAGTACCAATCTCAAATTGAACAACTGCAAAAGCAACTGGAACAAACTGCCGTTTCTTTTAAGCAGGATTTGAACGCCACTCAGCAGGAAACATTAGCAAAAGCCGCTGAGATCAGTCACAAAACAGAAACTGTTTTATCACAGCAGCAAAAAAGCATTGAAGGTCTTCAGCTTGCACTTGCTGACGTAAAAGGTCGTCGCCCGAATGACTGGCTATTGGCAGAAGCCGATTATCTAGTGAAATTAGCAGGCCGAAAACTATTTTTGGAGCATGATACCGTCAGTGCCACAAAACTGATGGAAAGCGCCGACCAACGTATCGCTGCGTTGAGCGATCCTAGCTTGGTACCTTTGCGTCGAACCATGGCCCATGACATCACGGAGCTTAAATCCATACCGATTATCGATCGAGAAGGTCTGGTTCTTAGATTAACGTCGCTGCAACAGCAAGTAGACAGCCTTCCGTTAGCCAATGCAATCCTTCCTGATGCACCCGAGCGGAGAGTTCAGCATGTCTCTGAAGACATCTATGATTGGAAAGACAATCTGATGACGTCACTTAAAGACTTCTCTGAGAGCTTCATCACATTCCGCACCCGTGATGGCAATGTCACTCCTTTGTTATCTCCAGAGCAACATTTCTACCTTAAAGAGAACATGAAGGCCAAACTGGAAACAGCGATTAAGGCGGTATACGTTGAGCAGCAAGATATTTACCAAACGGCGTTAACCACTGCTGAAAAATGGTCGAGTTCATTCTTCGACCAACACACCAATGCGGTTATTGAGTTCAATAAAGCTCTAAAGATGCTAAGTAAGCAAAATGTACAAGTTGAGTACCCTGCAAAGTTAGACACAGAGCAACTTTTGTCCGACGTTATACATGATCGTCTGCGACATGAAGTGACCACCTTGGTTACGGAGGAAAAATAATGTTCAGATTAATTTTTCTATTCGTCACCCTAGGTGCTGGTCTTTTTGCCGGTACCAAATATGCTGGCCAGCAGGGCTATGTCCTGATTTCGGTTGTAGATACGACCATTGAGATGAGTTTCACAACGTTTGTCATATTGGTCATTGCATTATTGGCAGCACTTTTTAGCTTAGAGTATCTAATCAAGACAACCCTCTATGTGGGCTCAGCAACCTGGAACTATTTTGGTATCCGAAAAATGCGCCGCTCTCGCCGCTTCACCAATGAAGGCATCATCAAGTTACTTGAGGGGGACTTCAAACTGGCAGAAAAGAAAGTCACTCGCTGGGCAAATCACCATGATATGCCTCTACTGTGCTATTTAGTGGCTTCAGAAGCGGCACAGGGAATGGGAGACAATGAAAAGCGAGACCGCTATCTTAAACTCGCATCTGAGCAAGAAAACGCTCTGCTGGCAGTTGAACTCACCAGAGCAAAACAGCAAGTAAAAGAAGCCAATTACACGGCAGCATTTGAGACGTTAACTCAACTCAAATCCAGCTATCCAAATAATCGTGTCGTCCTTAATCTATTACAAAATGTCTACATTGAACTTAAGATGTGGAAACCCCTGCTAAATACCTTACCTTCACTTGTGAAAAGTAAAATCATTACTAAAGATGAACAGATTCAGTTAACCCAACGTGCGCAATGCGGCTTGCTAGAGGAAGTTGCAGAGCAAAAAGGCAGTGAAGGGTTGATAGCTCATTGGAACAGCCTTACTCGCAAGCTAAGGAGCAATGTTCACTTGATTGAATGCTTTGCAAAGCAGCTTATCGCTCGTAAAGCAGACAGTGAAGCTTTTACATTGGTCAAAGAGAACCTCAAAAAGAACCCAGATTCAAACCTCTATGCACTACTGCCTGATATAAAACTAGCAGATTATCATCCTGTCGTTGTGCTCCTAGAAGATATGCTAAGAAAAGACGGCAATAATGCTCCAGCGCACAGCGCTCTTGCGCAGTTCCATCTAAGAAATGAAAACTGGTCCGAGGCTCAACAGCATTTAGAGCAAGCACTTCAAGTGCGTTCTAGTGTATCTGATTATGCCTATTTAGCTGATGCACTTGAGAAACAAAATATGACTAAAGCGGCTCATGAGGTATCAAAAAAAGCCCTTACTTTAGTTCAAGCGTAAATTTCATTCATCTTTGCTAACTAAGCCGACCATTAGGTCGGCTTTTTATTCTCTACTCGATAAGAAACAATACCAATTGAACCAGTCTCATAGGACATTAACCACCTAAATACTAAGATCCTTGCATACACAACAAGCAATCAGAACTTTCAATGCCTAGGCTTTCAATAAGTTTAAGATTGCTTTGATTTATTGGTCTGTATTCGTCAGCCAAAGAGCGATAAGAATTAAGACCCGAGTATTTCTGCTGAGATCTGGAGTAAATTGCGAAGCGGCCGAGCTTGCGCTCAATTGGACTCGCGCACGAACGAGCGCATTGGTCTTACAAAATAATCCCTCAAATACAAAAAGACCCCAGCATTGCTGCTGAGGTCTAAAATAAGTGTCGGACGGCCTGGGTTGCGGGCAACAGGCAAACCTTTTGCGGGACACGTTGGTCACAGACCAACAGTAATACTGCAGATAAGAAAAAGCCCTAACATTGCTGTTGGGGCTTTTTCTAAATAAGTG